>NZ_JBQKGL010000012.1:0-96552 GCF_052118825.1 Bilifractor sp. LCP21S3_A7 | reverse complement strand
ACCGCCGTTCAGGCATTTTTTATCTTCGTCCTCTCTGCGGTTTTGGATTCTTCAGCAAGTCGGATTTTTCCGCAATCTTTTTCAGCCACTTCCGTTCTTCTACTGACAGCTTCCTAAAATTCAGCTTGAGCCGTTTGCAGATAAACGCCAAGTACGCTTGTTCCGTGTCGCTGTCCTGGCTGACGATTTCACCAGCAGTTTAATGAATGTTAAACCACATGTTTTTCCATAATGTGGCTTCGACTTCACGGATTAGATCGATACTCTTCTGGTCTCCCAAATCAGCAAGTCTCTCAACGTTGTCCCAGTACATGTCATCCAGCATGTCGATGAGGAAGAGGATAGTCGCGTTCTGGTGATAAAGTTCTTCGATTGTGTAACTAGTCATATTCTTATGACCTCCTTCTACTTCTATATATGCGGAAAGACATGAGTTCCCCTAAAAATTTATAAAAAATATTTAATCTGATTGAAAGGTGATTGGGCTAATGGCAGCAATGCCGCTAGCCTTTATTTTTTTGCCCATTTTTGATTCTTCTTGAAAATTGCTATGCCTCCAAACACAAAAACACTGCCTTTGTGTCCGTATCTGACTGCAGGGGCAGTCCTGCCACAGCTACGAGGAGGACCGAGGCAGTATGGAAAAAAATAAGAATGAAAAGAATCAGGTTGTCGAGCTTGAATGCGGGCGCCTCCCGATTGATATGACTCCGCCGGACAGAACGCTCGATGATTATCGGGCTGATTATAGCTATCACTTAGCGGTGAAGCTTCTCGATGAGCTCCGTGAAAACGGGGATATTACTGACAAGGAATACGCAAAATGTGAGCTCCATTTTCGTGAAAAATATGCTCCGTTTCTGGCGGAGATAATGCCTGAAATTCGTTGATAACATCGGGTTCCAGAGCGAATATGTCACGTACAGAAAGGAGGCCGAGACGGTGGCAACGATAACTACGATCGATCCTTCGAAGAAGGATGACAAGAAGAAACTGAAGGTAGCTGCTTACTGCAGAGTTTCAACGGGATCCGCTGAGCAGGAAGAAAGCCTGACGGCACAGAGAGAGCACTACGAGGATTACATAAAAAGTAATCCCGACTGGGAGTTTGCAGGGCTTTACTACGACGAGGCAGTCAGCGGTACCTCGACGGAGAGAAGAGAGGCGCTGGCAAAGATGCTCGAAGATGCGAAGCAGGGCAAGATCGATTTTATTCTGACAAAAAGCATTTCAAGATTCAGTCGGAACAAGATCGACTGTCTGAATATGACTCGGGAGCTTTCTGCCTGCGGTGTAGGGATCTACTTTGAGAAGGAGAACATCAACACACTGACGATGGGAAGCGAGTTCCTGCTGGCAGTCATGAGCAGCCTTGCAGAAAGTGAATCGAGAAGCATTTCTACCAATGAAAAGTGGGGCATCAAGGTCCGAATGAAGAGTGGAACCTATAAGCAGGGGACACCTCCTTATGGGTACGACATCGATGACGGGAAGCTGGTCGTCAATAAGGAGCAGGCAGAGATAGTAAGGATGGTCTTTTCCATGGCTCTTGATGGAATGGGGTCCTATAAAATTGCCAATAAGCTGAATGAACTCGGAATCAAGACCCCTAGAAACGGGAAAATGTGGAGTGCATCAAACATACGAGGCATGCTTCACAATGAGCGGTATATCGGAGACACGCTCTACATGAAGACTTTCACTGATGAAGAATACAATCATCATTACAATCACGGTGAAGTAGACCAGTATTATCTGAAGAATACGCACGAGCCTATCATTACCCAGGAGGATTTTGAAAAAGTACAGCACCTGATTGGACAAAGGAAGAAGGAAAGAAAAATTCGGGATGGAGATGGCACCTATCAAACCAATCACCTCTTCACTGGGAAAATGGTTTGTCAGCAGTGCGGGGCTCACTTGAAGCATGTTGTACGCAGCGGCAGAAAGAGTGGGTTTTATGATGCATGGGCATGTCCTACCCACATTCGTGATAAAGACAAGTGTCCACTTAAGGTGCTTGAGGATAGCAAGATTCGAGCAGCGTTTACGACCATGATGAACAAGCTCATCTTTGCACGGCGTCAGGTGCTGGAGCCATATATTAGAAACCTTGAAAGCCTAGATACAGAGACAGCGGATAAGGAAATCGGCGAGATTGACGAGAAGTATTCGGCCCTTCTGAAACAGCAGGCCGCGATCATGCAGCTTGCAGCTGATGGGGTGCTCGACCCTTCAACATGCCAGAAAGAGCTTGCCGACCTGAACGATAAGAAGAACGACCTCGGATCGAAAAAGGCATCGCTGACGATGGCCATTTCAAATAACTACAAATTCACTACCGAGGCGGGACGACTTCTCAGATACCTGAGAGACCACAACATCACGAGAGAGATGGACGAGAATGCATTTCTGGAGTTCGTTGATGAGATCGCCGTGTATTCGAGAAATATGATCGGGTTCCGGTTGAGCTGCGGACTCGAGCTGAAGGAGGAATTGAAATGAGATCAGTGCTTTATGGCTATCGGATCGAAAATGGAGAGCCGGTCATTGAGCCCAGAGAGGCCGATCGGGTGAGGGCTGCTTTTGCTTCATTCGCAAAGAATGGCAATTTAGCACAGGCACTTAGGGATTCGGGAATTCAAAAGAATCATCCATTCATGTCTCTTATGCTCAAGAATCCCAGATACAAAGGCGATGACTTCTATCCGGAAATCATTGATGGAAAGACCTTTGATGAGGTTCAGGCAAAACGGAAGAAGAAAAAGAGACCTGCAATCAGGACCACGGAGATTATGCCCGGGACCAAGTTTCGCTTTCTGGATTACAAGGACGATGAACTTCCGAAGGATCCAGTTGCGAGAGCAGCTTATGTATATGAAAGAATTGAGGTGAAGGAATAATGGCAAACGCACCAGAGGTTATCATCATTCCGGCCAGAAAGAAAATCGGGAACCGGGTGGTAAAGGAAAATGAGAAGAAGATTCACGTAGCAGCATACTGCCGGGTTTCCACGGATTCTGACGAACAGGAAGAAAGCTACGATGCCCAGGTTAAGCACTTTAAAGAGGAATTACAGAAGAATCCGGCATGGGTGTCGGCTGGGATTTATGCCGACGATGGGATCAGCGCCACAAACACCAAGAAGCGTGATCAGTTCAATCAGATGATTGATGACGCGATGGCTGGGAAGATTGATATGATCCGCACGAAATCGATCAGCCGATTCGCCAGAAATACGGTTGATTGCCTGCAGACGGTGCGGAAGCTCAGAACAAAGAACATCGGTATTTATTTCGAGAAGGAAGGTATCAATACTCTCGACGCAAATGGAGAGGTCCTTCTGACGATCCTTTCATCGCTGGCGCAGCAGGAGAGTGAATCCTTATCGCAGAACGTAAAGCTGGGATACCAGTACAGATTTCAACGGGGCAAAGTAAATGTGAACTACAATAGATTTCTAGGATATACAAAAGGTGAGGATGGAAAGCTGGAGATCGTACCTGAAGAGGCGGAAGTAGTGAAAAGAATTTATCGTGAGTATCTTGAGGGCGGAAGCACCATCAGCATTGCAAAAGGGCTCGAGCATGATGGTATTAAAACCGGGGACGGGAAAACAAAATGGTACGGAACAACTGTACAGAAAATCCTTTCCAACGAGAAGTACATAGGAGATGCGCTGCTCCAGAAAACCGTCACAATTGATACGCTGCAGAAGAAAAGAGTAAAGAACGTCGACCACTTGCCACAGTACTATGTCAAAGACGATCATCCCGCGATAATACCGAAGGAGCTGTTCTTCGAAGTCCAGGCTGAAATGACACGACGTTCTGAACTCCGCCGAGAAGGAAAGCTGAATGAGAAATATTGTAGCCATATTGCTATGAGTGGCAAGGTGATCTGCGGTGAATGCGGTGCGTCATTTCAGCGAACACACTGGATCCTGAAAGGGGAGAAAGTACTTGTGTGGAGATGCAGATCACGCCTGCAAAAGGGCAAAAAAAGCGGCTGTCATTCCAGAACGATAAGAGAAGCCGATCTTCAGAAAGCTGTCGTCAAAGCGGTACAGGATCTGATCCTTGATGAGGACAGAATATACAACGACATATGCTCGGATGTGCAGGAATTGACCACAGGAAACACGGATATTGTACTTGCCGACATCAATTCCAAACTGGTCGAGCTTCAGCAGCAGGTTCTTTCCCGGGTCAAGGCCGGAAAGAATACAACGGAGCTTGCTGAACAGATCCAGCAGCTCAGAGAAAGAAAAAACGAGATTGAGACCACAAAGTCGGAACGGAAGCGCGACGAAGAACGGGTTGCTGCTTTGCGGGAATCCGTCGAGAAAGCAAAGGATAAGGTGCTCGCCTATGATGAGCAGCTGGTGCGAAACTTCATAGAGGAGATCAGGGTCTTCCCTGCCAAGCTCACCATCATGGTGAAGGGTGGAGCAAAAGAGGACATCATAATTTAAGGATGAAAATATTTCATGCCGTCTCGGGATTCCGGGGCGGCTTTTCCTGTTGGCAAGATAATGCTACCATATTAAACTAACATTGGGCCTAAATGAGTCTATAGAAAATATCAGATGGTTATATTTGATAAACTTCCACGCAAAGAAGTGGGTCGGTAGTGAAAATCGGAATTGACCGAGCCCTTTAGAGCGAGGGATGCTTCTTGTCTGAAGGATAAGAAGATGGAGTCGCTAAAGAGTTTAACAAATCGGAATTTTACGGTCAGTAAGGAATGCGTAAAGTTATATGATTGTATTATAAGCGATTTGTTAAATTTTTATAACCACTTGTATTTGCCTGCGATTTATGGTATAATATTTTGAAATTTAGAAAGAGGTGGGAAGATGATTAACTTTTCTTGCAAATAAAATCAAAATATGCGGTAGTGCTATACTTTGGCATTATTGTGTCTATTGCAAGAAAGTTATATGTCTATCTTACTCAATATAGTGCTGTTGCCACTTTTGCTTAGTGGTGTTATTTTATGCTATGACGAGCTGCAAGGATAAACTTTCTTGTGGCTCTTATTTTGTTTTGGAGGTGCTTTATGAATAGTGCAGAACAGATAGTTACACATGATTCACTCCGTATAGTGTCGGTTCCTTTTGGTGAAATCTATACGTAGTAAACATTCACCGAACCGACTTTGTATCGTATGACATGCAAAGGAGGATAATATTTATGTCAATGATTAAAATTGAAAACCTTACGTTTTCATATCCGACAAGTTATGATAATGTTTTTGAAAATGTCAGTTTCCAGGTTGATACCGATTGGAAGCTTGGTTTTGTGGGCAGAAACGGACGAGGTAAAACAACCTTTCTGAATCTTCTGCTTGGGAAATATGAGTATAGTGGAAAAATCCTATCATCCGTACAGTTTGATTATTTTCCTTATCCCGTTTCAGATAAGAATCGTATTACAGAGGATATATTGCAGGAGATTTGCCCACTTGCGGAAGAATGGGAACTTATGCGAGAACTTTCTTATCTTGATGTTGATGTCGATGTGCTTTGGCGACCTTTTGAAACACTTTCCAACGGAGAGCAGACAAAGGTTTTAATTGCCGCTCTTTTTCTTAATGAAGGGCATTTCCTACTGATTGATGAACCTACCAACCATTTGGATGCCAAAGCGAGAAAAAGTGTGGCGGCATATCTGAAAAAGAAAAAGGGATTCATCTTAGTTTCTCACGATCGTCGCTTTCTTGACGATTGTGTTGACTATATTCTATCGATTAACCGAGCGAATATCGAAGTGCAAAGAGGAAACTTTTCATCATGGATGTCAAATTTTGAGCGACAGCAAGAATTTGAACTGGCTCAGAACGAACGTTTGCAAAAGGACATCAGACGATTACAGCAGTCGGCAAAACGCGCTGCAGTATGGTCTGAACGTGTAGAAGCTTCCAAAATTGGGGCAGCAGATAAAGGTTATGTCGGTCATAAAGCCGCCAAAATGATGAAGCGTTCAAAATCTATAGAAGCGAGACAACAACAGACAATCGAACAAAAATCAGCATTGCTGAAAAATATGGAAACCGCAGAAGCCCTCAAGATACAACCGCTTAATTACCATACAGATTTGCTTGCATCATTATCGAATGTAGTAGTTTATTATGATGGCATTTCAGTTTGTGAACCCGTTTCGTTTGAAATAAGACAGGGAGAACGCATTGTGCTTGATGGAAAGAACGGCAGTGGCAAAAGTAGCCTGTTAAAGTTGGTAGTCGGGCAGTCCATAGATTATACGGGTACAGTAACACTTGGCTCTGGGCTTGTAATTTCTTATGTGCCACAGGATACATCGTATTTATGTGGAACCCTTTCCGAGTTTGCAGAAGAAAACAACCTTGATGAAAGTTTGTTCAAGGCAATTCTTAGGAAAATGGACTTTGAGCGTGTACAGTTTGAAAAGGATATTAAAGACTTTTCTGGCGGGCAAAAGAAGAAAGTCCTAATTGCGAAAAGCCTTTGTGAAAAGGCACACTTGTATGTATGGGATGAACCGCTCAACTTTATTGATGTGTACTCACGTATGCAGATTGAACAACTCATAACGGAGTTTGCCCCGACCATGCTCCTGGTAGAACATGACAGTGTTTTTCGAGATACTGTGGCAAGTAAAATTGTGAATATCTAAATTGGTTCTTCCGCAATTTTACGTTTTTCGCTTTAATAAAAATGGAGAATGCTGATTTACACTGGCATTCCAGTATTGAAAAATTACAAAATACGGATAATTGCGTAAGAACCTCTAAATTAAAATAATTGTATGGGTTAATTCCAGCTTTACAGAGACTCAAATTCCAGTTTGTCGCCTTGATTCCTTTAGATATGTTTCCTCATTTGATGCCTGAGTTTTAGATATGTTTCCGCAAACAGAGGCGAATTATTGACATGTTCCCGCAAACAGTCAGGCAGCGTGATTATATTTTCAACTGTCTCGGGGCACGTCGAGACCGTGGCTCTGCTAACAAGAAAAAATTGAAAGAGGGCTGGAAAAGCCCGTGTTTAAGCCATTTCTGCGGCATCCGTCTTTCTGAGAAGAGAGGCGGGTGCCGCATTTTCTTTTAGAAAAAATGTGAAAGTTGGTCGGGCGTGACTGTGGGAAGGCTATTTTGATGAATTTTTAACTGGCGAGACTGTGGCTTTGCTATTTTCAGGGGTTGTAACTGTGGAAAGGCTATTTGAGCAGAAATAGAAAAAAGGGGGCTGTGAAAAAATGAGATAATCATTTTTTCCAGCTCCCTTTTTATATCATTTTTTGTGAGGTATGCTGTTTCTGGCAAAAATAGAGTATAATGCCCCTTTCCCCAAAAACTACAAACTTTTTTTATTAGGCAGCTTCTTGGAGACGCATCTTTTTATTGTGATATTTATATAAGTTATGACCTATTGAAACCAAAAGAACCTCAAGTTTTACGGATTCTATTCCTTTTCGGACTATTCTTTTATACCAACGATCATTTTTTATGATTCCGAAAGTACCTTCCGCTTGAATGGATCTGTTCATTCTAAGGAGTGCTCCATGGATGCTTTCAAGATTATTTATAACCTCCTGATGCATAGCGGTCAGTTCTTCGTTTATTCTTACGGTCTTGTTTTTATCTGTTTTCTTACACTTCGATGCATAGGGACAACCACTGCAGTCTTCACACTGATAGACTTCTTCTTGCCGGCCATACTGGTTTCCTTTTACATGCTTCCTGTATAGAAAGTTGAAGCTCTTCCCATTAGGACAACGCATTTTCCCATCATCACCGATCTCAAAATTAACAGCTCTGAATGGATCGTTGTGATATTTCTTATCGGTCGTCTCCTTTTTAAACATTGTGAACTTCATGTACTTTTCCATGTCTTTTTGCTCGCAAAAGATATAATTATTGAACGAGCCATATCCCGCATCAGCCAAGCAATCTGAAATAAAAAATGGTAAAACGCCCTGATTTAGTGTATTATAAGAATTGGTTTGTTCATGGTAATATTTTACCATGAAAAAAGAGAAGTAATCGGCTGTTTCCAGCTATTACTTCTCTTTTTTTCATGAGCTGATTATTTCACAGCCCCTTTTTTTACTTATATATGCGCATTGTGGCAGGACATATCTCATTCACATCCGCGCCTGTCCGCTCTCATTCTTTCGTTTGTTTTCATACATCAAAGCATCCGCCCGTTTATAGAGCGTTTCATTGGATTCGCCCTCGCTTCGGATCGCTATGCCATAAGCAAAATCCAAGGGGAAATCGCCGAAAGCCGAATCGGATCTCTCCATCTCCTGCAGCCTGTCAATGACGGCCTGGATCCCTTTCGGATCATCATAGGAAATCAGGCAGAATTCATCACCACCGACACGGTAAAGCTTACCATAGGGCTTTAATTCTTTCTGAGCGGTCATGGCAAAAGCAAAGAGATACTGATCTCCTGTGCTATGTCCCATATTATCATTAAAGTTTTTCAGATG
This sequence comes from Bilifractor sp. LCP21S3_A7, assembly GCF_052118825.1. NCBI lineage: Bacteria > Bacillati > Bacillota > Clostridia > Lachnospirales > Lachnospiraceae > Bilifractor > Bilifractor sp. LCP21S3_A7. Next base: position 88,075 of record NZ_JBQKGL010000012.1, on the reverse strand, counting down.
ATTCAGATCAAAGGATACCAGAACCGGCGCTAACTTCTTTTTCTTTCGGAAGAAGGCCAGGGTAAAAGCATTGCGATTGGGAATGCCGGTCACCTGATCGGTCTTATCGAAGATACGGACAAAAGTAAGAAACAGCAAGAGATAGACAATGGAAACGCATTCCCAGACCGCTACGACATCGCCGTCGAAATAACAGCTGGCTGAGCCGAGTGCTGCAATCAAGGCAGTGAAAATGACCATGATGCGGTTTTCTACATCAATATCATGAGATAAGAGGATATCATGCGTAAGAATAAAGCAAAAGAGAAGGACAATCCCCGTGTAGATCCATTTTGCCGCAGGGGCGTTTTCCATATAAAGACCCTTGGTGGTTTTTGCATACGTAGGAATCCAGATATTTAAAAGATTTAGAATCAGAAGACCGGCGTCTGCTGCCAGGGCAAGAGTGTCTCCGAGATCCCACTGGTCTCTGTGATACATCAGAAGAAAAAAGAGGATCACAGGGATACATAGGAATTCCAGGCTTGATATGGTATTCAGTAAATGCCGGGAAGCCTTGGACAGATCGGAGATCTCATAGAAATATTCCCAGATATGATCCAGGACCAAAGTGACGAATATAGTGATCCCGATATTTCGAAATAGGTGTACTGCTTTTGTTTCTAAAGTGGGATTGGCATAGATCCGGATCCACACATATAGAACGATGGCGGCACTGATCAAATCAGCATATACGATGGGAAACAGTTTCATTTTGCTCCTTTATTTCGAGAAGGTTTGAACGTTGGAAATTATCAACAGTATAGCATAAATTCCTGTTCCTGACTTGTTTTAACAAGAATTTCGTTACCTTCGTTTGTTTCGCTTTTTTACGAAAAAACTCCTGCAGCAAGCACTGCAGGAGTTGATGTTTGTTGCCGGGAATACGACAATGGTCAGACAGCTTTCAGCTTACCATCCTCCATTCGATAGATTTTATCGACCAGATCCAGAACGCGTTCATCATGGGTCACCATAATTGCGGCCTTATTTCTCTTATGAACTTCCATCTGAATCATTTCGACTGCATGTCTGCCACGCTGAGAATCCAGGGAGGCCGTCGGCTCATCTGCAAGGATCAGCTTGGCATTGGTCGCGAAGGCTCTGGCAATGGCAACCCGCTGCCGTTCTCCACCGGAGAGTTTGGCCGGATACTGGTCAATGATATTTTCAATTTCAAGTTCCCGGAAGAGCTGCTCGACTTCCTGCCGCTTGGTCTTCAGAAGCACCGAGAGCTGTTCTCCGGCCTTGAGATAGGGCAGAAGCTGGTGATTTTGAAAGATAAATCCGATCTCTTCTTTCCGAATTTTAGTCCATTTTCTACCGGGAAGTGAAGTGACATTATTTCCGCAGAGATCCACTTCTCCCTGGTCCGGCGAAAGCATCATGCCGGCAATATTTAACAGGGTGCTCTTTCCGCATCTGGAAGGACCGACAATGGCAATAAATTCGCCCTCATTTTTTTTATTTGAAGTGAAAGTGGATGAACAGAACTAATGAAAAGGGCTCAATCCCAAAACCTGTTGATATGACACCATGTGGGATGGAGATATAGTACGAATATAAAAATGGATCTCGTATCATTGTGTATACCCAAACATACAAAAAACAGGAATTAGGACTGAGCCATTTTTTTTGCCCATTTCCAGCTTTTTCAGCTAATTTTCCCCGCCTCTGAACACAAAAATGCTGCCTTTGTGTCCGTATACGATTGCAGGAATAGTCCTGCCATAGTTACGAGGAGGACAGAGGCAGTATGGATAATGAAAAGAATAATGTTGTTGAGCTTGGATGCGGACACCTCCCGATTGATATGACACCGCCAGAGAGAACACTCGATGACTACCGCAATGATTATTGTTACCGTCTTGCAGTCAAACTTCTTGATGAACTCAGAGACAATGGAGATATTACCGACAAGGAATATACCAAATGCGAGCATCACATTCGTGCAAAATATAGCCCGATTCTTGCCGCTTTATTGCCGGATATTCGTTGATATCACTGCACTTCAGAGCCAATATGTCACGTACAGAAAGGAGGCCGAGACAGTGAAAACGATAACGATAATTGAACCGGTCAAAAGAATAGAAAAAGAAAAGCTCAGAGTCGCGGCTTACTGCCGGGTTTCGACGGACTCAGACAAGCAGGAAGAAAGTCTGGAAGCTCAGCGCTCACACTATGAGGACTACATCAAAAGCAATCCGGATTGGGAATTTTCCGGCTTGTACTTTGACGAGGGAATCAGTGGTACCAAGACGGAAAATCGGAAAGCGCTGAAGAAGATGCTGGGGGATGCCAGTGAGGGCAAGATTGATTTTATTCTTACCAAGAGCATCTCAAGGTTCAGCCGGAACAAGATCGATTGCCTGAATATGACGCGAGAACTACTCGGGTATGGCGTTGGGATTTACTTTGAAAAGGAAAACATCAACACACAGACCATGGGAAGCGAATTCTTGCTATCGGTGATGAGCAGTCTTGCTGAGAGCGAATCAAGAAGTATCTCCACCAATGAAAAATGGGGTATTCATGTCAGAATGCAGAATGGCAGCTACAAGCAGGGAACGCCGCCTTACGGTTACGATATGAAGGACGGAAAGATGATCATCAATCCGGAACAGGCTGAGGTCATCAGGATGATCTTTCGCTTATATCTTGATGGGATGGGCACGAATAAGATCGCTCAAAAACTGGATGCAATGAGTATAACGCCGCCGAAGAAAGGCAAACAGTGGCATCCCACGACAATCCGCGGGATTCTCAGAAACGAGCGATATATTGGCGATTGCCTTTACATGAAGCATTACGTTGATGAAGAGTACCATCAAAGGAAAAATACCGGAGAGCAGGCGCAGTATTACCTGAAGAATGATCATGACGCCATCATTTCCCGAGAAACATTTGAAAGAGCAAATGCCGTCATGGCTCAGAGAAGGACTGATCGGGGAATTCATAAAGAAGATCCCAAATATCAGAATCGTAACCTTTTCACAGGAAAGATTACCTGCGCGCATTGCGGTTCGCATTTGAAGCATGTCGTGATTAAAAGCGGGAACATCGGCAGCGCATGGGCGTGTCCGATGCATGTAAGGGATCTGAATAGTTGCTCCTTAAAGTCTATACCGGAAGCTAAGATCAGGGCGGCTTTTGTCACAATGATGAACAAGCTCATTTTTTCGAGACGACAGCTGATGGAACCTTATGTGAAAGAGCTTGAGAATTTTGATACTGACCGAACGAACAAAATAATAGCAGAGTTGTCAGCAAAGTATTCTTTTGTCTTGGAACAACAGGCAGCAATCACGCAGCTTGCTGCGGACGGTGTTCTAGATCCAGAAACATATCAGAATGAACTCAATCAGTTGAATAAGGAAAAGATGGATTTGAGTGCGAAGAAGACGACGCTTACCATGAGCCTTACAAACAACTACTTGTATACAGCAGAAGCTGGAAAGCTGGCTCGATTTCTAAAGAAAGCAAGTATCACGAAGAACATGGATGAAGAAGCCTTCCGAGAGTTCGTGGATGGGGTGATTGTCTATTCGAGAACACTTATTGGATTCAAACTGAAATGCGTATTACTTTTGAAGGAGGAGTTGTCATGAGATCTATACCATACGGATATCGGATCGAGAATGGAAAAGCAGTTCTGGAGCCAATTGAGTCGGATCGGGTGAAGTTGATATTCGATACATATCTTAAGACAGGAAGTCTTGTGGAGGTACGAAAAGCGTCGAGTCTGGATAAGACGCATTCGTCGTTCAGTCGCATCTTGGAAGATTCACGTTATCGGGGCACGGATTATTACCCGGAAATCATTGATGAAAAAGTCTTTGAGGCAGTTCAGAAGAAGCGAAAGGAAGTAAAAAGAAAACGATCCAAAAGACAGGCTATACCTGTGATTCCTGGGACAAGGTTTCAACTACGGACAATGGAAGAAAGTGAGCTTCCGGAGGATCCGTCAGAAAAAGCAGCATATATTTATGAAAAGATTGAGGTGAGAGAATAATGGCAGGGGCACCAGAGGTAACCATCATACCTCCACGGAAGAAAATCGGGAGCAGGGTGGTTAAGAATAATGAAAAGAAGATCAACGTTGCGGCATACTGCAGGGTATCAACGGATTCGGATGAGCAGGAAGAGAGCTACGAGGCTCAGGTGAAGCACTTTAAAGAGGAACTTGAGAAGAACCCGGCATGGAATTTGGTCGGCATTTATGCCGACGAAGGAATCAGTGCCACCAATACGAAGAAGCGTGAACAGTTCAATCAGATGGTTGATGATGCAATGGATGGGAAGATTGACATGATTCGCACCAAGTCCATCAGCCGCTTTGCCAGAAATACGGTCGATTGCCTTCAGACTGTACGAAAACTGAAGACAAAGAACATTGAGATTTATTTTGAGAAGGAAGGGATCAACACACTGGATGCAAACGGTGAGGTGCTCCTTACGATCCTTTCGTCCCTTGCTCAGCAGGAGAGCGAATCCCTGTCGCAGAACGTCAAGATTGGATTGCAGTATCGTTATCAGCAAGGCAAAGTAAATGTAAACTACAATCGCTTCCTTGGGTACACCAAAGGAGAGGATGGAAAACTGGTGATCGTACCAGAAGAGGCAGAGATCGTAAAACGCATCTATCGGGAATACCTCGAAGGCGGAAGCACTATCAGCATTGCCAAGGGACTCGAGCGAGATGGCATCAAGAATGGTGCGGGAAATACAAGGTGGCAGGGGACGAACATTCAGCAGATCCTGTCAAATGAGAAATACATCGGTGATGCCCTGTTGCAGAAGACGGTAACGATTGATACTTTGCAGAAGAAACGGGTGAAAAATGAGGATTACCTGCCGCAGTATTATGTGAAGAATGACCATCCTGCAATTATTCCAAGAGAACTCTATTTCGAAGTGCAGACTGAGATGGTAAGACGGGCACAGCTTCGTAGGGAAGGAAAGCTGAACGGGGTGTACTCAAGCCATATCGCAATGAGTGGAAAGGTGATCTGCGGGGAATGCGGAGAGCGTTTTCAAAGAACACAATGGGTTATCAGAGGACAGAAACAAATCGTGTGGCGATGCAGGGATCGTTTGAAAAAGGCAAAAAGTCCGAATGTAGATCCCGAACGGTGTATGAGGAAGATTTGCAGAAATCAGTTGTAAAGGCCGTGCAGGATCTGATCATCGATGGGGATCAGGAGTACATGGCTATCAGCAATGAAGTAATGAACTTGCTCGGAGAAAATCCAGCTACTGAATTAGAGGATATCAACCAAGAGATCGCTGACCTGCAGAAGGATATTCTCGCCGGAGTGAAAGCACATCGGGACATCACAGGACTTGCTGAAAGAGTGCAGCAGTTAAGAAGCAGAAAGACAGAGATTGAAGCTGGGCAGGCAGTGGAAGAGCGGGATAAGGAACGCATCAAGGCTCTCCGCGAATCCATCGAGAAGTCCAAGGATAAGGTGCTCGCTTATGATGAAAAACTGGTTCGAAACTTTATCAAGGAGATCAAGATCTTTCCCGATAAACTCACCATCACGGTAATAAGCGGTGCACATGAAGACATCACAATTTAATATTGACAGTATTTTGCCGTCTCGGACTATCGGGACGGCTTTTCTGTTTTTCACGAATTCCAAATATGATATACTAAGTAACGAAATTGTGCTAATGAGAAATGGATATAATTGCCACTGATTTCAAAGCCACTTGGAAGAAGACAAGATATGTATTCCAAGATATAAATCAGGATTAACTTATGCGAAAATGGAGGCGGAGTAGTTGGATCTATCAAAGGCAAAGCTGCCGAAAATATATAAAAGGAATGGACGGGATTGCTATCTCGATCCGATAAGAAAGCGGCTCATATACATTACCCCGGAAGAAACAGTTCGACAGAAGGTGATTTCATATCTTCTTGATGTTCTGGAAGTACCTGCGGGGATGGTGCAGGTTGAGGAGCATCTTTCCCATTATGGACTGAAATCCAGGGACAGAGCAGATATCGTAGTGCTTGGAAAAAACAAGGACAATGACGCTTTCCCTCTGACGGTCATTGAATGTAAAGCGGAGAAGGTTCCGCTGGATGAGAAGGCGATGAACCAGGTACTTGATTACAGTGACGCCTTGGGCAGTATCTATACCTTGCTGATCAATGGTGACCGTGAGTTCTGCTATAAATACGATGAGACTAAAAAGCAGTATGTTCAGATAGAGGAATTGCCGAAATATGCCGATATGCTGACTGGCGATTGTGTTCCTGTCGAGCAGGAGGCAGTGCCGGAGCGGATTCCATTTGATAAACTTGAAGAAGCACTGCGCAGTGCCTTCGCTGAAGATGAGGACGGTTATTATACGGGTATCAGCAAGTATACACCGATGGAACTGGCACTTCCGGTTTTTAACCTCTGGGAAGGGCTGCTTGATGTAAGGGTAAAAATGCCGACTGGGAAATATGGCATGTTTGAACTGCTGGAGGACTACGGTGTTAGGATGCTAACTTATGGCAATGCCGCAGGAGGGCAGTTCTATGGTCCTTATCGTTCATTCCTCGTCAGCATAGACGACAACACGGAGATTTTTTCAATCGGACTCACCACCTATATGAAGGCATCGTGGATCGATAACAATATACCCGGGAAACATCCGCTGACCTGTATCTGTGTGGCGCACGATAATGAAAAGACTTCCCACCATGCACTTCAGATGGTTGTAGATGAGGATGCTGTGGCAGCGGGCAAAACGGTCAAATTCTATCACAACGGCAGGATCGCAATAGGCAGTATTGGCAGCGGAAAAAAATCAGAACTGCGGGAAATGGTCAGCAGACGGTATCCGAAGATATTAACAGAGGACAAATACTATCTGGGCAGTATCACAGCCGACCATCTGCTCCGACTGGATGAGCCGGATGTTATCGACTTGGTGGTAAATCTTATCTCATATTCTATTGTGCGGGATGAGTTCAGAGAGATCGTGAAAGCCAGAAAGTAGATATGAGGTGTCTATGGATAAGAAATTTAATCCCGGTGACACGGCTTTCCTTGTGGAATCGAACCGCATCATCCGGAAAGTAAGGATATTGAAGTTCGGTGGCGGATTTTACACCATCCGCTTTGCCGATAGTGACGGTGGCATAAAGGTCAAGGAGCATCGACTCTTTTCTACCAAAGAGGAGGCGGAGGAGAGTTTGCCGAGGAAGAAAACAGCGCGGTCGAACTGGCCGTGAAATCGGAAGTTGGAGGTAATAGATTTCTATGATTATCAGATATGCAGAAGAGAAAAATTTTATAGAATTGCGACAGTTTTATGACGGTATGTGTAAAGTCTTGAGCGGAAAAGATTTTCTGCCGGAGGGAGATAAAGGTGGTTTCCCTCCAGATGAAATGATCAAAGATGCAATCAAAGAGAGAAATCAGTTTATCGGTATTGAAGATGGTCGAATTGTTGCAGCGTATATTATGAATCATGATCGTGATGAGGCGTATCACGCAGTTAAATGGCTTATTGATGCAAATGATAACGAGACAGTAGTTCTTCATGCCTTGCGTGTCCTTCCGGAATATGGAGGTCATGGATACTCGAAGCAGTTAGTTCAACACGCAATTGACACAGCAAGGGAAAGAAACCTTAAATCAATTCGTCTTGATTGCATAGAGGGAAATGATATTCCACAGAAAATGTATATGTCGTTTGGATTTAAGTATGTGGATAAGGTTGAAATCACATATGTTGATATTGGAGTACCGAGGAAGTTCCTCTTATATGAGTTTGTACTCTAATCAAGACATAATAACAGTTATATCTTGAACATTGTACAAACAAATTCCCGTTTACCGGGAAGTCGCCAAACGGGAATTTATCAGAGAATGAGGAATAGTTGAAATGGAGGCGCTATAATAACATGAAGATTGAAGGGAACCAGAAAGAACTGGATGCAATGGTAGAATTTCATAAGGGAAACCGTGTCGAGGGACTGAGACTGCAAGAAGAATTTGCAGCGGAATTTCGTAAGGAGTATAAAGACAAAGATCACTGTCCTTGCCTGAAAGCCTGTCGTTATCACGGAAACTGTAAGGAATGTGTAGCGATCCACAGAGCGCATCAGGAACATGTTCCTAATTGTATGCGACCATTGATTAATAAAAAATTGAAATTGATGTCAGAATTAACAGAGCATACCTTGGCAAATGAAATAGAAGCTCCACATGAGATTTTAAGAAAATAGGAAAGTCAAATTCCAGTTCAATGTGTTTTGCAATGTCGCTGATATCATTGAAGGTAATGGAGCAACATCATATTTTCGATCAATTTCCGAACAGCATGGTTCTACCTTGACCAATTCCCAGACAGCATGAAGCAGTATGATTATTTTTTCTACTGTCTCGGTGCACGTCGAGACCGTTGTCCTCTTGAGCAACAAAAATGCGAAGCCGAAGGACTGTGTTGAGATTAGCGTTGATGCTGAGGATTATTACAGGATCAAGAGTTCAGAGAAAGACATTTGACAGACTACTAAAGTTTGAAGAGTATGTGAAAAAACCTGTGGAATGAACCGTGATATGGGATTTCCACAGGTTTTCCTTTTGCTGAAATTGCATTGCTTTGATATAATAAACATGACATACAGATGTCGTGTTATATGCGTTAGTATATAAATGGAGCGTAAGAGAACATGAAGATAGACAGGCTGATAGGAATATTGTCAATCTTATTGCAGGAAGACAAGACAACAGCTCCGGAACTGGCAGAAAGGTTTGAAGTGTCTCGCAGAACGATTAACCGAGATATTGAGGACCTTTGCAAGGCCGGTATTCCTGTTCGTACAGTTCAGGGCACTGGCGGCGGGATCAGTATTATGGACGGATACCGGATGGACAGGACGATCCTGACATCAAGGGACATGCAGATGATCCTTGCAGGACTGAGAAGCCTGGACAGCGTGAGCGGGAGCAGTTATTACGGTCAGCTGATGGAAAAAATACAGGCGGGATCTTCTGAGTTCATCAGCGGACGGGATTCCATTTTGATCGATCTGTCATCGTGGTATCGGGATTCGCTGGCGCCGAAGATAGAAACGATACAGGATGCGATCGGAGACAGGCACATGGTCCGGTTTCGGTATTATGCTCCGTCCGGTGACAGCGAGCGGACGGTTGAACCTTATTATCTGGTATTTCGATGGTCAAGCTGGTACCTTTGGGGCTGGTGTATGGATCGTAAGGATTACAGATTGTTTAAGCTGAATCGCATGGATCGCGTTACAGAAACGGATAAAGAATTTGTCTGTCGAGATGCACCTATGCCGGATCTTTCAGCTGAAAAAATATTTCCGGGTGAGATTAAGGTTAAGGCGTTATTTTCACCGGATATGAAATGGCGCCTGATCGAAGACTTCGGACCTGATTGCTTTACAGAAGCGGATGATGGAAGACTGCTCTTTACAGCGGACTACACGGATATGGAAAACCTTGTGACCTGGCTCATGACTTTCGGAGCGAAGGCTGAAGTGCTGGAGCCGGCAGAAGCGCGGGATATTATCCGCAGGAATGCAGAGGAGACATTACAGCTTTATGAGGAGGATTATCATTTATGGCATTTGATTTCAAAAAAGAATACCAAGAATTCTATATGCCGAAAGGAACACCTTCAATAGTAACTGTGCCGGAAATGAATTTTATCGCGGTACGCGGCAGCGGGGATCCCAATGATGAGGAAGGCGAGTACAAACAGGCGATAGGTCTTCTGTACGGTATTGCTTTTACGATCAAGATGAGTAAGAAAGGCAGCTATCAGATCGATGGATATTTTGATTATGTGGTGCCGCCTTTGGAAGGATTCTGGTGGCAGGATGGAGTGATCGGTGTCGATTATACCCATAAGGATTCTTTCCGGTGGATCTCCGTCATCCGTCTGCCGGATTTTGTGACGAAAGATGATTTTGACTGGGCTGTCAAAGAAGCTGCGGCAAAAAAGAAACAGGATTTTTCGAAAGTTGAGTTTTTTACCTATGATGAAGGGCTGTGTGTTCAGTGTATGCATATCGGGGCTTATGATGATGAGCCTGCCACGGTAGCGGCGATGCACAGATTTATGGAAGAGCAGGGATATGCTCTTGATATTACGGACGAACGCATGCACCATGAGATTTATCTGAGCGATGCGCGGAAAGCAGCACCGGAGAAGCTGAGGACCGTGATCCGTCATCCGATAAAAGTGAAGGAGAATTGATCCGATGGAGTACATCAGAGTTACAAAGGAAAATCTGGAAAAGGAGCATATCTGCTGTGCCATTTCCAATAATAAGGATGTTCAGGTGTCATCGAAGAAGGCGTGGCTGGCCGACAGGTTTGAAGAGGGGCTTGTCTTTCTGAAGAGTGTGGAGCGGGGAAAGTGCTTTATAGAATATATCCCGGCTGAGAACGCGTGGGTTCCAATCCAGGCTGACGGCTATATGTATATCGATTGCCTGTGGGTGTCCGGTTCCTTCAAAGGTCATGGCTATTCTGCAGAATTGCTGAACGCCTGTATTGAGGACAGTAAAGAAAAGGGGAAGAAAGGGCTGTGTATATTAGCAGCAGCTAAGAAGAAGCCGTTCCTTGCCGACCCTAAGTTTCTGAAATATAAGGGCTTTACCGTATGCGACGAGGCGGACAATGGCATTCAGTTGTGGTACTTGCCATTTGTGACGGATGCAGACAAGCCTCATTTCAGGGAATGTGCAAAGCATCCGCGCATAGAAGAAAAAGGTTATGTACTGTATTACACCAGCCAGTGTCCGTTCAATGCGAAGTATGTTCCAGTGCTGGAGCAGACTGCCAGAGAAAATGATATACCATTCCATGCGATCCATATCGAAAGCAGAGAGAAAGCACAGAATACTCCGACTCCGATTACAAACTATGCGTTGTTTCATGACGGAGAATATATTACGAATGAGCAGATGAACGATAAAAAGTTTCTGAAACTTGTGAATGCTTGATCAGGAGCAATACCGCCATGGAGTTTTTGTTGCTCACGTGGAACAACGTCGAGACCGTGGCTCTGCTAACAAGAACAAATTGAAAGAGGGCCGAAAAAGCCCGTGTTTAAGCCATTTCTGCGGCATCCGTCTTTCTGAGAAGAGAGGCGGGTGCCGCGTTTTCTGTCCGGGACTTCGTTGAAAAGATCGAAGTCTTCCCGGACAGAATGCACTTTACCATGAAGGCGGGGATGGTAACAGAAGTGGCGATGTGATTATCTCTCTATCCCGGCATTAATAAATCTGCCAAGGATCTTCTGGTACCGGTACCATCGTTCATTTTTCTCCCAGCTAAGGCTCCTGTTTACAGCGAAAGATCCGTTAAGGATGAACTTAAAAAGCATCTCGGCTTCATCTGTGGCGAGGCCGGTATGCGCCATAAGATCCGGGACAACTTTGTCATGCTCATGAGCGGCAATCCTCTGGATGATATGGTCGCTGACAGATACGTCCATAAACAAGTGATGATATTTATCAGAATCAGCGATCCGCTGGCAGGCGGGCAGGACGGTTTCGTTCTCACGGAGCACATCTGACCTGCCGCTGCGGATAATATCGAGTACATCAACAACCGTTCCGGAGCCGCTCTCTGAAAAGAGGAGGGCGTCATCGATGACACTGTCCAGTACTTCATCCAGGCTGTCAAAATGCAGGTAAAAGGTAGCACGGGCAATCTCAGCCTGCCTGCAGACCATAGTGACATTGATCTTGTCATAGGCGGTTTCTTTATTCAGTTCCAGAAGCGCGTCTTTGATGACCATCTGTGTGTATAACGTTCTTCGGTCAGTCTTTTTCTGATTTGGTGACTTCATTTTATTCACCGTCTTTCTCTGATATCTGCAATCGAATATTCCAGATCATGAGAAACTCCTGTACAGTTTTGCAATTCTGTACGGGAGTTATTCTTTTGAGAGAATGTGTTCTTCTCATTTTTCCAAATTTAAGTATATTAGTTTATAGACAAGGTGTCAATAAACTGTCGCTAACCTTGTATCGCAGAATCAAAAATGAGAGAGGAATGAAAATCATGACCTTTTATGAGCAGATTGTAAATGAAGTACAGATGAGCAATTATTCCAGATATTACAACGTATATGCATCCGGCAGGACTGTGGTTCCGCTGACAAAGAAAGAGCCGCTCCCTTATGAAGAGCAGATTCAGTATTTTGTTCAGAAAGTGAAGGACGCGGACTGCGTGATCATCGGAGGAGCATCCGGCCTTTCCGCGGCAGGCGGCGGGGATTTCTATTATGAAGACAACGCCTCCTACCGGAAATATTTCGGAAAGTATGCGGAGAAATACGGATTCAAAGGAGCTTTTGCCGGTGCGTTTGCCCACTGGGATTCCCGTGAGGAGTTCTGGGGATATATGGCAACATTCCTGCATACCACCCAGCATGCGGAGGTTCGGAAGCCGTACCTGGATTTGGATGCGGTCCTCGCGGATAAAGAATTCTTTGTACTGACCACAAATCAGGACACCCAGTTCGTAAAGCTGTATTCGGAGTCGAAAGTCGCCCAGATTCAGGGCGACCATCGCTTCTTCCAGTGCTCCAGGTGCTGCACGGATGAGGTATGGGATGCCGTGAAACCGGTGCAGGAGATGATCGATGCCATGGGTGAGGGCACGGAGGTGCCGAAGGAACTGATCCCGCGCTGCCCGCACTGCGGCGCTGAGACGTTTCCGTGGGTCCGGGGTTATGGAAATTTCCTGACCGGTAAGAAATACGAAGAGGAATATCAGAAGATTTCAGATTACATTCTCGCGCATAAGGACGAGAAGATTCTTTTCCTGGAACTCGGCGTCGGAAGACTCACACCGATGTTCATCCAGGAGCCGTTCTGGGAACTGGTGAACAGTTTGCCACAGACGACGTATATTTCTGTGAACAAGGATTATGCGTTCCTGCCGGAGGCAATTGAAGACAGGGGACTGGCTATCCAGGCCGATATTGGGAAAGTGCTGGAGGATGTAAGAAGTGAAATGGAGAAGAAAGTCACAGCTGTATGATCGTAGAGGGTGAAAAATGATGGAATATAAAGTGAACGATTATAAAGAGGCAAAAGACTGGCTGAAAAACACGGATGCCATTCTGATTACGGCGAGCAACGGGCTTTCCATCGCGGAGGGGTATCATATTTTTGCGGATAATGGGTCGTTCAGAAGGTACTTTGGGAAGTTCCGTCAGAAGTACGGCGCAGACTGCCTGATCCGCGGTGTGTTCACGCCGATGACGGCGGCCGATCATGAGGAATATATGCAGACGGTTCATCAGTATTTAATTGACGACTACCATGGCAGTGAGGTAATGAAAAACCTGCTTTCAATTGTCAGGAATAAACCATATTTTATCGTGACCAGTAACGGCGACGCGCATTTTCAGATGAATGGTTTTGACCGGGACAGAATCTTCGAAGTGGAAGGTAACTTCGAAGGCCTTACGGAGGGGGCTGAGGAGTGGAACGGCCAGCGGCAGAGATTTTATGCATTCCTTCAGGAGTATTCCGGGCAGAATGCTCTGCTCTTTGAGCTTGGCATTGGGAGCCGGAATCAGCTGATCAAAGCCCCGACGATGGGAACGGCAGCGGAATATCCTTCCTGGAAGTTCATTACGATGAATATGCCGGGAGAAATCAACGTTCCGGATGCGCTGGCAGACAGGACAGTAGCCCTGACAGGTGATATCGGAGAAAACTTAAGGAATCTTTTGAATGAATGAGAGCCTGAACATGAGGTTACAGACTATGAAATCAAATGGACGATCCGGAAAAATCAGGGAGAATCTTTCGGGGCAATTGGCATTTTCTTCTTTTGTCCCGGCGGACCTGCAGGATATTCGGATATAATATACAGATGAAATGGTAAGGATTTCAAAGCCACTTGGAAGAAGACAAGATACGTATACCAAGATATAAATCAGAATTGACCTATGTGAAAAGGGAGGTGGAGGAGAGTCTGCCGAGGAAGAAAACAGCGCGGTCGAACTGGCCGTGAAATCGGAATTTACCTATTAAGACATATAAATTGTTGACAAGAAAGCTCCTATATAGTATGTTTCTGATAAACTACTATATAGGAGCATTTGTATGGACATGAATGGAGGATTTCTTGTCACCAAAATAAAACAACTTGGAGACCGGATTTTCGAGAAGATTCTCAGTAAAAAGAATATTGATGCGTTTAATGGAGCCCAGGGACGTATTCTTTATGTGCTGTGGCAGGAGGATGGTATCTCAATCAGGTCACTTTCGACTAAATGCGGATTAGCGATAACATCTCTTACTACGATGCTGGAAAGAATGGAAAATCAAGGGCTGATAAGCCGTGTTCAGTCTGAAACGGACAAAAGGAAAACACTTCTGTTTCTGACTGAGAAAGCACATGCCTTAAAGGGCGAGTACGATTCTGTATCGGATGAGATGGGCAGTATTTACTACAAAGGTTTTTCAGAGGAAGAAATTACCCGCTTTGAGGAATTCCTCGACCGCATCAGAAAGAATCTTGAGGAGTGGCAGAAGTCATGAGTATTTGTATCAAAGATCAGATTCAGAACATGAATATCGTCATTGGCTGCAAAGTGGGATGTACATATTGCTATGCCCGCAACAATGTGAAACGCTGGCATATGATTGATGACTTCTCTGATCCTGAGTTCTTTCCAGGCAAGCTCAGGATGATGGAAAAGAAACGTCCGCAGAACTTTCTTCTCACCGGCATGAGCGATCTCTCTGGATGGAAGCCGGAATGGAGAGACGAGGTGTTTGCAAAGATCCGTGAAAATCCACAACATCAGTTCCTGTTCCTTACCAAGAGACCTGATTTGCTGGATTTTGATACCGATCTGGAAAACGCATGGTTTGGCGTTACGGTGACGAGGAAAGCAGAACTGTGGCGTATCGACGCCATTCGGAAAAATGTCAGAGCAAAACATTACCATGTTACCTTTGAGCCGTTATTCGACGATCCCGGCACAGTTGACCTTTCCAGAATCAATTGGATCGTTGTGGGCACCATGACCGGAGCTCAGAGCAGGAAGATTCATACGGAGCCGGAATGGGCATGGTCTCTGGTGGACCAGGCACATAAGCTCGGCATTCCGGTGTTTATGAAGGAAGACCTTGTCCCTATCATAGGGGATGAAAATATGATTCAGGAGATGCCGGAAGAATTTAATAAAGTGTTAGAGGTACAGAAATCATGGAAGAAGTAATAAATGGGATCCTCATTCGTGAGGTGGAAACAAAAAACATCATGACTAGGTCCAGTCTGCCGGTAGGCGGTTACTCGGTCAATCCCTATGTGGGCTGTACACATGCCTGCAAGTATTGCTATGCTTCTTTTATGAAGCGCTTTACCGGGCACAAGGAGGAATGGGGCACTTTCCTTGATGTGAAGCATTGGCCGGAAATTAAAAATCCGAAGAAATATGCCGGACAGCGGGTAGTCATCGGTTCTGTGACAGATGGCTACAATCCACAGGAGGAGCAATTCGGGAATACCAGAAAACTTCTGAAGCAGCTGATCGGCAGTGACGCAGATATTCTGATCTGCACAAAGTCGGATCTTGTGGTACGGGATATTGATCTGCTGAAGAAGCTTGGACGTGTAACCGTTTCATGGTCGATCAACACACTAGATGAAAATTTCAAGAACGATATGGACTCTGCTTCGAGCATTGAGCGCCGTATCTCTGCTATGAAGCAGGTATATGAAGCAGGTATCCGTACAGTCTGTTTCGTATCCCCGGTATTCCCCGGTATCACGGATTTTGAAGCAATCTTTGAGCGGGTAAAGGATCAGTGTGATCTGTTCTGGCTCGAAAATCTCAATCTTCGAGGCGGTTTCAAAAAGACAATTATGGATTATATCGCCGGAAAATATCCTGATCTGGTACCACTTTACGACGAGATCTATAACAAGCATAACCGCAGCTGCTTTGAAGCACTTGAAGTAAAAGCTGAGAAAATGGCTAAGAAGTATGATTGTGCCTTTGTGGATAATGAAATGCCTTATGGCAGAGTCCCGCAGGGGCATCCGGTGATCGTAGATTATTTCTATCATGAGGAAATCCGTGGGACAGAGAATACCGGAAAAAGAAATCGCTAACTTCCATTTCAATGTGTTTTGCAATGTTGCTGATATAATTGAAGGTAATGGTCATATTTCTGATAAATTCCCGAACAGCATGTCCCTGCTTTGAGCAATTCCCAGACAGCATAGACCAGTGTGATTATGTTTTCCACTGTCTCGGGGCACGTCGAGACAGTGGCTCTGCTAACAAGAACAAATTGAAAGAGGGCTGGAAAAGCCCGTGTTTAAGCCATTTCTGCGGCATCCGTCTTTCTGAGAAGAGAGGCCGGTGCCGCGTTTTCTTTTAGAAAAAATGTAAAAGTTGGTCTGGCGTGGCTGTGGGAGGGCTTTTCTGTTTTTCACGAATTCCAAACATGATATACTAAGTAGTGAAATTGTGCTAATGAGAAATGGATATCATTGCTACTGATTTCTAAGCCGCTTGGAAAAAGGCAAGTAGGTATTCCAAGATATAAATCGGGATTTGGCGATTGGATAAATTTAGTTTTCGTTGTAAAAACCTTTATTTTAGGGCGTTGCTACGGAAAGTAGCAGAAAAATAGTGAAATGACAGCTAATGTTTCTTGTTTGGTAAAGGTTAATTTACTAATCTGTGAAGGAAGTAAAACAAACCGAAAACGGAGGTGAAAAAATGACTTTAGAAGAACAAATTAAACATTACAGAAAACAGGCTGGACTTTCACAGGAGAAGATGGCTGAGAAAATCGGTGTATCAAGACAAGCCATTACAAAGTGGGAAAATGGAACAGGAACACCGGATATTGCAAATCTGATGGCAATAGCAGATCTTTTCCAGATATCAGTAGATGAATTACTTTTGAATGAGAAATCAGAGAAAAAGCAGTCTGATTACATCTATGAAAGTCGTACTGAATACGATATTGATGGTAAGAAGAATTTTGATATCAAGCTTGGTGGAGCATATGCTGTAGATTTAAGGGCATATCATGGAGAGAAAATTGAAGTCGCAATGTTTTCAAATGTCTATAAGAATCTTCTGGCAGATTATAAAGTAAAGATTGATGATATAAAAAACCGAATCGATATTGATCTTAACAGATTTAATGAAGCCAGTGAAGCAGATGCAAAGGAGAGTTTGGTCATTACTATTTTTATTCCAATAAAATATATTGGAAAAATCGAATTATCAGTTAATGCAGGGACACTGAATATTACTGATATAGAAAATGAACATATTGAGGTAAATGGCAAAATTAGCGAAGTTACCCTTCAGGGAAATAAAAGTGAAATTGAGATAGATTCAAATCTTGATATGCAGATCAGTGTTTTATCACATGAGGGTGCGCTTGAGATTAATCAATTGTCAGCAACATCAAGACTTACACTTCCTGCAGATTATAGATTTAGAAGCACAAAAAAGGGAATAGCAACTCATATTTATTATGAGAGACAGGGCAAAAAGGTTGATGACTTTTCAGATGCCGAAGCAGACAATTACATTGAGTTCAATGGTATAAAGAGTGAGCTTGTGATTGTAGAGGCTGAGGTGTAGTCATGGAAAAGTATATATATCGACCGGTCAGATTCTATTTGATTACATTTGCTTGCACTTGGTTCTGGTGGCTATTTGCAATTTTACTTAATGAAGGGACGAGGCTTTATCTTGGAATGTTTCTTGGCTTGGTTTCACCTGCCGTGGTTGCCGTAGTAACTGTATTTACGTCTAAGAATAAAGCACTCATTAATGACTTTAAAAGGAAAGCGTGACAAGAATGAATGTAAAATTGGAAAAGTGGACACAAGAGTTTAAGCCTGAGCTTATAAAGATTTGTAATGAAGTGGATCGCTCCTATCTGTCAAATCGATTACCCTATCCTTATACCGAGGAATCAGCGGACTGGTGGTTAGGGATGATATCTGAGCACGATGGAAAGGACGGTATTTTTCGAGCAATTGTGGCTGATGGTAAAATTGTCGGAAACATCTCAGTCGAGTAGAAACCAGATGTCTACTGCAAGGACGGAGAGATCGGGTATCTGCTCTTGACAGATTGCTGGTCAAAGGGAATCATGACAGAAGCTGTTCGTCAGATTTGTGCCGCAGCCTTTTTGGAATTAGATATCATCCGCATCACAGGGCTCGTATATGCTCCGAATGTGGCATCACAGAGAGTGCTGGAGAAAAACAGCTTTATACGGGAAGGCATACAGAAGAGTGCTGTTTATAAAAATGGGCAAATTTATGATTTATTTCTATATGCGAAGTTAAAGTAAAATGAGCTTTTATGGACTCAACCAGCGATAGAGTGGGCAAAAATCAACTGCCGGTTCGTGTGAATTAACATGATTTTCGGCTATGCTAGAGTCATGAAAGGAGGTGCCCGATATGGATCAAATCAAAATTGGAAAATTCATAGCATCCTGCAGGAAGGAACAGGGCATGACTCAGGCAGTCCTTGCCGAGAAGCTCGGAATCAGTGACCGGGCGATATCAAAATGGGAGACCGGAAAGGCTATGCCGGATTCCGGGATTATGCTGGAGCTGTGTGAACTTCTGAAAATTAACGTCAACGAACTCCTGTCGGGCGAAAGAATTATGGCAGAAGCATATGACAAACGGGCGGAAGAAAACCTGCTGGCAATGAGGCGAGAGCTTGAAGAAAAGAACAGGCAGATGCTTCAGACGGAATACTGGATTGCAATTCCGGCCGTCATTGCCGGACTGATCATGGTGTTTGTGGCTTCATTTTTAGAGATGCCAGTCTGGCTGCGAATTGCACTTATCGTGTTTGCTCTTATAATGATATTTACGGTAGCTTTTATCGCTGTGGGCATTGAGCAAAAGTCAGGATACTATGAATGTCAGAATTGCCACCACAGATATGTACCTACATACTGGCAGACAAATCTTGCTATGCATATGGGGCGGACGAGATACATGAAATGCCCTAAATGCGGAAAACGAAGCTGGCAGAAAAAAGTTCTTACAAAAGAAGAGTAAGACAGACCAAGGCTCCTCAATACCGGCAAATACGTCGGCGGCGGGGAGCCCTGTTCTATGCTTCGATATCGATTGTGAGACCAGACTTGAATTCCACTGTGAAGTGGTCGGCAATAACATTTAATAGGAGAGATAGAAGCGTGATAGATTATGAACGATTTATGAGACAACAACTAAAAAAGCTTAATCCTGTTCAACAAGTGGCGTATTCTTTGATTAAAGGAGATGCCAGATTTATATCTACGTTGATAGACATATCTAAGGAGCCATCGAAGGCAGATAATAACTATATGATGATGAGTCAGCCATATATCGGATTGTTTGCGAATGGCGCAGAACAGTGGGGGCGAAAGGTTGGATTACGTTTTGTACCAAACTTTAGCACAGAAGAGAACACATATTATTCACTGCTTAGGCAAGGACATAAATTATTAGATAAAACGTATAAAGAGTACAGACTTCAGCTTATGGATACTTTGAAGCAATCTGATGATTACTTCTATTCTATAAGGACTCCTTTGTCTATAGCGACGAACATGTACTATAATGTTGGAACCGATATATGTCATGGTGAATATTGTGGAAACACAATATTGTGCGGTATTTATATGCCATTCAAAGGGGTTGATAATAGTATGGGTCCCAAAATAAGAGATATGAGTGTTGTTGCAGGAAAGTTGGCCAGTTATTTTTGCTTAGGGAAACCATATGCATATGAATATGATCACCTTTGCGAATTATCATTTTCTGACTATCATTTTTTCAATAATTGTCCGTTGAAATTAAATAATGAAGTTGGGCTCGTTTTATTTTCTATTTTGTGTAGCATAAACTATTGTATAGTATTTGTGGAAAAATATATCACGGAGGAAATTCCGCAAAAATTTAAGTTCTGTTATTTGATGTACTATTACCTTTGTGATTTTATTTTAGATTTAAACAAGGAAACCGGCTTGAATCTGTTTTTGAATTCTGATTTAAAGAACAGAGAATTGCGCAATTGTTTGGCTCACTATGGGTTGGGTCAATATATTAAGAATTCTGATATAGTTCAATCTGATGTATTAAAAGGACTTACTATTAAAGCCTTTAAGAAAGATTATTTTGAGGCGAAGGAAGAATTATATAAGTTAATGAATGAACTTGCAGATCAAATAAAGAGGATTATCTTTTAGCTGTGATTGAATTAGTTCAACTGTGTTCAACTGTTGTTGATTGGTTTTCAATTGCTTTCAATCGGCTGACTGGTTGAGCGTCAAAAAGGCTGGAAGTTAAGATTTAGTGCTTGATATTTTGACAGCCTTCGTTATAATAAAAGTAGGAAATACCCTACTTTCGTGAAAGGAGGCGAACATTATGGAAGCAATATTAGATAAGAGCACTTTTACGGATGATGCTAAGGTAATGTCGAAAGGACAGGTGACAATACCCAAAGATGTCAGAGAGGTTCTGGGCGTTGGTAATGGGGATCGTGTGACATTTGTGGTTGATCATGGAAAGGTCACTGTTGTGAACTCAGCTGTTTTTGCAATGAAATACTTGCAGGATCAGCTTAAAGGTGAAGCAGAAAAGCTGGGGCTTGAATCGGAACAGGACGTTAACGATCTGATGAAGTCTATTAGAGATGAGGATTGAGAATGAAGGTATTTATTGACAGCAACGTCCTGTTCTCAGCAGCACTTTTTCCCGGAAGCACACCTGCAAGTGCTCTTTACAAGGCACTAACAGAACCCAATGATGCGATTGTATGCGAGATTAATATTGATGAACTGAAGAAAGTATTTAAGAGAAAAATGCCGGAAAAGATATCCGTGCTAAATACATTTCTGTCTATGTTAATGACAGCAGTCACAATCGTAAAGGTTCCAGAATCAGAAATAGCAGACGAACAGAAAATCCGGGATGAAAAGGATCGGCCAATCTTCAGGGCGGCAGTTGCATCAGGCGCCGATGTGATTTTGACTGGAGATAAAGACTTTCTTGAGTCAGGAATTACATATCCCCGAATTGTTTCTCCGGGAGAGTTTCTGAAATAAGGTAAAAATCGTGTTGAGCATCGGTGATGAGCCGGTGCTTTTTTCATGCCAATTTTCAGGAGGTGATGAGCTATGGCAGATCGTATCAAGGGCATAACCATTGAGCTAGACGGCGATACCACTAAGCTCTCCAATGCCCTGAAGGGTGTGAATAAGGAGATCCGGGACACCATTTGGCTCTGTTTCCGGACAGCAGCTACAGGTCGCCGGTGACAAGATAAAAGAGGTTGGCGGCAAGATCAGCGATGTTGGCGAAGTGAACACGAGATTCGGACTGACGGGGACGCATTGGAAGATCTCTCTACGAAGTTTGTGGAGTTTGCCACCTTAAACAGCACGGATGTCAGCACTTCCGTAGATAATTTATCTTCCGTTCTTAATGCCTTCGGGCAGTCATCGGATGATGCCGGGAACCTCCTCGATGCTTTGAATCAGGTCGGGCAGGCAACCGGTGTGTCGATGGATACGCTCTCACAGGATCTTGCGAAATTTGCAAAAGGCAGTGGTGAAGGCAGTACAGGGTCTGATCATCGATGGGAATCAGGAGTACATGGCTATCAGCAATGAA
Organism: Bilifractor sp. LCP21S3_A7; assembly: GCF_052118825.1. Classification (NCBI taxonomy): domain Bacteria; kingdom Bacillati; phylum Bacillota; class Clostridia; order Lachnospirales; family Lachnospiraceae; genus Bilifractor; species Bilifractor sp. LCP21S3_A7. Next base: position 66,353 of record NZ_JBQKGL010000012.1, on the reverse strand, counting down.
GTGATGAATCTGCTCGGAGAAAATCCGGCTACTGAATTAGAGGATATCAAGCAAGAAATCGCTGACCTGTAGAAGGATATTCTTGCCGGAGTGAAAGCTCATTGGGATGTCACAGAGCTTGCTGAAAAGGTGCAGGAGCTAAGAAGAAGAAAGACAGAGATCGAAGCTGGGCGGACAGCAGAGAAACGGAACAAAGAACGAATCAATAACCTCCGCGAATCCATCGAGAAGTCAAAGGATAAGGTGTTCGCTTATGATGAAAAACTGGTTCAAAACTTTATCAAGGAGATTAAGATCTTTCCCGATAAGCTTACCATCACGGTGATAAGCGGTGCACATGAAGACATCACAATTTAATATTTACGGGTTTATGGTTGTTCCAGAAATGGAGCAGCCTATTTTGATGACGTTATTCACTTAGAGTGTTACAATAAGCAAAACAGTTTCTTGAATAAATGTGTCGAAGTATCGTGCCTTCAATCATCAAACTTTTATTGAACGGGCGATACTATGAATTAGCTGCGACCAGTTATTTATCATGAATAAAGAAGATTGCGGAATTTGCATTATTAAATCTATGTGAGGGATATAGATATGGTGCCTGATGAACTTAAAAGAATAATAGAAAAGCTCAAAACTCAAGGAAAAATGAATTTCAATGAGGCTGCATCAGAAAAACAAATTGATGATTTTGAAAAAAAGAACAACGTGAAACTTCCGGAGCAATATTGTGAGTGGCTTCAGTATTCTGACGGAGGAGAACTATTTCTTCCTGCTGGAGTACAGTTTTACGGTGTGGCACATAAGCCAATAATCGATGTAGATGAAAACGACAGGCCAGATGAAAAATATATTGTTATTGGTGCTTTGGCTTCAGGTGATCCGGTTTTATGTGAAAAATCGGGCACGAAAATATCGATATATGATCATGAAACGGAAAGTATCGATGACGAGCTGATTTATGATGATTTATATGCCTTCTTGAATGACCTTTATGACTTGCTTGGTATAGGAGAGTAAGCCTATGTCAAAAACGAGTATAAAGGAAAGAAATAAAGCAATAAGGCTTGCTTGGGAAAGAAAGCAGAAATTAGTCGCTGAGGGCAAAGGAACACGGGACTGGTCGCAGGATCAACAAAAGGACATCCTTGATCCGGTTAAAGGAAAAGCCTACGACGAAAATGGACGAGCATTTGAAGGTCAGCATATGAAGAGCGCTGCTGAATATCCTGAATATCAAGGTGATCCCGATAATATACAGTTTCTTACAAGAGAAGAACATTTGGAAGCTCATAAAGGTAGTTGGAAAAATTCGACCAATTGGTACTATCATCCGGAAACTAAAGAGTTCGTGGATTTCGGAGAGAATAAACCTATTCCTTGCGAAGCTAATTATCTTAGTGAGCCGGTGTGCAGTCCTGTTATTAACAGTCATTATAAAAACGACAATTTAAAAGAACCATCCAAAGCGGAGGCAGAGTCTAGAGAGCGCGTGAAGCCTTTGCGGCAGGAGGATGCAGCGCATCACTTAGAAACCAAATCACAAAGCAAAACTATGGTACCTACACCGGAGGTACACGAAAGCTTTGTAGATAAGGTTCTCCGTGCAGTGGATGCTGCTAAAGAATTTAGTGAAAGGCATCCTATTTTAATTGAAATAGTAAAAGTAGTGGCAGACGTCGTGTTGGTTAATGGTGTAGCGGCTGTAGCAAGCAAATTCTCAGGTGGAGGCGGATCTTCTGAAGGCAACAAATCTGATTCTTCATCTTCAGATTTGGTTGATGATTACAGTGGGCAAGCAGATGATAATGATGATGGTGATGATTGCAGTGATTTATCTGGGTCAAGGGATTATCCTGATGAACGCTCATCACCAAGGGAACATGATGTGTCGGGATATGATCGTCAACAGAATGGAAAGACAGTTCATGTAAATCCATATAAGCGTGGTGGAAGACATAATGATGATTAGAGTTGAGACAATGGCATTTTCGATTTACTTCCTTGGCTTTTGAGTTGTTTCTGATAACGCTCAAGAGTGAAAATTGGTGTATTTTTGAAACAACACGCTTTGATAGATTACAGTTTTATATATGTACATCAGAGACAGCAAAGCAGACTGATAAAGCGCGATTCGAATTTAGATACAACTAGGCTAGTATTGAGTCATTGACAAATTTCCGAACAGCATGGTTCTACCTTGACCAATTCCCAGACAGCAAGAACCTACGTGATTATGTTCCTTACTGTCTCGTTGCATGTCGAGACGGTAGTATTGATGTCAAGGGTCAGGGACTGGGGTGTGAAAAAGCCTTAGTTTAATCCATTCTTGCACACCTGATCTTTTTGCAAAAGGATGGTTCAACTAAGAAAAAACTCTCTGGGGGAACTTATCGAATGAGCTGTTTTATAGGGTCGAGACTCGTGATTAGATATTGGGTAGGTTGAGACTCGAAAATCTCATCAGCGATGGCATTGTATGGCTTTGATGTGGCGGTTGATAGAGTAAATATATTTCTCTATCAGTCGTTTTTTGTCTATAAGCATTGACATATCGCGAAAGATAGATATAATAAGCGTATGGATAAGATTGAAATTTTTAAAGCACTATCAAATGAAACACGGCTCAGTATTATTGAGTGGTTGAAGGAACCGGAGAAAAACTTTCCGCCGCAGGGAGGACATTTTGATGATGTGGTGGATCTGAAAGGCGGTGTGTGTGTTGGAAGCATCCGCGACAAAGCCGGGATATCACAGTCAACCGTATCTCATTACCTGGATATGCTGCAAAAAGCAGGCTTGCTTCTTTCCGAAAGGCACGGAAAGTGGACATATTACAGACGGAATGAAGAGACCCTCGCTGCGCTGGCAGACTACTTCGGTCACGAAATTTAAGTTGTGCCATAGATTAGACGGGATGAAGATCCCGTTTAATTTAAACCATTACATATCGACTAAGCGAGATATAAGGATATATAGAAACGAGGAGGAATTCGTATGCATTTTTCATGTGGAATCGTCAGACCGCCTTATGAGGCTGGTTCCTGTTTTTTACAGGTAACGTCAGGTTGTTCGCATAATAAGTGCCGCTTTTGCACCTTTTACAAGGAAGCACCTTTTTCCGTATCTCCGGAGAGTGAGATACGGGAGGATCTTCAGGAGATCCGGGATTCCGGATGGAAGGTAAAGAGGATTTTTCTGCAGGGGGCAGATCCGTTCCTGCTGAGCTACGACAGGCTTAAAAGAATCATGGACCTGATAAAAGAATACCTGCCCTGGGGTGTTTCCGTCGGCGGATATGGGCGGGTGGATAGTGTAAGGAACAAGTCTGTATGTGAGCTGAAGTCGTTGAAAGAGATGGGATACGACATGATCGTATTCGGGATCGAGTCGGGCGATGATGCTGTCCTCGATAAGATGAACAAGGGCTATCATGCCAGTGATATAGTGGAACAGCTCTCCAAGATGGATGAGGCGGGAATGCATTATTCTGTCATCTTCTTATACGGGCTGGGGGGTCATGAGTATGGTATGGGGCATGCCGTCAAAACAGCAGAAGTGTTAAACTACCTGTCGCCCGTCAGAGTACTGGCTTCCGGGCTCTCGATCTTCCCTGACACACCACTTATGGAGGAAGTAAGAAGAGGTGAGTTCGTAGAGGCTACAGAGACAGAGAAGATACAGGAACTGTATACCTTTGTGAAGACGCTTGATATCCACACTCTGCTGGATGCGACGAATGTCTCCAACATGATGCCGGTATATGGACATCTTCCGGAGGACAAAGAGAAGATACTGGCGATGCTCAAACAGGGTGCAGACGAACAGGGAGAAGAGCGATTGCGGATGCGAAGAGACAGCATGAGAAGCCTGTGACCAGGATAAAAATCAGAAAGGCGGTATTTAGATGAAAGTGTATTATATTTTTGAAAGCTATTGTGGATGGTGCTATGGGTTTGAAACAATTCTTAAACCGTTTATTGAAGCACATCCGGAATTGGAAGTAACGGCGTTATCAGGTGGATTATTTTTGGACGGTCATTCGCTTTCGGCATTTCCGTATATGAGTGATACGAATAAAAGAATTGCGGATATGTTTGGAGTGGAATTCGGCAAGCCATATCTGAACCTGTTAGAGACGGGAAGTATGGTTCCTGACTCGAATGATGCCGCAATAGGATTTGGAGTTCTCAGGAGCTTCTTACCTAAAAGAGAACATGTTAATCTTGCGTCAAAGATGCATGAAGCATTCTATTTGGATGGCAAATCACTTTCTGACGTGGAGACGATCAGATCAATCGCCAAATCCTATGATCTTCCTGCAGACAAGATCGCAGAGGAGTTCATCCGTATTTCTGAAGAGGGCAAGTACCATCCGGACTTTTATGAGGCAAGAAAAATAGGAGTCACATCCTTCCCGACGCTGTTTCTTGAAATAAATGGGAAGCATTATGACTTAAAAGGAAGTGCGATTACCCTCAATGATTTAGAGGAAAATCTGAATATCATTAAGGAAAAGGGCGGGATCCTCGATGATGGATACAATACGCCCGTTGCCTGTAATATCGACGGTACAGGTTGTTCATAAGCTATTTGAAGGAGGGCATTATAAAACTGACGAAAATATTTGAACCAAACACGATCAGCAAGACGGAGTTTAAAAACCGCATGGTGGATTTCGTCACAGTAGGCCGCCGGAAGGAGATGATTTTCACCTTTCGGGACGGTACCGAGATAGAGGTATAACTGAACATAAATCAGGCGACAGACACTCCGCTCCGGCGGTGTGTTTTTGTGTTGAGTGGCAGAGTGGAATCATCCGATGGATGAAGGTACCAGGAAGGTTATTGTCACGATTGCCCTGGTGGCGGCTGCAATCGGTCCGGTGCTGATCATAGTAGGCAAGGTCATTTCTGCTGTCGGTACCATTATGACTCTGGTGCCGAAGCTGGGAGGTGTCCTTCACACTGAAAGAGTTTTAAGTGTTAGGAAACCACACTTTGAAAAATTCTAAAGTGCAGTTTCTGGGTGGGAGTATGACGAAATAATATATTTTTATTGGTTCACGAGATAATTGCTCATGTAATTGCTCAGGATGCGATTAAGGGATGACTCTATGTCTGGCTTACCATCATTGAGACACCATTCAAAAACACAGCCCTTAACGATAGTGCATATATCAATGCAAAGCAGATGGATGTCGGAGCTGGGCTTGATTATGCCGCAATCTAAAGCTTTGCTCATTTCCTTTTCACTTATGGCCATAACGGAACCTTCCGCAAATGAGCCGTTTTCTTCTCCCATATAAGCGGAGAGGGAGCGGTTTCCTGTGGAATAGAAGCTCTTCATAAAATCGAGGCCGAGGTCCATATACTTATGGATAAGGTGCATATAGAGTTCTGAGATCCTGCCGGAAATATTTGATAAGGGTGTTTTTAGTCTGAAGGAATCAAAAGATGTTTCCTTTAGGAAATACATCATCAGATCATCCTTGTCACGGAAATAGTGATAAAAAGTTCCGATGGAAAGCCCGGCAGTATCACAGACATTTCTGACTGTCAGGGCATCGGCTCCGTTTTCGCGTATTATGGAAATGGCTGTATCTATGATTTTCTTTCTGCTGCTTCGTTCATTGCCCTTAGAAGGGCGGCCTGAGCGGTTTGACATGGGAAACTCCTTTTTATAGAACATGTTTTATTTTCTCTTGACATTATAGAACACGTTCGATATACTGTCAATCAGAAATAAATAGAACAAGTTCTATTAAAGGAGGGAGTTTTAAATCATGAAGATTACATATTGGTCAGATTACGCGTGTCCATACTGCTATATCGGGGAAGCGAGGCTGAAGAAGGCAATAGCTGATATTCCGGAACTTAAGGACGTGGAGATTGAGATGAAGGCATTCCAGCTGGATCCATCTGCCGGGGAACATGCTGCGGGAGACACACAGACAAGATTTGCACATAAATATGGAATTTCCATGCAGGAGGCAGGAGAAACTATAGAGCATATTTCGCAGATGGGTATTGCAGAGGGACTTGATTTTAGGTATGCCACGACATTATTCACAAACACGATGGATGCGCATCGGCTGACAAAGCTGGCTCACAGCAAGAATGATCCGGAACTTGCGGAAATGATCATCGAGGCGCTTTTCAAGGCGTATTTTACAGATAACAAAGAGCTGGCGGATAAAGAACTGCTTCAGAAGATCGGAGAGGATGCAGGGCTTGACGCAGAAGAAGTAAAAGAAGTTCTTTCGTCCGACAAGTATAAGGATGAAGTTCTTCTGGATGAGCGTGAGGCTGCCCGCTATGGAATCCATGCTGTTCCGTTTTTTGTGGTTGGGCAGTATGGCATTTCCGGAGCACAGAGTGTTGATGGAATGAAAGCTACGATAATGAAGGTGATGGAAGAGTCAGCTGGGGCAGTTACAGAACAGGGAATGAGCTGCGGACCGGACGGCTGCCATATTGGGTGAGGCTATGATTGCTGAGGTTCCCGTAAAAGGGTATTTTGAAGAGAACTGTTTTTTCTATATTGATGATAAGACAAAGCATGGTTTTATCATTGATCCGGGTGCTCAGGCGGACGGATTACTGGATATGGTCAGGAAAAATGGCTGGAAGATTGAAAAGATACTGCTCACACACGGGCATTTTGATCATACGGGAGCAGTAAATAAGATCAGAGAGGCACTCAGAATTCCGGTTTTTGCCCATAGAAGGTCGGATGAATATCTACTTGATGCAAGGAAGAATCTTTCCGCACTTTGTGGGCCGGCAGTCATTGTGAGGAACGTGGAATATCTGGATGACGGGGATTTGGTAGCTTTAGAAGCAAATCCAGATTTCTATGTGAAGACAATTTATGTACCAGGACATACAACTGATTCCGTGATGTTCTATTCTGAAACTGACCATGTAGCCTTTGTGGAAGATACGATTTTTAAGGGAAGTATCGGGAATTACCAGTATCCGGGCGGAAATCCGGAAGATCTTCAGCGGAGTATCATAGAGTACATATTCACTCTGCCGGATGAAACAATCCTGTGCTCTGGCCATTCAGAACAGACAACAGTAGGGATTGAAAAAAAAGCTATTAACGCCGGAAATTGTAAAGAAGCTAACTCTGATTAGTGAATACAAAGGTGAGCAGAGACTTTTTATTGAAGCTCACAACAAGCATTTGCGGGAATGATACGAATCGTATCACGCATGTGAAAGAGCGTTTCTTTCATAGTTTTACACTTTTTGACAAGATGGGGTTGTCGGAAAGACAAGCCAAAACAGAAAGGATGTAAAATTATGAATAAGAGCGAAAAAAAGAGTCTGTTGATGGGAAGCATATCCCTTGCAATGTTTGCAGTATGGACAGTTTTGATTCTGACAGTGGATGTGCAGCCGCTTGGTCAAAACGGAACAAGTATTGGATTTGCGACATTCAATTGCTGGTTTCACCATTTTACAAGGGTAAACATGGCAATTTATACGATTACCGATTGGATGGGGCTGGTGCCTGTTGTAATATGCCTTATTTTCGCAGGGATTGGACTGGTACAGTTGATCGAAAGAAGAAGCCTTTTCAGGGTGGATGCAGATATCATGACTTTGGGGGCGTATTTTGTCATCGTGTTCTTGGCATATGCGATTTTTGAAATTATCCCAATCAATTATAGACCGATTTTAATAGAAGGAAGGATGGAGGCTTCTTATCCATCCTCAACTACCTTGTTCGTATTAAGTGTAATGCCTGCCTTGGTCGAGCAAATTCAGCGTAGATTTTCTGGCATTAGGGTGAAACAAATCATAACACAAGCACTATTAATATCCAAGAGTCGTGTAACAGCGGCTCTCTTTTCATGTTCGGAGGGAGGTGGTCATTTGTATCCGGTCAGCAATGCCTTCCTTGAAGCGGTGAAGGCGAATACAAGAAAATACTAATTTGTCTGTGAGAGAAAAAATAATCGCCGGTCATAAGGTACAAAGGAAAGCTATGGAAGATACTGTGAAAGGGTCCAGCGGGTATATCTTGTCGGAGCGGATCCGTTTGCGCTATCAGCCAAAAATCTGCTGGAACAGATTGATCTGAATTTGAAATTGAGTATTGACACGATGTCAGAATAGATGTATTATATATGTTGACACGGAGTCAGAATAAAAACGGAGGAAATGTCATGCCAAAGGGATCACCGGAATTAACAGCTGCCAGAAAAGAAGAGATCATTAATGCCTGTGAACAGCTGTATCAGACGATGAGCTTTAAAGAGATCACACTTAAAGAGATCGGGAATGTGACTTCTTTTACAAGAACTTCTATTTACAACTATTTTCAGACAAAGGAAGAGATCTTTCTGGCGCTCTTTCAGAGGGAATACGATCGCTGGAACGAAGATCTGACCAACATACTGAATGAAAATGAGCATTTGACGAAAAAGGAGCTTGCAGAACTCATCTCCCATTCTCTGGCGGGACGGCAGCAGCTTTTAAAGCTTCTTTCCATGAATAACTTTGATATGGAAGCCAACAGCCGGCAGGAGCTGCTGACGGCTTTTAAGCATTCTTATGGCCGTTCCATGCAGCTGATATCCATGGTGTTACAGAAGTTCTGCCCGGAGATGACTGTCTCGGATATTCAGAATTTCATCTACATCTTCTTCCCTTTCATGTTTGGCATTTATCCATATACAGAGGTTACGGAAAAACAAAGGGCCGCCATGAAGGAGGCGGGGATTAGCTACGTATATCAAAGCGCTTATGAACTCATCTACAGCTGCCTGACCCGACTGCTCGGTGCTTAAAGACGGCTGACGAGAAACAAATCAGGTGCTGGATGCGGTCAAGGCGGCAAATGTCACCCTGACGGCAGAAGAAATTGCAGAAGAAGCGGCACGGCCCTTCATAAGGATGTCAGCGGCGAGGTGAAGTGGGAAAAGGGCAGACAGATCAATCGGGCAAATGAGGCGGAGATCCGCCGCTGGCTTGACGAAGTTCTGTAAGAATACGAAACGGAGTCTTCAGGCCTGGCTTTACCTGACCAATTACGTAAACCGCTGAAAGGGGAAGCAAATGTATGAAATATACAAGACTTGGAAACAGTGACTTAAACGTATCCCGGATCTGCATGGGCTGCATGGGATTCGGTGATTCCGGACGGGGCCAGCACAGCTGGACCATCGACGAGGAGCATACCAGAGAAATCATAAAACGCGGGCTGGAGCTGGGTGTTAACTTTTATGACACAGCTATTGCTTATCAGAGCGGCACCAGTGAGCAGTACACAGGACGTGCCCTGCAGGACTTTGCTAAGCGTGAAGATGTAGTTGTCGCTACCAAGTTTCTTCCAAGAACACAGGAAGAAATCGAAAACGGCGTCAGTGGTCAGCAGCACATTGAAAACATGATCAACACAAGCCTGCAGAATCTTGGAATGGACTATGTGGACCTCTATATCTATCACATGTGGGACTGGCAGACACCGATTGAAGACATCATGGACGGTCTGAACCGCATCGTGAAGGCGGGGAAAGCCAGATATATCGGCATCTCCAATTGTTTTGCCTGGCAGATCGCCAAGGCAAATGCCCTGGCGGAAAAGGAAGGCTTTGCGAAGTTCGTCTCCATCCAGGGACATTACAACCTGATCTTCCGGGAGGAAGAGCGGGAAATGGTTCCCTACTGTAATGAAGAGAATATCGCACTGACCCCTTACAGTGCATTGGCAAGCGGCAGGCTCTCCAGAAAACCGGGTGAAGGTGGCACAAAACGCGCCGCGGAGGATGCTTACGCAAAATTTAAATATAACGCAACGGCTGCGCAGGATAATGTGATCATCTCCCGAGTCGCTGAACTGGCAGATAAACACGGCGTGACCATGACGGAAGTGTCACTGGCGTGGCTGCTCACAAAGGTGACCGCCCCAGTGGTCGGAGCGACAAAGCTTCATCATATCGAAGGCGCGGTAAAGGCATTGGATCTTTCACTGACACCAGAAGAGATCCTGTATCTGGAAGAGCCTTATGTACCGCATCCGCTGGCCGGCGTTATGGCTCAGAACAAACCGGCCGCCGCAAAAGAAAAACATGTCTGGTCCACGGGTGATCAGAAGATCGGAAAGTGAGGAATACGTAAAATGGCTGAAAAGATCGTACAGACTGCAGGAAGAAACCAGCTGGGAGAATTTGCTCCGATGTTCGCGCATCTTAATGATGACGTGCTCTTCGGTGAAGTATGGAACGAGGAAGTAATCGATGTAAAGACAAAGTGCATCATCACCGTTGTTTCCCTGATGGCTTCAGGAATCACGGATTCCTCGCTGAAATATCACCTGCAGAATGCGAAGACGCATGGAGTAACGAAGGAAGAGATCGCCGCCATCATTACCCACGCCACCATGTATGTGGGATGGCCGAAGGGCTGGGCGGTTTTCCGTCTTGCAAAGGAAGTCTGGAATGAAGAAGCTCCGGTACTGACGGATAAGGACAGATACCAGAACACCATCTTCTTCCCGATCGGTGCCCCGAACGATGCCTATGCGCAGTATTTTATCGGTCAGAGCTATCTGGCACCGGTCTCCACCGAGCAGGTTCCTGTATTCAACGTGACCTTTGAGCCGGGATGCCGCAACAACTGGCATATCCATCATGCAAAGAACGGTGGCGGACAGATGCTGATTTGTGTCGGCGGCAGGGGATACTATCAGGAATGGGGCAAGGAGCCGATAGAGATGACGCCGGGAACGGTTATCAATATTCCGGCGGAAGTGAAACACTGGCACGGCGCAGCGCCGGATTCCTGGTTCTCACATCTTGCAATCGAAGTCGCAGGCGAGGAAACAAGCAACGAATGGCTGGAAGCGGTTTTAGATGAAGAATATAACAAATTATCATAAACAGGAGGAAAACCAAGATATAGGATTTAAAAAATTTCTTACAGTGGAAATGCAACAGTTTCGCTGTACAGCTTCTGCAACACTTTAATAAAAGCTTCAAGGCTATGACGTTGATCTGATTTATGAGTGCAGAGAACACATGAAAAGGTATCATTGCAGTCATAAGGAATCCAAGCAAACTGTCCGCTGTGGTCATTAAGAAAGCCGGGAGCCAGACAGATTCCTTTGCCTGAAGCAACGTTAGTAAGTGTGGTGTCATGATCTGGACTATTAAAATATTCAATTTTACCTGATGAAATAAGCTTTTGCTGAACGGAGCGGAGAAGTGCCGGTGAGCCACCACCTACCATAAGAGTGTGACCATAAATGTCTTCATCTGTAATAAGATTTTTAGTCGCAAGAGGATCATTCTTATCACAAATTAAATAAATATGGCTTTGAAACAGCTTGTGGACGGAAGTGCCTGCAAGCTGTTTTGTCTGTTCTTCCAGCGCAAATACAACATCAGATTCATTTTTTAGAAAGCTATCCATACTGTTACCGTACTGAAAACGTGGTGTAATCTGAGTTCCTTGGGATTCCTTTTCAAATTCCTTAATTGCTTCTGGAAGAAAATAGAGAGCCTGCCGTACTGACATACTTATAGTGATGTTTTCTTTGTATTTTGCACTGAAGTTCTGGCCCTGTTCGATGGCTCTTTTCATCTCTTCGCGCATATTTGAAAGGTAGGTTACAAACTGCTGACCGGCAGGAGTAAGAGTAGCCCCTTTTCCATTTCTAACAAAAATCTCAAATCCAACTTCCTCTTCAAGAAGTTTTATCTGATAGGAAAAAGTAGGCTGGCTTACAAACATATTCTGGGCACCTCTGGAAAAGCTCTCTGTACGAGACAGTTCTATACAATAATCTATCTGTTTTGTTGTCATAACACTCCTATGATATTTAAAAATTAAATCAACTATCCAATGTTTCTATTGGATATTATAAAACTTATGTGAGATAATGTAAACAACAAAAGACAAAACCAATTGGTACAAGCAGTTATCTATAGAAAATTTAGATGGAGGAAATTCAAATGGCAAAAACATTAATCGCTTTCTTCTCAAGAGCGGATGAAAACTATTTTGGTGGAGCAATGAGATATGTAAAGGTCGGCAACACAGAAATTGTTGTTAACCAGATGAAAGAACTGATAGATGCAGATACATTCAAGATTGAGATGTTAAATCCTTATTCTCCGGTGTACATGACCTGCATTGATGAAGCAAAGAAAGATTTCAGAGAAAATGCTCGTCCAGAGCTTACAAATTACTTTGACAGTATTGATGAGTACGACACCATTGTGCTTGCTTATCCAAATTATTGGGGAACATTTCCAATGGCAGTTGCAACATTTCTTGGAAGATATGATTTTACAGGAAAGACCGTACTTCCGCTTTGTACCAATGAAGGAAGTGGAATGGGTTCTAGTGAACGTGATGTAAAAATGTATGCTAAGGGCGCAGATGTAAAAAATGGACTTGCAATTACCGGAAGTCAGGCTGCAAATGCGAAAACAGCTGTAGCGAAGTGGTTTTCCGCTAACGGGTTGATGTAAAGGAATAGAAATGGAGGAAAGATTAGTGGATTTCTCGAGGAACTCTTCGGAAGGAAGCTGGAGGATGTTCACATCTTAACGCCTTTTATCTGTGACTTTGGAAATACAGTTCAATTTGGAAAGGGCGTTTTTATCAATCACTCAGCTATTCTTTCGGCATCCGGAGGAATTGAATTTGAGGATGGTGTAATGGCTGCGCCTGGTCTTAGAATTGCAACAATTAATCATGACATGAATGAACGTCATACAAAGTATACATATGGAAAAGTTACTATAAAGAAAAATGCCTGGATAGGGATGAATGTAACTATTTGTCCGGGAGTAACAATTGGCGAATATGCAGTAGTTGGTGCTGGTGCAGTTGTTACAAAAGACGTACCAGCATATGCAGTTGTAGGTGGAGTACCTGCAAAGGTAATTAAGATGCTTGATCCAGTCGAGCAGAGGGAATAAAGCTATGGATGAAGAAGAAAAAATTAAAGAAGGGGGACTTTTATATCATGGAAAATATAATCTTAAACAATAAACTAAAATGCCCAGTAGTGGGAATTGGAACATTTATGCTATCACCTGCAGATGCAGAAAATAGCGTGAGAGAAGCGCTTAAAATGGGATATCGACTTGTAGATACAGCAAATGCTTATGTAAATGAGCGGGCTGTAGGTCGAGGAATTAAGAAAAGTGGAGCAGATAGAAAAGATGTATTTTTGTCTACAAAGCTTTGGCCTTCAGAATATGAAAATGAAAATGCCGTAGATGAAACATTAGAGCGCCTTGGTGTTGACTATGTGGATCTTCTTTATATCCATCAGCCTGCTGGAAATTGGCTTGCAGGTTATAGACAGCTTGAAAAAGCATACAAAGAGGGTAAGGCTAAGGCTATTGGCATCTCAAATTTCGAAGGAAAGTATATCGAAAAGCTTGAGACTAAATGGGAAATTGTACCTCAGTTTATTCAGGTAGAAGCACATCCATATTTTACGCAGACAGAGCTTCGTAAGACTTTGGACAAATATGATATTAAGCTTATGAGCTGGTATCCACTTGGACATGGTGACAAGTCTCTTATTGACGAGCCTGTATTTGCTGGGCTTGGTAAGAAATATGGCAAGTCATCAGCACAGATTATACTTCGCTGGCACACTCAGAAGGGATTTGTTGTTATTCCGGGAAGTAAAAATGTGGATCACATCAAGGATAATCTAGACATTCTCGATTTTAAGCTTACAGATGAAGAAATGGCAGAAATCGCCAAGCTTGATAAGAACGAGAGATATTATCATAGAACAGATGAACAGCTTATTCAGTTTGCTGGTTGGAAACCGGATTTTGAAAAATAAAGTATGTGACCGACATTGTCTCGTTTTGACTCGTTTTGTCTCGTCTCGACCGACATTACTGATACAGAAATTCTATGTAAAGCATTACCGGATTATCAATATCATTCTGGCTCTGACATTGCTGGAATGCATATGGAGCATGTTGAGAGCATAAAACATAAATATAAATTGTTTTAAAGAGTCGAGAGATGATCGGCTCTTTTCTTTTACCCAAAATCAGGAAGGGGGCGAGCGAATGGCTGGCAGAATCCAGGGTATCACCGTTGAGATCGGCGGCGATACCACCAAACTACAGACTGCCTTAAAGGGCGCTGGTCAGCGATACAAGCTATGGGAGCTTGTGGGAGGTGAGTTTTGTGTTGTAGGAGTTTTAGATTAGCAACCAAATATAACATTTCACCTATGTAAATGTTCGGTTTGGTTAGTGGACATTTCTTTGCCTTACAATTACGATAATGTTAAAAATAATTGCAAAGGTGAGGTATTTATGAGAAAATACTACTTAGACAATATCAGATGGGTAACCGTAGTTCTGGTTGTCATTTATCATGTGCTTTACATGTATAATGGCGAAGATATTCTTGGTGGCTTAGGAAAGATTACTGCTCTTGATGTACAGTATTATGACATTTTCCTGTATGCAGTTTATCCGTGGTTTATGCTTCTGCTGTTCCTTATATCAGGAATATGCTCCAGATATTATTTGGATAATCATACCGCAAAGGAATTTGCAAAAAGCAGGGCAAGAAAACTGTTGATTCCTTCTACTATAGGATTATTTGTATTTCAGTTCATCCAGGGATATGTCAGTATGTCAATTAGCGACGCTTTCAATTCTATGCAGGAAGTACCTGGTGTAATCAAGTATTTTATCATGGCGTTAAGCGGAACCGGAGTTCTTTGGTACATACAGCTGTTATGGCTGTTTTCGATGGTGCTTTTGCTCGTTAGAAAAATCGAGAAGGATAGACTGTGGGAACTGGGAGGAAAGGCTAACATCATAGCAATACTTTTGATGACTGTAGTAATATGGGGAGCGGCGCAGATTTTTAATACTCCGGTTGTTGTGGTATATAGGTTCGGATATTACGGTGTTGCATACATGCTTGGATATTTTGTGTTCTCACATGATGAAGTAATCGAGACGCTGAAGAAGTATTTCGTATTGCTGTTTGTACTTGCCGCAGGTGTGGGAATTTCATTCTGTGCCGTGTACTTTGGTAAAAACTATGCGGATGCTCCTATTAACAAATCAGTGCTATTTGCAGGATTTGGATGGCTTATGAGCATGGCGATTCTTAGCGGTGCATCAAAGTATGCTGATAAGCAAAATGCTTTTACGGCATGGATGAGCAAAAATAATTTCGGGCTATATGTATTCCATTATCTTGGGATATCAACAGTTGCTTTGCTTCTGGGAAAACCCGGGAATCTTCCGGCAACAATAGTTTATACCATCAGCCTGATTGCCGGATTTGTGGCAGCATATGCTTTGAATGCCGTGATATCAAGGATTCCTTTCTTCAGATGGGCAGTACTCGGAATAAAGAAAGAGAGAAAAAACGATGTTTCATGACAATCTGGTAACTCTTAGAAAAATGAAAAAAATGACACAGGAAGATATTGCTGAGAAAATCGGTGTTTCTCGTCAATCTGTAGCAAAGTGGGAAACCGGAGAAACTGTTCCTGACTTAGATAAGTGTAAAATTCTTGCGGAAATATTTGAAGTGTCGCTTGATGATCTTGCTAATTATGAATCGGAGGACAGCATGGGTATGGCACTTCCGCCAAAAGGGAAACATCTTTTCGGAATGGTAACTGTAGGTGATAAAGGTCAGATTGTAATCCCTGCCAAGGCAAGAAAGATATTTGAGATTTCACCCGGAGATCAGCTTGTGGTACTTGGTGATGAAAGACAAGGTCTTGCTATCATGAAATCAGAAAGTTTCTTAGCCTTTGCTGATGCTGTTAGAAATGGAAAATATGTAGAGTAATAAATGACAGGGAAATATCAACCTAAGAGGAATCGGGAGACCGGTTCCTTTTTTGGCAGGAAAAGAGGCGACTTTTATACCATTCGAAGGAATCGGGAAGTCCTCTGATCATATCAGCCGCGGGAACTGGATATGCATTCTCCTGGATGGCACTGTTCCTTTTGAGGATATTTGCAAATGGATCGATGAAAGCTATGTCGTGACAGCATCGAAGCAGAAAAAGCAGAAGCTCCGGCCGCCGAAGGAATGGATCATCTCTGCGAATCCGAAGTATTATGATATCGCACATGCCTTTGAGGATGCAAAGGAAATTGACTGGAAGCAGGGAAACGGTATCCGGACAGGCGATACCGTATATGTGTATGCAGCTGCTCCTGTCTCTGCTATACTGTATAAGTGCAAGGTTACTAAAACAGATATTCCCTATGATTACCGGGACGGAAGCCTGACAATTACGGCGCTCATGAAGATACGGCTGCTGAAACGGTATAAGCTGGACAAATTCACATTCGATAGACTTAAAGGTGAATATGGCATTTTTGCAATTCGCGGTCCACGCGGAGTTCCGCATTCGCTGAGTGAAGAACTGAAATAGTAGGAGATTTGGATATGGCTGGATTTACCGTTTTTGATGTTGAAACGCCGAACCGTATGAGCAACCGGATAAGCGCGATCGGTATTACCATGATAGAGGATGGGGTGATCACAGATGAGTTTTATTCGCTGGTTAATCCGGAAACTTACTTTGATCAATTCAATACACAGCTTACAGGAATCGGTAGTGAGACGGTGAGGAATGCACCGACTTTTCCTGAGCTCTGGACAAAAATAGAGCCATTGATGTCGTGTGGACTTTTGGTGGCACATAATGCTGTATTTGATATGAATGTGCTTAAAAAATGCCTGCGTGATTACGATATAAAGTGGAAACCATATGCGCGATATATTTGCACAGTACAAATGGGCAGGCGGATTTTGCCGGGTATGAGTCATAAGCTGAATGTCTTATGCGACTATTATGGTATTTGTCTTGATCACCATAAGGCAGACAGCGACAGTCGTGCATGTGCGGAAATATTGCTTCGATATCTGGAAGGTGGAGCGGATATCCGGCAGTTTATCAGAACATGCTCGTTCAATAAATAGTTTTGAGAAAGTGAGGTGACCTCCATTGCACGATATATGGAACCCGTGGCATGGCTGCAGAAAGTGCAGTGAGGGCTGCCAGAACTGCTACATGTATTATCTGGATTCTCTGAGAGATAAGGACGGATCTGAAATATACAGGACAAAAACAGGGTTTAAATATCCGCTTTCCAAATACCGTGACGGAACATTTAAGGTGAAAAGAGGAGAAACGATCCGGGTTTGTATGACTTCAGATTTCTTTCTGGAAGAAGCAGATCCCTGGCGCGATGAAGCCTGGCAGATTATACGTCAAAGATCTGATGTGAAGTTCTTTCTGCTGACAAAACGGCCGGAACGCGTGGCAGACCATCTTCCGTGGAACTGGGGTGATGGCTGGGAAAACGTAATGTTTAATGTTACCTGTGAGAATCAGAAGAGAGCTGATGAACGGATCCCGATACTGCTGGAGCTGCCGTTTAAGCACAAAGGGATCATGTGTGCTCCCTATATCGGTCCGGTGAGCATTAGAAAATATCTCCCTGCGTGTCAGATCGAACAGGTTCTTTGTGACGGAGAAAACTACGGAGGTGCCCGCCCGTGTCATTATGAATGGGTAAAGTCGCTGAGGGATGAATGCGTAGCGTATGATGTAACGTTTGTATTCTGCGGCACCGGACGTAGATTTGTGAAGGACGGAAAGCTTTATAAGCTGGAAGGAAGCATTCAGAGTGAGCAGGCGTACAAATCAGGTCTCAGCTTTGAAGGAAGGCGGATGGAATGGCACCTTACCGATGAATGGGGATATCCGCTTGAGGAGGAAGGACTGTACAAACCGTATTTTGGAGAACGTTGCACGAATTGCGGAATGAGGCTTATCTGCAATGGATGCAGCAGATGTGGAAAGTGCGGAAGCAATTGAGATTATATACTGAATCACGAATCGTTATCGTGCCTGCGGGCATTGGGAAAACATTTCCGAATATGAGAAGATGACGGACTTAGAGAAAAAGCAGTTCATGAGGACGTTCATCGAGAGCATTGAGCTGTATCCGGAAAAGAAGGACAACGGACGCATTATCAGCAAGATTGAGTTGAGATTTGCAAGGGTGAGATTATGACAATTCAATTTCTAAAATATATAGTTGCTGTCGCGGAGATCGGTTCAATTACTGAGACAGCAAAACAACTTCATATATCACAGCCCAGCTTGTCAGCGGCATTAAAAGAAGCAGAAAAGGAAGTTGGATTCGGGATATTCACAAGAAGCCGCAGCGGTATTGCCTTGACGAAAGAAGGCGTAGAATTCCTTGGATACGCGAGGCAGGTTATACAGGAGATGAATCTTCTGGAAGACCGCTTCATATTGAGTAAGCCGGAGAAACAGCGCTTCTGTGTATCAACTCAGCATTATACCTTCACGGCAAATGCATTTGTTGAGATGGTTCAGAAGTTTGGACAGGAACGATTTGAGTTTATCCTTAATGAAACCCAGACTCACCAGATATTAGAAGATGTGAAGAATCGCTTCTGTGATTTGGGCATTATCTATCTGTGCGATAGAAATAAGACGTTTCTACAAAAAACGATGGATGAGATGGGACTCAGTTTTTATGAATTGTTTTCTTCTGATCCGCAAGTTTTCCTCCGGGCAAAACACCCTCTGGCCGGGAATAAATCTGTCACGCTGAAAGAACTGAAGGCATATCCGAGACTGAATTTTCTTCAGGGGAACTATGAGTCTGCTGATTTTTCAGAGGAACCGTTCAGTACGGAGCTTTCGGAGAAGGAAATCCGTGTCAGCGACCGGGCTGCCATCGTAAATCTGATGATTGGACTTGACGGATATACCATATCGAGCGGAATCTTTCCGAAATACCTGCAGGGACGGCAAATTGTTTCAGTGCCGCTTGCGGAGAAGGAAAAAATGCATATTGGATATGTGCTTTGTAAGGGTCAGACTCTGTCAGAACTTGGATCGATTTATGTGGATGCATTGAAAAAGTATGCTCCATAGCATACATAGATATAAACTATGTTAATGCATATAAAATAAGTGTTACCTATAAATCTCCGTTTTGCGGTATGATAACATCAATGCTGCGAAAGGAGATTTGATTATGCCGGGATATGTGCTGACTAATTTTTTAGTATATGCGATTGTAAATGCATTTACACCGGGGCCCGGTAACATACTGGCACTCAATACAGTGACCAATTACGGGTGGAAGAAAGGAAAGCCGCTCTTTTTTGGAATATTCACAGGCTACTATGTGGTTCAGATTATCTGTGCCGTTTTTGTGTACGGAATAGGGACATTTCTTCCTGATGCTTTGCAGATCATGAAGTATATCGGAGCTGCTTATATTCTTTGGCTTGCGATCCATATTGCCATAAGCAAGCCGGAATCCAGCGAAGAGCAGGAATCAGCCTCATTCATGAAAGGATTCCTGCTGCAGTTTGTGAATATTAAGATCTATATGTTCGGGATTACAGCGCTGACAGGGTTCATTACCCCATATAGTAAGGCTCTGTGGGTTCTGATCGGCTTTGAACTTTTGATTGCAACGATCGGGACGATTGCAACTTCAACTTGGATCGATGCCGGACTTCTGATACAGAAATTTTACATAAAGCATTACCGGATTATCAATATCATTCTGGCACTGACTTTGCTTGAATGCATATGGAGTATGTTGCAAACGTAAGCAAGCACATAAAAGAAAGAATCAGCGTTGTAAGTGAATAACGATTCTTGTTACCTGCATTGACTTTTTCTCCTGTAATTTCATATATTACAAGATGGAGGCGATGCTATGCAAATCTCAAGTAAGTTCACAATAGGAGTCCATCTTCTTGCGGTTATAGATTATCTGGGCAAAGATGAAAAAGTGACCAGCAATATTCTGGCGAGCAGCATAGGTGTAAATCCTGTCATAGTCAGAAACGTCATGGGAGACCTCAAAGAAGGGGGGACTTATAAGCATCAGTCAGGGCAAAAGCGGGATATCTTTAACAAAAACTCCTGATGAGATCACCTTCTATGATGTTTACAAGGCTGTAGACAGCGTAAAAGATGAAGGACTGTTTCACTTTCATGAGAATCCGAATCCGGAATGTCCGATAGGCAGAAATATTCATAAGGCGATGGATTCAAAATTGAAAAGAGTCCAGCGGTGCATGGAAGATGAAATGAGAAAGATTACCCTTGCCGATGTGATGACGAATATTCAAAATGAACTAAAGAATGAATAGTAAAAATGTCTCTAAGCCATCATGGTGTCAAACTTATGGATGATGTATGACGCAGCCTCCTCGTCAGAGAGTCCCTGATAGTTGTAATGGACAGTGATCCTCTGTCGGAGTGCTTCATGGACAGGACGCCACAGGGTTCCGTTGAGATCGGATTCTCCGCAGAGGATCAGTGTAAAACAGTTGACGGCATCATAGCCGTAGTTCATAAGCATCTTGATGTCATTTATACGATAGCTGCTCATCTTAGAGAAGCAGGAATTTATCCGTCGCGGTGGAGTAAGGACGTTGTACATGGCTTTCGGGCCGCCGTCACGGGCCTGTGATTGCCTTGCGGTAAATGACAAGGGAAATGATCGCAGTAATCGCTTCCGTGATCCAAAACGCATTCCAGACGCCAACCGCTCCGAAAAACCTGCTGAGTAAAAACGCAGCCGGGATGATGACCACTACATACCGGCAAAGGGAAATCAGTAAGGAGGGAGTTCCTTTCCCAAGTCCCTCCAATGCGCCGGAAGATGTAACAGAAACCGCAGAGACGATAAACCCGGCCCCGATGATGCGTAAGGCGGTTTCCCCGGCCTGAATCGTCGCTTTTGTGTGGGTAAACAGCCCCATCAACTGTCCGGGGATCAGCAGACATATTACTGTCCCAAACACCATAATGATGCCACTCATGCACAAAACGATCTGATAAATCTGGCTGACCCGTTTGTGCTCCCCCGCGCCGTAGTTATAGCCAATCAGGGGGCGCATCCCCTGCACAATGCCATTCGCTGGCAGATAGATAAAGGTCTGCAATTTGTAATAGATTCCTAAAACCAGAATATACACTTCGGAATATGCCGCCAAAATCGCATTGAGCGCCGAAATCAAAAGAGACGGAAGCGCAAGATTCAGGGTTGCGGGAATGCCGATGGAGTATAGCTTTATTACCATCTTTTTGCTGGGCAGAATGTACTGCCTGCGAATATGCACGCGAATTGGCCGCACAAGATAGACTACAAGGTAAATCGCAAGCGTCAGAGTCTGCCCAATGCCGGTTGCCAGTGCAGCGCCTTCGATTCCCATTTCCGGGAATAGGCCATAGCCAAAAATCAGAACGGGATCTAAGACAATGTTTGTGATGCAACCGCACATCAGGCTTATCATGGTCGTTTTCATGTTTCCTACTGCCTGGAACAATTTCTCAAACACCATGCTGACGGTAACAATGAGTGTAAAGGCGAACGCAACGACAGAATAGCGGACGCCAAGTTCAATGACCGCTTCAGATGAAGTGAACATCCGCAGGAAAACCGGCATGATCGTAATACAGCAGACTGTCATAACAACGCCATGAATCACGGCAAGCACAAGTCCCTGCGTGGCGGCCTGATCCGCTTTTTCATGATCCCCAGCGCCCAAATAAAAGGCGATTACGGCGTTGATTCCAACGCCATATCCAATTCCAACAGCATTGATAAAATTTTGAACCGGGTAAACCAGTGATAACGCCGTCATAGCTTCCTCGCTAATCTGTGCGACGAAAAAGCTGTCGATAATGTTGTATAGAGAATTAACCAGCATGGATAAAACCATAGGCAGGGTCATGGATAAAATCAGCGGTAATACCGGTTTTTCTTTCATGAAAGTGTCATTCATCATTTTCCTCCTTGGAATACCTTATGAGATATTTTGCGGCGATGCCATGCCATCATCACAAGCGCAACGAGAAAAGTGGCGGTTTCAGCAACCGGAAATGCAAGCCAGATCCCGTTCAGATGGAACAATCTGTCCAGACACCATAAGGCGGGAACAAGGAAAAGCATCTGCCTGCATAATTGGATTGTCATGCTGAAGCCTACTTTTTCTGTGGCCTGAAAATAGGTGGAAATCATGGTGGAAAGGCCGCAAAACAGATAGCTTGCCGCCATTATCCGCATAGCGGATATTCCAAAGGAGCGCATGGCTTCCGACGCCGTAAATAATCCCAAAAGCTGCGCCGGAAAGAGAATGACGGTCAATGTTCCCAGTATCATCATACCGGAGACCAAAGCGGTTCCGTAGCGGAAAGCAGAGTGCAGCCTATCTCTGTTTCCCGCACCGTAGTTAAACCGCATAATAGGAAGACAGCCCTGGATCAGCCCGTTGACCGTCATGACAATCAACTGCTGCACCTTAAAATACGCACCGAAGAAAGCGATTGCCGTATCGGAATAGGCGACCAGGAAAAAGTTTACAAAAGTCACCATAAAAGAACTAAGGGCATTCATAATAAAAGACGGCAGTCCAAGGGTGAAAATACGGTCAATCAGCCACTTTTGCAAATGAAATCCTTTGATCTTTATCTGCACTTTCTGCTTTTTGCCCAGCAGCAAGGCAAATGCCAAAATCATGGATAACAAATAGCCCGCAACAGTAGCCACCGCAGCGCCACGGATTCCCATAGCTGGAAAAACACCAATACCAAAAATTAGGAGTGGGTCAAATACAAAATTAACGACCACTCCTGCAATCTGGAACCACATAGGCGCAACCATGTTCCCAGTAGCCTGTATCATCTTCTGGATTGCGATATGCACCATGTTTGGAATTTGCATGAACGAACATACGCTCATATAGTCAAGACTCAACTGATAAATTTCTTCATTATTGGTGAATGCCCCAAAGTAGGGTTTCATAATCAGTAATGACAGAAGATTGAGCAAAGCACCAATTCCAAAGGCCAGTAACAATCCATGTGTGACGGTGGTATTTGCCTCATCCTGCTTTTTCTCCCCAAGATACCCTGCAATCAGTACATTCACGCCGACACCGATCCAGATAGACGCAGCATTCATCAGTGTTGTAATCGGGAATGACAGAGAAACAGCCGTTAGTGCATTCTCACTCAACCGCGCTATAAACGCACTGTCTATCAGATTATAGGAATATTGCAGGAACATGGAGATTAGCGGCGGTAATGACATTTGCCAAATGAGCCTTCCAACAGGAGCAACCGCCATTTTATTATTGGTCTGCATACTTTCCCTCCTCTCCACAAATTGTCCGGTGCAAAAAAATTGCGCCAGACAGCGGAACATTAAATCCGAACAATATAGTTTTGTTTGCGTGCTGCGGGCTGACCGGCTTCCTGGGCCGGATAACCCAATGCAATCGCCCCGACGCCACGCAAGGTTTCCGGTAGCTTCCACTCCCGCAGAAGAGCCTTGCCGCTTTCACTGTCAAAAATCTCACGTTCCCGATGTACCCATACGGTTCCCAGGCCAAGGGCATGGGCAGCGAGCATCATATTTTCAAGGACGCAGCTTCCGTCCTCAACAAAGGTGCTTGCGGAGCCATCTGCCAAAACCAGAATTACGACAGGTGCGCCATAATAAGGGTCTGTGTTGCTCCCCATCACTTCTGCGTTTAGTTTTGCAATCTCCCGCCTATATTTGGGGTCTGTAATTGCAATGATGGTTGGAGATTGATGTCCTCCGCCGGTAGGAGCGTAAGTCCCTGCTTCCAGTACAGCGTCCAAAGCCTTGGAAGGGACGGGTTCCGATTTATAAGCCCGTACACTACGGCGCGTCTTGATAAGAGACAAAAAATTTTTTTCCATAAAGATATAGTCCTCCATTCTGCTAATACTTCCGAGATACAGGCAACAAAAAAGCCACACAACTATCACAAGACAGTTGTGTGGCAAAAAGATGATCGAATCCGGAAAAGTCCACTAAATTTTGCGTTTATTATTGTAGCGAACTTTCAGGAAACTGTCAAGCGTCAATCTTCTTGAGTTTTCGCTGCCTTATTCACGAAACTCTAAATCTGTTGTGTTGAATATACACAACTTTCATATCTATTCTTTATTGCAGTTTACGGAAACTCAAGTCAATCATCGCGTAAGGAAAGATAGAAAATATAGAATTACGTTATGTTGCTCTTTGATTTTGACTTTTATTGAAAAGATTTCGCTTCTGCGAAGTCTTGGCGTATCCGTTGCAAATATCCCGGAACTGGTTAATAAAGGTGATAGTTTGGCTTTTGGGAAAATCATTGATACTCAGCGGCGTGGCCTGCATAGAAGAAAAGAACAGAACGATCTTCTGAAAGAGCTGGCGTCATCTTTGGACTGGAATGCTGTGAAGCTTAAAGCAGCCGCGGCGGAATGCCGGATATATCCGCTACTTCTCTAAGATGAACGGCTATTATAACTCTGATATGGAGGACTACATCAGAACAAAGCTGATTGAAAGCCTGTTTAAGTTCCGGCTTGACCTGAAACAGGCCGAAAGGCCTTCTCATATTGACAAGCAGGGCAATACAGGGTAAACTGCGAACACAGGTGCGAAACTTTAAAAAAAATTCAATTTCGGAAGTGACAGTATGAAATATATTGAAAGACAAGAATATATGCAGCGGCTTCTTGATCTTATGGGGACCCCGGATATCAAGATCATTACCGGAGTGCGCCGCAGCGGCAAGTCTGAATTGATGAAAGCTTATATCCGCAGAATCAGAGAGATGCAGCCGGAGGCCAATATTATCTTTGTGGATTTTTTTGACCTGAAATATGAAGGATTAAAGGAATATCATGCTCTGTATAATTACATTGAAGGCCATTATGCTGCCGGAAAACAGAACTATGTATTCGTGGATGAAGTGCAGCTGTGCGAGAAATTTGAGCTTGCGATCAACAGCCTGCATTCTTCCCGGAAATATGATCTCTATATCACCGGTTCCAACGCGTTTCTTCTAAGCTCCGATTTGACGACGCTGTTTACAGGGCGCTATATTGAGATCCATGTTTTCCCGTTCAGCTTTGCGGAATTCTGCCGCTACTATGCAGAGGAACAGGACAAAGCAAAGCTCTTCGATGAATATGTGATCAAGGGCGGTCTGGCGGGCTCCTATGAATACCGTACGGAGAGAGATCGGACAAACTATATCAGAGACGTTTACGATACGATCATCAACCGGGATCTGGTCACGAAATATCATCTGCCGGATACAACGATGCTGGAGCATCTGGCAGAGTTCATGATGGATAATGTATCTAATCTGACATCCCCCAACAATATCAGTGATACACTGACGGCAAATGCGGTCGCAACCAATCATAAGACTGTCGGAAACTATATCAGATATCTGTGCGATGCGTATGTTTTCTATGGCGTACGCCGATATGACATTCGCGGAAAGAAATATCTGAAGACTTCCGCAAAATACTATCTGAGCGATACCGGCATACGCTTTGCCAGACTTGGCAGGCGAAATCTTGATTATGGCCGTATGTATAAAAATATTGTCTGCATCGAACTGATGCGGCGCGGCTTCGAGGTGTACGTTGGAAAGCTGTATCAGAAAGAAGTGGATTTTGTTGCAGTCCGCGGCGATGAAAAGATGTATATCCAGGTAAGTGACGATATATCGCGGCCGGAGACCTTTGAACGTGAGTATGATCCCCTGCTTAAGATCAAAGATGCGTATCCTAAGCTTATTCTGGCCAATACCGGGCATGAGACCTATGATTATGAAGGCATTAAAATCCATAATTTATCAGACTGGCTGCTGAAGATTGAATAAAGGCAGCAAGAGAGTGATGGAATTAAGCAAATCGAAGATTTGGCAAGGAGAGATTACATATGAAATATGATGTGACTATCGATAAGGAATTGTTCAGCGTCTATCCGGAGATCAGACTTGGGATCTTACGATTCCATGCAAATGTGAAAGCGCCGTATGATTGTTTTTGGGATTATATGAATGCGGAAGTCCTGCCGCAGGTGAGAAGTTGCGTGGAAGGAAAAGAGTGGAGCGATATTCCGGGCATAAAGGGCAGCCGTTCGGCTTATAAGGCTTTTGGCAGAAACCCGGGCCGCTATAGAGTTTCATCTGAAGCTTTGATTCGCAGAGTTCGCCGTGGGGATGAACTGTACCACATCAATTCTGTCGTCGATGTGAATAACCTGATCTCTGTGAAAAGCGGCCTGTCTGTCGGGTCATATGATCTCGGCCAGATTCATGGTGCGATCAAGCTGCGCAAAGCGGAACATGGCGAAGGTTATACAGGGATCGGCAAGGATTTTCTGGATATGGAGAACATGCTTGTGCTGGCGGATGATGAAGGAATCTTCGGGTCCTCCATGTCTGATTCTACGAGGGCGATGGTCACTGACTCTGCAACGGACATTCTTGTTGTAATCTACTGTTTTGAAAACAACATTGATCTCGACACACTGCTCTGTGATGCAGAAGATGCATTTGAAAGGTTTGCCGGAGCCGAGAATGCAGAACATTGGATTGTATAAAGTCGGATTTGTTGATCAGACATGAAAAAAAAGAAAGGATAAGCAAAAGAAATCATCGTCACACCGGATGCGGAAGCAGACCTTTATGAGATCAAAAATAACATAGCTGAGACTCTGTTGGTACCTGATGTTGCCTTAAATTACATCCGTGTCATCCGCAAAGAGATGGAGAAGCTTTCTTACATGGCAGACAGCATTGTGCCGGAGACAACGTATTGATAGTAGACGAGTAAACGCATATTATATAGACAGAATGGAGATGAATATTATGCCGACTGCGGATTTGAATATCAGAACCGAGAAAGAAATAATAGACCAGGCCGGCAGGATTTTTTCTGAGCTGGGTCTGAACATGACCACGGCGATCAATATGTTTCTCAGAACAACGATCAGGGAAGGAGGAAGAATAAATGACTGACGAACAGTACGCACAGGCTGAGTCCTTCTGGACTCGAAAAGATGAAACCGAAAAGAAGCTGGATGATGATGCTCTGTATAGCTGGATAGACGAGTTCTTATCATCCCATAAGATTCTTGCCCTGGCAACGGCCACGAAGGATTTTATTCGCTGCACGCCGCTTGAGTACAGTTGGTATGCGGGAGCACTTTGGATCTTCACCGAAGGCGGGCTCAAGTTCAAAGCCTTGAAGGAGAATAAGCATATTGCGGCAGCGGTCTTCGAGACGAGTGCTTCCTTTGGCGGACTTAGGTCACTGCAGATCGAAGGAACAGTGGAGTTAGTTGAGCCGTTCTCCGATGAATATAAGAATGTCGCGGAGTTCAGAAAGATACCGCTGCAAGCATTGAAGAAACTTAAAGAGCCTATGTGGCTTTTGAAGATCATGCCGATAGAGATCACCTGCCTGAATTCAGATTTCAAGAAAGACGGATTTGGCAGCAGGCAGATATGGAAGAGGGGTCATTAATGAATGTGCATCTGAATCTGAAGATGGAAGACTACTACAGAATCAAGGATGCCCAGATAGAGCAGGACAAGAAATAACCAACATAATATCATACGGAACCAACAGTAAGAGCTACTGATGCGAAAAAGCATTAGTAGCTCTTTTCTTTTTTCTTGAAGTAAATATTTTTCAATGATTCAGGCATAGCATCATACATCATTGCAGCGGCTGTTCTGGCAGGAGTGATGTTGTCGTCTAAAACCCATTCTCTGGTCATGCCAAGTGTGCCATAGCAGTAAAGCCGTATACTATATTTGATTCTCGGATCGAGTATGTCATTATGAGTGATGCTAATGGCAAGCTGAGTATAGTGAGTTACAAAGTATTCCAGCATATAATGCCACATCGGTTCCTGTGAATTATCTTCGTAAGCCCTTTTGTAAAAGATGATATCTTTCTTCATCTGATCCAGCGCTCTTGCGGCGGAATCAAGGTCAAGAATATCCGTATCATAGGCGGACTGGCATATCAAAGAAGTCGTAAACAAAAGGCATTCAGTAAGATGTTTTAAGGAAACGGAAATCCCGGTTGAAGTACTGAAAGATATTGTTCGTACTGCGCAGCGTACTCCGTCATGGGAAAACAGCCAACCCTGGAATGTGTATATCGCGACAGGAGAGACTCTGAGAAAAATTAAGAAGATCTGGATTGCGAAGTATGCGGATAAGATTAAGGGATCGCCGGATATGCCGACAGGCCATCGAACCAATTTTTCAGAACGCAGCCAGAAGAACATGGCAGATTTTATGAGCTACATTGCAGATTATACCGGAGATCCGGACATTGTACATTTTCTGAATATGAACGAAAAGCTGTTTGATGCACCGGCGTTGGTTTATCTGACCCTTGGGAAAGACCATACGGGATGGCCGATTTACGATCTTAGAGCCTTTGGTATGACTTTGATGCTGGCGGCAAAGGATCATGGTGTGGATTCGATCCCGGCGTATGAGATCGTCAAGTTCCCTGCGGAACTTCGTCCGCTTCTTTCTGTATCGGATGATGAAGAGATCATTATGGGAATTGCTTTGGGTTATGCGTCGGAAGACAATCTGAACGGGCTTGCATCAACGCGTCTTCCGTTAGAGGAGATTTTAACTATAAAACAGTAAAGTGTATTAAGTATTGATGGGAATGATGAAGGGCTTAATATGACTCAAGAACAGCAGCTTGACTTTGAGAGCTTTATCGATGTTATGGTGCAGATATTCTTCCAGAACTTCATAGAAAGTATAACGATATATCCGGACAAAAAGACAAACGAGCGCATCGTAGATGAGATCGACTTCAAGTTCCCGATTAGTGCTCTCTCAGATTAATGCAAGAGCGAAATGGCTTCTTGGGGAAATCGGGAGCTTGAGGCGGAGACGAAGCGAAACAACCACCCTCGCCGAAATCCCAATCAACGCAGCTATGACATTGAACGCTAAAACGAAAAATGCACCGTAGGAGCAAGCCCTGCGGCGCGTACATAGAAACGCCCTGCAAGTTTGCGGCTTGCAGGGCAAAAAATGTGTGTTTCCCGGAAATTTTATAGTCTTTTCAAGAGAAAAGATTGTGAAAAATCTTATCCAAGTATCGTCTTCAGATCCTCTTCCGGCGTGGTGATGGGGGCAATGTTGTAATGCTCCACCAGATTTATACTTCTTCGATGGCACCCACGGGGCAACCATCCTTGGCTTCCGCCGCGCACTTAAGCGCTTCTTCCGGGACTTCGGTTTGAATGGCGACGGCAACGCCTTCGTCGCCTATGGAGAACACCTCCGGGCAGGTACTAGCGCACAGGCCGCAGCCGATGCATCCGTCATTTACAACATACTTCATTGTGTGATCCTCCCTGTTCTTGATTTTCTGCTCTGATTATACTAAAATCGAAACAACGCGTATGTTGTTGCAACAACGTAAGGATGATTATTATGAATACTTTTTTTCTGACGAACACGCCGCTGTTTCATGGTATCAGCGAGAACGAAATTTCGGAACTGCTTAGCTGCCTGGGCGCGAAAGAGCGCAAATTTAAAAAAGATGAGATAGTTTTCCGGGCGGGATCCTCTATCAGCGAGATTGGGCTTGTGGAATCCGGCAGCGTGAACATCGTCGTCAATTTTTATCTACGCGAACAGTGAGCCGCAGCCGAATACTTCGCATTCGGCTGCGGCTCACTGTTCGCGTAAATAAAATGCCGTGTGCGCTGCCATCAGTAAAGATGTTAATGCACCCGTATTCAATTTCACTCTTTGCGGATGAAATTCTTTAAGTACAAAAGACTTTTTGATGCTGGTGCAATCACTCGGAAAGAATATGAAGCTAAGGAGGAAAACAACGATGAAGGTACTAATTGTAAATGCATCACCCAGACTTAAGGGCAACACAACGATAGCTCTTGGCGAGATGGTTAATGTGTTTGAGAAGGAAGGTGTGGAGGTGGAAGTCCTGAACATCGGGAATCAGGACATTAGAGGCTGTATAGCCTGCAACTCCTGCGGAACTAAGGGCAAGTGCGTCTTCGATGATGTGGTCAATCAGGCTGCACCGAAGTTCGAGGCGGCTGATGGGCTTGTGGTAGCAAGCCCGGTGTATTATGCGTCTGCAAATGCAACCTTGATAGCATTCTTAGACAGACTTTTCTACAGTACACACTTTGACAAGACGATGAAGGTAGGTGCTTCGGTCGTTGTGGCGAGACGAGGCGGCCTATCTGCTACGTTTGATGAGTTGAATAAGTACTTCACTATATCGGGTATGCCGGTGGCTTCCAGTGAATACTGGAACAGTATACACGGCAGGGAGAAGGGTGAGGCTGCCTATGATAAGGAGGGACTCTACAATATGCGAGTTCTTGCCAGGAACATGACATTTTTGATGAAGAGTATAGCGCTTGGCAAGGCTGAGTATGGCATGCCTGAAAAGGAAGAACACGCATGGACAAACTTCATCAGAGATGACTTGAAATAGGTGCTGACAGGGAAATGGTCTATGTACATTATGTATCTTTTAAAAAGATGGACCGGTGCACTTTAACGAGCTTCAGCGCCGAATGCCGGAGGACATGACACATACCACTTTATCGCGCCAGCTCAAAGCGTTGGAAAAGGACGGTTTGATCGTGTGCCGGGTGTATTCTGAAATTCCACCAAAAGTTGAGTATGAACTGAGCAAGATCGGTCATAAATTTGAGAAAGTGCTTGCCGTACTTGAAGTTTTGGGGAATGAATATATTGATTTTATGAATCAAAGACAGGCAAGTACGACTGGCGAAAACTTTCCTGCCTGAAATTCAAGTCATACAATCAGTACGAATCCTTGGTTAGTCTTTAAATTAGATGTCTCATGGAGCAAAATGTCCGGATTGATCATCATGGCTCCAATAGGATGGTTGATCACGGGATTGATTTTTGGAAAAAAGTGTTTGTAGACTCCTGTATTGTGCTAATATATAAATATATCCAACAGAAATTGACACCACGGCACGTATGGATGAGTGCAGCCGGGGCATACACGCGTTGTGTAATGCTCCGGCTGAATTTACATAAATTTACATAAATTGACACCTGCCATTTTCAGTGATAATATATTTTTAGTATTTTTTGATATTCAGCATACCTATCAGCATGCACACTTTTAAACGCAACAGTTTTAGATATGGGTAATGAATTTAAGAAAACACAACTTCGTACCATTATTCTTTTTTCAACGCTGATCCTGGGGATCTCGTTGTATATTGTTCTGCTTCTTACAGGAAGATCAAATATTTTCATGCGGGAGAATGCTGCCAGTCTGATCAGCGCCAGCAACCGCCAGATGGAACTGAACATAGATTCCTATCTGACCAAGGTTGAGAAGGCTTCCGCGCTTCTTTTTTCCAACAGTACCAATTATACTTATAACCCCACGGATAAAAATGCGGATCCGTATACGCAGCTCCAGATTTCCAATGAAATCAATGACAATATCACAGATCTGAGCCTTCTGGACAATTATGCCGATTTTGCTATCATCTACAGTGATGATGAAGTCATCGGGTCACTGTCAAAAGTCACAAA
This sequence comes from Bilifractor sp. LCP21S3_A7, assembly GCF_052118825.1. NCBI lineage: Bacteria > Bacillati > Bacillota > Clostridia > Lachnospirales > Lachnospiraceae > Bilifractor > Bilifractor sp. LCP21S3_A7. The sequence continues at coordinate 34,866 of NZ_JBQKGL010000012.1, read as the reverse complement.
GAATATGTATGCGGACGGCGGAATGTATGAGGCCTTCAGTAAGATCCTGGAGCAAAATGAGGGAAACAGTGCCTGGTATTTCGGATTGAACAACGACATTGAACACATTTACTACTTTGAACGTTTCAATAAGTACAGTGTCATCCTGATTTCTTTCTACTCCCGTGAACTGAAGAATGTGTTTCAGATTCCTGAACAGCTGAATGGTATGAATGTGTCTCTGGTAAACGACGATAACCGGATCCTCTATTCGAATGATAGCGACAAAATTGGAACAGAGCTTCCGGCATCCACCGTGTCGTACCTTGGCAGCCTCAGAAACGGCAGCGTGATGGCGGACAAGGCGCTGATCACCAGCGATGAATGCAGCAATGGATGGCGTGTGATCTGCACGGTGCCTGTGCGACTGATCGTACAGGACAACAACCGTTTCATGGAGACCACCATGCTTGTCATTCTTGCCGTTGTTGGACTGATCCTGATCTTCGGTATAATAGAAACAAGCCGGATCAATGTCACAGCGAATCATTATGTAGATTCGCTGCAGGAAGAAGCCCACCATGACCGAATGACCGGTCTGTACAACAACGAGGAATTTCACATAATGGCAAACCGCTTCATTCAGGAAATGTCTGCAGACAAAATGCTGAGTTTTACCATCTTCGATCTGGATAATTTTAAATCGATCAACGATCAGCACGGTCATCTGGAAGGAGATAATGTACTTCGCCGCTTCTCCGGCCTTCTCTCGGAAACCTACGGATCCGAGTTTATACTCGGCAGACTCGGCGGCGACGAGTTTGGCGTTTTCGGATGCATGGATATCGTGGATGAGGAAAGTGCCCGGAGAGAGCTCAGAGAATATACCGACGCTTTGCGGTCCCGCTTCAAAGAAAGTCTCGGGAGGGATTATGCAGGCGACGGGCTTTCGTTCTGCAGCGGTACCTCTATCGTGCTCAGCGACGATCACGATTTCGAAAGAGTTTTCAGGAGGGCAGATGCGCTTCTCTACAGAGGAAAGAAAAACGGAAAAGGCCAGGATTATTTCGAAGACAAGGAAAGTGATACAATATGATCAGATTCGCGAAAAAGCACAACGCATACCGTTTTATCATCGGGATTCTCCTGCTTTTGTCTTTCTTCGGTTTCAGCTATTATTATGTCGTATACAAACCGGAAAGTCATACCGTCACGAAAAACATGAAAAAAAACACCGCCATTACCTTCGGCTGGTGGGGAAACGACGACAGGCATCTGTATACCCTGAGAGGTATTGATGTATTTCAGGAAAAATACCCGCAGATCGAGGTCAACTGCTCCTATAATGTGTGGAATGGATATGAGCGCCGCAATCGCATATACATGCTTTCAGGCAAGGCGCCTGATGTGATGCAGATCAATTATAACTGGATCCGCGAATACTCCGCTGACGGCTCCGGCTATTATAATCTGAACGCCCTCTCGGATTACATTGACCTCGATAGCTACAGCAATAAGGATCTGAGTTACGGGACATCGAATGGCGTACTGAACGCAATTCCGATCGCCTATAATGCCATGGTTTTCTATTACAATCCGGACATTCTCAACAAATTCGGATTAAAGACTCCCGAGACATGGGATGATTTGTTCAAGGCCGCATCCGTCATGAGCAAAAACGGCTGCTATCCTGTTCATCTGAGCAATAAGCACATTTTTCTTTCTGTGATTGCGCACTATGAGCAGACTGCCGGTCAGACTCTTTTTGACAAAGACGGAAAATATACCGGAGGAACCGATGAGGCGGGTGAACTGCTGAAATTTTACAAAGACCTCTTTGACAATCAGGTGATCTGCCTGAATGGAAAGAGCACCGACACGGATTTCAGCAACGGAACCTGTGCGGGGGTTGGCATCTGGGCAAGTGACGCAGACAATTACTGTTCTCAGCTGCAGGGCAAAGGGGTATCACCTGTGCTGGCTAACCCTCCTGTTACTTCTGCGAATGAACCGCTTTACGGATGGTATGTGAAACCGGCCACGATGTATGCCATCAGCAAAAATACCAGGCATCCCAGGCAATCTGCTGAACTTCTGAACTTTCTGCTCAATGACAAAGATATGGTTCTGCTGCAGGGAACGGAGAAAGGAATTCCTGTCAGTGAAAAAGCACGAAAAATCCTGAGAGAGAACGGATCGCTGAATGATTTTGACGCCGAGGCCGGAAATTATGTCTTGCGCAATCTGAACCGCTTCGAGACGATGGGACCGTCAAATGAAAATCTGGATATCATCGATGCTTTCAATGACGAAGCTGCAAAATATGTGTATGGCGTCGAGGATCTGAACACCTGCTCAAAGGAACTCACAGACAAATGGGAGACCATACTTGACAGCGGAGAATGATGCGGCTGCTTTTCCTGCCGCATCTTTGCGTTTATCCTTCACTTGTTCTGCCTGATCCGGATCTTTTCCGCACACAGATGATTCCGATTAAATATCCTTTTTATCTCCCTCTCCACGTTTTTTTTTCGCATACAGCTTCCGAGGGAGGAAAAAATAATTCAGACAAGAAGCCTTGACAGATTGGACTGTACATGATAATGTATCTGCAACAGATACAAATACAAATCTACTGGAATACAGCACACAGCGCGAAGGAAGAAGAGGTAATCATGAATACAGAGACAATCAGAAAGAGAATAAGTGTAAGAACCTACGAAGAGAAAAGGATTCCTGAGCAGGTCATGCAGCAGGTCCGGGAATATCTGGAGCAGGATGATAATCCGTTCGGCGTTCCGATTACATTCTCCATTCTGAATACGGAAAAGGACGGAGTCAGCAGTCCGGTGATTGTAGGCGCAGATACCTATGTGGCCGGGAAATATCAGAAACAGAAAAACGCGGAGATTGCGTTCGGCTATTCCTTTGAGAAGTTCGTCCTTTATGCGACGTCTCTGGGGCTCGGAACGGTATGGCTGGCAGCAACCATTGACCGCAAGGCATTTGAAAAAGCGATAAATCTCGGTGAGAATGAAGTTATGCCCGCGGTGACACCGCTGGGCTACGCCGCACAGAAGCGTTCAATCCGGGAGAATCTGATGCGAAAGGGAATGAAATCCGATCACCGGCTGCCGTTTGAAGAACTTTTCTTTGAGGGCGATTTTCAGCATCCTCTCAGGGAAGAGAATGCCGGTAAGTGGGCAGGCTCTCTTGAACTGGTGCGCCTGGCACCTTCTGCGACAAACAAGCAGCCGTGGAGAGCTGTGACAGAGGAAGGCAGAGTACACTTCTACGAAGCAAAAACGAAGGGCTATGACAGAGAATCCACAGGAGATATTCAGAAGGTTGACCTGGGAATCGCCCTCTGTCATTTTGATATCGCTGCAAAGAAAGCCGGACCGAGCGGCAGATTTATACAGTCCGATCCCGGAATTGCAGCACCGGAGAACACAGAATATATCGCCACCTATGAACTGGAGAAATAAGTATGGATACAAAATTTTCATCGGCCATCCATGCGCTGATCCTGATCTCAGAATCGGAGACACCGATGAATTCAGATCAGATCGCGGCGAGCGTCGGAACAAATCCAAGCTACATCAGAAAGCTGACGACCAGGCTCAGCAAGGAGGGGATTATTGAGGGTCACCGCGGGATCAGCGGGTTCCGTCTGCGGCAGAAACCGGAACAGATCTCCCTGCTTGACATTTACAAGGCAGTAATGGAAACAGATTCTCTCCATCTGTTCGATATTCATCAGAATCCAAATGATGCCTGCATCGTCGGACACAATATTCGTCCGGTTCTGGGAAGTATGTTCCGGGGCATGGAGAGGGATGTGGAGAGCCGGCTGCAGAGCATGACACTTGAAGACTGTATCACGGATATGAGCAGGTACATTGTGGAGCACAGTACAGAGAAATCGGAGGAATCGATAAAATGAAGGCTGCTGTTTTGACACATTACGATAAAAAAGGTACGGACCTGGATGTCCGTGAAATTACGACGCCGGTCCCGGAAGAAGATGAGATTCTGGTGAAGATTATCGCAGCGGCAGTCAATCCGCTGGATAATATGATCATCCGTGGCGAAGTCAAGCTGATCGTTCCCTATGCGATGCCTCTTGTGATGGGCAATGAATTTGCCGGGATCGTGGAGAAAACCGGGAAGAACGCTTCCCGGTTCCAACCCGGGGATCGTGTCTACGGGAGAATGCCGTTGAAGAAGATCGGCGCCTTTGCGGAGTATGTCGCTGTGAAAGAAACGGCAGTGGCTTCGATCCCGGAATATCTTTCCTTTGAGGAGGCGGCGACGGTTCCGCTGACGGCGCTTACCGCGATGCAGGCGTTTGACATCATGAATGTGCGTGCCGGTGAATCTGTTTTTATTTCCGGAGGGACGGGAAGCCTCGGCGCAATGGCCATACCGGTAGCCAAAAGCCTTGGGCTGCACGTTTATACAAATGGAAGCAGTGACAATGAGGAACGTGTCAGAAAGCTCGGGGCAGAGAGATTTATCGATTACAGGAAGGAAAACTATGCAGATGTTCTCTCGGATGTAGATCATGTTCTGGATACCCTCGGCGATCGTGAGCTTCCAAATGAATTCAAGGTTCTGAAGGAAGGCGGAAATCTGGTTTCTCTGCGCGGACTGCCAAACGGTCGATTTGCCAGACGAAGCGGCCTGCCGTTCTTCAAGCGGATCCTTTTTCAACTGGCAGGCAGCAGGTATGACCGCATGGCGGCAGCCAAAAAACAGACCTATGATTTTCTGTTTGTGCACGAGGACGGCAGCCAGCTGGACAGGATCGGCAGACTGTTTGACCGTGAACATCCGCTGGAGACTTCCATTGATACTGTTTTTACTTTGGATGAAGTCAATGCGGCACTCAACAAGGTGAAACAGGGAAAATCGAAGGGCAAGACGATCCTGAAGATCGGTGAACAGTAACAGGTATCATGAAATATTATACTTGTCCGATGAATTGTGTGATATAATCGTAATGTATCTGGGCTCTGGTGATGACTGCCGGAGCCTTTTCTATTTACGCGAACAGTGAGCCGCAGCCGAATGCGAAGTATTCGTGTGCGGCGAGCGTCGCGATAGCGAGATAAAACTCGCGCAGCGTGTTTTATCTCGTTGCCGGATCATAATCAGTTTGCACAAGAGTCAGAATAAAGAAAGGATAAAGAATTATGGGTATGAAAACGATTGTATTGAATGCAAGTCCCAGAAAAAACTGGAACACAGCGAAGCTGTTGAAGGCGGCCGCCGATGGCGCTTCCAAGGCAGGATCCGAAGTGAAATATATCAACTTATATGACCTGGATTTTAAGGGGTGCAGGAGCTGTATGCTCTGCAAGAGGAAGGGAGTGGAACGCTGTCATTGTTATTGGAAGGATGATCTCTCTCCGGTCATTGACAGAATTTTTGCGGCGGATACGCTTTTTATCGGCACACCGATTTACCTGGGCAGGCCAACCAGTCAGTATTTTGCGCTTCTGGAACGGCTTCATTTCTGTGCTCTTTCTTATGATGATTACAGCAATTATTTCAAGGGAAAAGTGAATGTCGGTATGTTTGTGACCATGAATGCCACAAGAGAGTTTTATGACAAGCTCTATAAAGAAAAATTTGAAGCCTATGCGGATGAATTCAAACAGCTCAATGGAGAGGTGTATCTGTGCCCGTGCTTCAACACACTGCAGGTAGCAGACTACTCGAAGTTCAATATGGGAGGCTTTGATGCGGAGGATAAAAAGAAAGCCAATGAAGAGCTGTTTCCTGTTGATTTGCAGAAGGCATTTGATCTGGGAATGAAATTAAGCCTGATGGACATTGACGAAGAAAAATGAGCCTGACGCAGGGCTTTTTATCAGGAATCCTGGAGCTGGGCAGTAATAATAACAGCGGTCACTATCACATGTGGGACTGCGTTCCTGGCAGTGAACCGGCTGATCGCTATAAGGATCAGATTGACCTGACCGCTCTGAAAACCTATAATATGAAGCGGACATTCATTGCGTTCCGGGAATAATGAATCATTCTGTTCCAGGAACAATGAACCATTATGTTCAAGGAACAATGAATCACTCCGCTTGAGTAACAGCGAATCATTCCGTTTCACTAACAACGAATCATTAATGTTTCTAGAACAAGGAGAAGAGCTTTGAGTACAATCACAGGTATGAATCATGTTGCATTGAATTGTCATGGAAAAAAGGAAATGGACGAGGTTATCGATTTTTACTGCAACGTTCTTGGCTTCCGGAAAACAGCGGGCTGTTACGTGGATGGCCTGGGTAATATGGCGATGATCGATACCGGAACAGGTACGATTGAGCTGTGGGACAATGCGGAGCAGAAGCGCGGAGATGGCGTGATCGGTCACCTGGCGCTGACGGTTGAGAGCGCAGATGAGGCGGTTGAACTTTTTCGGAAGGAGGGGCTGCCGATTGATTCCGAGCCTGCGGATCTGGTTCTGGATACGAAACCGAAGATGAATATCCGGGTTGCCTTCGTCAGAGGAAAGGCCGGAGAGTCGATTGAGATTTTCCAGGAGCGATAAAAGATAAGTCTGATTTATACGAAAAAGAAATGATAGGGCAGGCATTAACCTGAAGAGAAGCGGGTTAACGGACAATCACCGGAAGAAAAGCAGAATCACAGGTAATTGCCAGTAGAAAAAATAGCAGGCAATTGCCTGTAATTAATATAGGAGCAGACAATGATGAGTGAAAAGGAAAAAATGCTGGCGGGAGAATTGTACGATCCGTCGGATGAAGAACTGTCCGCTCTTCGGACAAAGGCGCATCGTCTTTGCCTGGAGTATAACGGGCTTCCTGAGACAGAGAAGAGGCGTACGGAAATTTTGCATGAGCTTGGAATTTCCGGGGATTCCTTCTTTCTGCAGGGGCCGGTTCAGTTCGATTATGGCTGCTTTACCTCTGTCGGGAAAAATTTCTATGCCAATTTCAACTTCACGTGCCTGGACTGCTGTCCGGTGACTATCGGAGACAATGTCTTTTTCGGACCTGGTGTCTCTCTTCTCACGCCCGTGCATCCATTTCGCTGGCAGGAAAGAAATCCTTACGTGAAGCAGGACGGAACAGTGACGGACAGTGAATACGCAAAGCCGATCAACATCGGCAGCAACTGCTGGCTTGCGGGTAACGTTACCGTCTGCGGAGGAGTTACGATCGGGGATGGATGCGTAATCGGCGCTGGAAGCGTCGTGACCAGAGATATTCCTCCGGATTCACTTGCTGCGGGTGTGCCCTGCCGGGTGATCCGGAAAATTACAGATGCAGACCGGATGAAGGTGCGTCCGGAATTCTGATATTCTCATATGGCTATTGTATAATCATATGATCAATAGTATACTCAACGATTAGATAAAAGGGGTGATCTGCGTTACCGGCGGTCTGCGTGGATGCCTCTTTCTGTAATTGTCACACGTCTAAACGTTTTCGAAGGAAGGATTTCTTCATGCTGCAAATCTCGAGCCTTTTTCGTCTGCTATATCTGGAAATCAATGTTTTCGGTTCGACTATCATGTTCGTGCTGATCCTGAAACTGATTCTGAACAGCAGAATTAAGGGACAGATGTATTTTCGAAAGCTGCTGACGTGGCATATCGTTCTTTTTCTGTCGGATGCTTTCTCACTGTTGATGATGAATAGTAACAGGGAATACACAGATAGTCTTGTGGTTTTTTTTAAGAGCATTTACTTCATTGCGATTGTCGTGATAACGTGTGAGGTTTTCCTGTACTTTGAATCCTGCAGGGATTCTGCGATGATCCGGAATCCCGGGAAAATTGGTCTTGCCTTCCTTCCCGTATTATTATTCATAGTACTGATCATTCTGAATCTGTTCCTGAAGAGTATGTTTTATATAGATGCTGATGGAACCTATCACAGGGGACGTGCGTATCTTCTGATCTACGCGATCTGCTTTGCCTACATTATCGTCTCGATGATACGGTCATATCTGGACGCGTTCCGAAGAGATAATTTCGCCGTCAGAGGTATCTATATTTTTTACGGTACATACCCGCTGATTCCGCTGGCTGCTGCTTTCGTTCAGTTTTTTATGCCGACGATCCCGGTGCTCTGCCCGGTTCTGAGCGTCTCCGCGGTCATTATCTATGTGAATTCCATGGAGTACCTCATTTATCTGGACCCGCTGACGGGGCTGAAAAACCGGAGAATGATTATCCGCAACGTTACATCGATGATGAGAAATCTTCGGCCAGGTCAGGAGCTTTCTTTTACAATGATTGATCTGAATGATTTCAAATCCATCAATGACAGCTTCGGACATAATACCGGAGACACTGCTCTCACAATCATCGGAGATGCCATCACGACATGCATGGAAGGCGCCAGAAACCGATCAATTCTTTACCGGTACGGAGGAGATGAATTTGCGATTATCCTCTGTTCGGATGACCGCTCTGAGATAGAACGGGATTTAATTGCGATTAGGGAAAAAACGAAAATTCTGGCGGAGGAGAGAAGGATGCCCTGTCCGATCACCTTCAGCGCCGGTACATCTGTTTGGAACGGATCAGACAGCCCCAAGACGTTTATTGCAGTGGCGGACAGGAAGATGTATCAGATCAAATTTTCGGCCAGACGCGGACGGTGATTTACGGCGCGGTTCACGCAATGCAGATCAGAACGCCGACGATTTACGGTGCAGTTCACGCAATGCAGATCAGAACGCCGACGATTTACGGTGCAGTTCACGCAATGCAGATCAGACCGCCGGTGATTTACGGCGCAGAACATTCAGTGTGAATCAGATCATCAGGGATTCGGTAACAGGACAAAGGCTTTCATACGGGGTCATCAATTGCGGCTCCCGCGAAAAATTACGGGTTAGAAACGGGTTAGAATAAGTAACAATATGAGTAATAAGTCATCCGGTGTATATATCATCGACAACAATTACAATGTAATCAGCTGCAACGATACGATTCTTGAGTTGTATCCGGGGCTGGAAGCAGGAAAAAAGTGCTACAAATGCCTCATGAATCTGGATGGGCCATGTCCCCCATGTCCTGTGGCAAACCATATCTACGGGCCGCAGACATATCTTGACCCGATCAGGGGCATATATGAGACGGTTGATGCCGTGAATATGACTCTTCCGGATGGAAGCACCGGTCATGCGCTGGTTCTCAGTACTGTGGGCGAGAGTGAGACAATATCCGCAAGACTTCCACAATCCCGCGCAGAGTTGACCCGGCTTCTGGAACATGAATATTTTGATTCGCTGACGGAAGGGTTCTCGCGGAAGGGATTCATCCGGGAGACGGAACGGATATTCTTTCGTGATGATCCGCGCAAGTATGCGATGATCATGTTTGATCTGCGCAATTTCAAGGCGATGAACGAGACCTTCGGGATTTCACGTGGCGACCAGATCCTTCTGTATATTTTCCAGACATTGAAGAACAGCTGGCTCAGTCCGGCTGTTTCCGCGCGTCTGGAATCAGACTGGTTTATTTTTCTGGTAAAAAAGAATGTGCTGGATCTCAATCGTCTGGATGAGCTTCTGAATCTGCAGTGGACAAATGATCTGCAGAGTGTACATCTGCATCTGCGCTGCGGAATCTATCCGATTGATTCGCGCGAAGAGTCCGTCACAAAGATGGTGGACCGTACAATCCTGGCGAAGGAAGCGTCAGACCAGCGTGAAACCGGAAATTTTGCAATTTTTGATCTGGAAATGCGGAAGAGATATGTTAACCGCGCCGGAATTCTGTCAAGCTTTCAGGACAGCCTGCTGAAAGATGAGCTGAAGGTTTATTTTCAGCCGGTGGTTCGGTGCTCGGATGGGAGGATCAGTTCCGCGGAGGCTCTGGTGCGCTGGAAACATCCGGAGATGGGAGTGATTTCACCTGGTGACTTCATACCGGAACTGGAGAAAAACGGTCTCGTTTCACAGCTTGATCATTTTGTGCTTGGCAAGGTATATCAATTCCAGAAATTCATGCAGGAAAAGGGCCTGAAGTATGTTCCTGTTTCCATCAATCTGTCCCGGCAGGATTTTTACAATGATCAGATGATAAATGATATCTTCAGCTACCGGATGCAGAGCCGGCTTCCGGACGGTATGATCAACTATGAGGTGACGGAAACCTCCGTGGCGGTTCTGAAGGAAAACTGTGCTTATTACCTCTCCCAGTTTCGGAAGAACGGGTCAAAAGTTCTGATGGATGATTTCGGAGCGGGCTATTCTTCGCTTGGCATGATCGGCAATTTTCCAATTGATATCATCAAGATTGACAAGACCTTCATCGACCGGATCGAGAGCCAGCCGGTTACAAGAAGCATCATTACCGCGATCATCGACGTATGTCACAAGGCAGGGCTGTCAATTGTTGCGGAAGGAGTAGAAAACGCAAGCCAGGCGGATTTCCTTCAAAAAACCGGCTGCGATTATATTCAGGGATATTATTTTTACCGGCCGATGAGTGAGGAGAATTTCCGTAATCTGTTAATCTCCTCTCAGGAGACGCTTGACCAGATGGATTCTCCGAATTCCCAGGTAAGCGAAACTGCCGGACAGCAGGTAGACATCTACAATCTTCTGGATCTTACCGACAATTCCGGTCAGTTTATTCAAGTGTGTCACCCGGAGGATTATTCCATGGTCTTCGCCAATAAGATGACACTGGATATATCCGGTCATCCCGACGAACCGTATCAGGGAAGAAAGTGCTACGAGTACATGCTCGGGCTGAACGCGCCGTGCGGACATTGCCCGATGAAGCAGATGGGAGATGAGACAGAGAAGGAAATCGAGACGGATGACGGTGAGCATATTTTCCGCCTGAAGGCGCGGTTCACAACCTGGAACGGCAGAAGGGTCTTCATGGAATACGGAAGAAACATCACAGAAACGAAAGCCGCGCAGACCAGGTATACCGGTCAGATCCGCTCCATTCTCGAGGCGCTTCCGGACGGACAGGGTGTTTTTCACATGGATCTGACTGCGGACAGGTGGATCAGCTCCGGCGGACACGCCCAGAATGCCAGGAATATGCAGAACATGGAAAGTGTCGACAGCCTGATTCGAAGGATTGGTTCCTTTGTGCCTACGCCGGAGGGACAGGAGGAATTCTTCCGGATTTTCTGCAGGGATGCGCAGCTGAAAGCCTATCAGAACAATCAGCATCAGATCGTGCACGAGACCGAATCCTACTACGATGACAGATCAATCCGCTGGTCCAGAATCACCGCCCATCTGATCGACAACCCTTCGAACGGCCATATTGAAAGTATCCTATACGGCGTGGATATTTCCAGGGAGGCAAAACATATTCAGGAGCTGGAGATCGAGCGCCTTCACGGAAAACAGGAGAAGGAGCTTCTGCAGAAGCAGGTCAGGCAGGCGATGGAGATGTACTCAAAGGCGGACCGTGACAGGCGCTATGATCATCTGACCGGTCTGTACAGCCGTCTGAGCCTGAATGAATTTCTTGAAAATGGTGAAAAGAAACCGGCGCAGGAAATCACGGCGGCGATCATGCTAGATCTTGACAATTTTAAAGACATCAACGACAGGTACGGGCACGCCGCAGGAGACAGATGTCTGTGTGCGCTCGGAAACCTTCTCCTGAATTTTGGAGTTTCGAGAAAGATTGATTTTTACCGATATGGGGGAGATGAGTTCGTGGGTCTGGTCAGAGATCCCGGGACAGATCTCTCGAAACTGTCATCCGATCTGCTGAGTGAAATTCGTAAGGTTTGCGTAAAGTACGGGAACGTCGAAATACCACTGACTGCATGCATCGGCATCACGAGTGATGGAAAAGACTGCCAGACTATGATCAACAATGCGGACAAGGCCATGTATCTGGCAAAACACCACGGAAAAAACCAGGGCTGCACGGTATAAGGCTGTGATCAGGAGAAAATAAATGAAGATTGCACTTGCACAGATGAAGACAACAGCAGATATGGAAGATAATTTTCAAAAGTTAGTGCGGCTTGCGGAGAGGGCTGCAGCAGAAGGCGCGGATCTGATCTGCTACCCGGAAATTCAGCTGTCGCCCTTCTTCCCGCAGTACCCGTCTCGGGACGCTTCCGCGTATCTTTTGTCACGGGACAGCAGATATATCCGGGAATTCTGTGATGTCTGCCGGAAAAACGGTATCTATGCGTCACCGAATTTTTATGTGGAGGAAAACGGACATCGGTATGATATGAGCTTTCTGATCGATGACGTAGGAACGATCCTTGGAACGCAGAAAATGGTACATATCGCCGAATGTGAGCAGTTCTATGAGCAGGATTACTATACGCCTTCGGATGACGGCTTTTCCGTTTTTGACACCCGGTTTGGAAAAATCGGTATCGTGGTGTGTTTTGACCGACACTATCCCGAGAGCATACGAACAGAGGCGCTCCGCGGCGCGGAGCTGATTCTGATACCTACAGCGAATACGAAGGCTGAGCCAGCTGAGATGTTTCGCTGGGAGATCCGGACGCAGGCGTTTCAGAATATTGTCAATATAGCAATGTGCAACCGGTGCGGCACGGAAGGACAGATGGAATTCTCCGGGGAATCCCTTTTGTCAGATTTTGACGGAAACCTGACGACACTGGCGGGAGATCAGGAAGAACTGCTGATCGCGGAGACAGACCTTGCGGGATGTGCTGCGCGACGAAAGACGCGTCCGTACCTCTCGCTTCGAAGGCCGGAGCACTACGCGTAGCCCAAAAGATTGCTGGGGCATCGTTCGCTCCCGGCTGCAAAGCCGAAAGGATTTAATTTATGAAGATATTTGAATATGGAGATGGTACGGCAGAAAATATCCTTCTTCAGCCGGTGGATGATCATGATCTGGCTTTGATTGAAAATGAAATCAGGCTGATTCATGCGGATACCGGAAAGGATTTCAGGCTGACCGCCTTTCTGGTAGATGACTGGAACAGGGATCTGTCCCCATGGAAGGCACCGGCGGTATTTGGAAAGGAAGCCTTTGGCGACGGGGCGTGCGGGACACTGAAAGAAATGATAAAGTACTGTGATGACGGCAGCAGAAACGATTCCGTCAGAAGAAATTATTACATCGGAGGATATTCTCTCGCCGGACTGTTTGCTCTGTGGGCGGCCTGTCAGTCGGACCGGTTCTGCGGAGCTGCCGCCGCGTCTCCCTCCGTGTGGTTTCCGGGGTTCACCGGTTACATGAAAGAGCATAAAATTCAGAGCAAATCGGTGTATCTGAGCCTTGGAGACAGGGAGGAGCGGACCCGCAATGCGGTGATGTCAGCTGTGGGAGACAGGATCCGTGAGACATATGAGATCCTTCAGAAGCAGAAGGTTTCCTGCACTCTGGAGTGGAATGAGGGAAATCACTTCCGGGATTCGGATGGAAGAACGGCGAAGGCATTTTCCTGGGTGATGACGCATCCCTGATGGCGGATACGATGCCGGCTCTTTCCGGGCAGATTACCAGAAAAATTGTGCTTACCGTTTTTTCCGGACACAGGCAACCAGAAAAATTGAGCTTTCCGGGTTTTTAGGACAACAATAACGACAGCTCGCCGCACACGCCCATCTGGACGCGCACGGCGAGCTGTTCATTTACGCGAACAGTGAGCCGCAGGCAATGTGACTGCATTCAGCTTCAAACGCCCTGTAAGCGGATAGGGCTTATGGCCCACTTGACGAAAGGCTCTCAGAACGACGGGAAGACTCAGTTCCACTCCTGGAAACCGTCAAACCAGAGCTTCAGATCCTCCATGGAGACTTCTCCGCCGACACGGCGTCCCTCCATGACTTTTGCATCCTTGCCGACGATGTTCTGAATTCGCTCACATGTTCTTCCCATGCCGCTTCCGCCGGAGGTGCAGAAGGGAATGATGATCTTCCCCGCGAAATCGGCGGAGGTCAGGAAGGTGTCTACAATACTTGGCTCTCTTCCCCACCAGATCGGGAATCCGAGGATGACCGTCTTGTACGCACTGAGATCCGGAGTCTTCTCAGCCATAGCGGGATGACAGTTCGGATCCGCCATCTCAACCGTAGATCTTGCCTGCTTGTCCTTCCAGTTCAGATCCTCCTTTGTGTAAGGCTTCTCGGGAACAATCGCGAAGATATCTGCTTTTTCCTCTTCCGCGATCTTCTCCGCAACTGCTTTGGTTGTATTACTTACGGAAAAATATGCGACTAATGTCTTGCTCATACAAAAATCCTCCTTCTCACCATTTGTAAGATGTTCTTTCTGTTTCGATTAACATAACGGCCGGGCTCCGCAGTCGGAAAATCATTGCAATTCAGCATCTATACTGCAGGACCTGTTTATCATTATAACGCATCGTGACATAAAGTGAAACAGATTTCAGGAAGCGCTTTTTTGTTCAATAACAGGCGCACAGCGCTGCATTTTCTGCCCGCAGAGATATGGATTTGTTGTAAAATAGCATCAGGTAATGATCATCCGGAAGGGAGGTTTTTTCATTGAAGAATTATTCGAAGGATCCGGAGAGGCAGTATCACATTCAGACCTGCAGGGGCGAGGTGGGACGCTATGTCATCATGCCCGGTGATCCGAAGCGCTGTGAAAAAATTGCGCGGTATCTGGATAAACCCGAGAAGATTGCAGAGAATCGGGAGTTTACGACATACACCGGATATCTGGACGGTGAGAAGGTAAGCGTCACATCGACCGGAATCGGCGGTCCGTCGGCAGCGATCGCAATGGAGGAGCTGTACCGCTGCGGCGCGGATACCTTTGTGAGGACCGGCACCTGCGGAGGCATACAGACGGATGTCAAGAGCGGAGACATCGTCATCGCGACAGGAGCGGTACGGATGGAGGGGACCAGCAGGGAATACGCGCCAATCGAATACCCTGCGGTACCGGATCTTGATGTAACCAATGCACTGGTCACATCAGCACAGGAGCAGGGCTTTCGATGCCATTACGGCGTTGTGCAGAGTAAGGATGCTTTTTACGGACAGCACGAGCCGGAGAAGATGCCGGCCGGTTATGAGCTGATTCAGAAATGGAATGCATGGAAGATGATGGGCTGTCTCGCGTCCGAGATGGAGTCGGCGGCACTGTTTATCTGTGCCGGAAAGCTGCGGGCCAGGGCGGGCGCCTGCTTTCTGGTCATCGCGAATCAGGAGAGGGAGAAGCTCGGACTTGAGAATCCGGTTGTACTGGAAACGGATCAGGCGGTGCGGACCGCAGTCGGGGCCGTCCGGAATCTGATCCGGAAAGACAGGGAGAGAAGATAGTGGTCCGGATTCTTGCAGAAACAGCAAAACACCTGGATCAGCAGGCAAAAGAAAAATCGGGAGGCGTATGATGATTATGGAAAAACTTGATAAATGTCTGGCCTGTGTCCGGAGCAAGACAGATTTTATGCCGGATACAGCTCTGGTTCTCGGCTCCGGTCTCGGGGAATACGCGGATCATGTGAGGATATCGGAGATCATTAATTATTCGGAAATCGAAGGCTTCCCGGTTTCAACGGTCGCCGGACACAAGGGCAGATTTGTCTTCGGGTGGATTCAGGATGTTCCCGTTGTGATCATGCAGGGAAGAGTACATTACTATGAGGGCTATCCGATGACGGATATCGTACTTCCTGTCAGGATGATGGGCCTGCTGGGGGCGAAGAAGCTGATTCTTACGAATGCGGCGGGCGGCGTCAACCCTGATTTCCGGCCCGGGGATCTGATGATGATTACGGACCAGATCGCGACGGCGGTTCCGAGCCCGCTGATCGGAGAAAATCCGGATACGCTCGGTCCGAGATTCCCCGATATGAGCGAGATTTACAGTCGACGCATGCAGGAAATCATCCGGCTGGAGGCAGAAAATCTGGGAATCGGGCTTCGTGAGGGCGTTTATGTGCAGTTCACCGGGCCGGCATATGAGACGCCTGCCGAGGTAAGAATGTGCAGAGCCTGGGGCGGCGATGCCGTGGGGATGAGTACTGCCTGTGAGGCGGTCGCGGCAAGGCATATGGGAATGGAAATATGCGGAATTTCCTGTATCACCAACATGGCTGCCGGAATATCCGATAAACCGCTTTCGCACAGGGAGGTGGAGGAGACGGCAGATCGGGTGGCGGATCAGTTCAGCAGGCTGATCACAGCCATCGTGAAGAAGGTGTGATGCAGATCGCATGGAAAGAAAAATGAAATCCCCTGCGATGCAGATAGCGCCGCATAAAGTTTTGTGCTATACTTTTATCCATCTGTTTTGACAGACGCAGATTTGTTCTGGTCTGCGGCAGATGGGTAAGATTAAATGAAGGCGGTATATAAGATGAACACAAAACAGCGTTCGGCATTTTCAAGCAAAATCGGCTTCGTGCTGGCGGCAGCGTCATCTGCAGTCGGTCTCGGAAATCTCTGGAGATTTCCGTATCTGGCCGCGAAATATGGCGGCGGTATTTTTCTGTTAACCTATGTGATCCTGGCTGTGACGTTCGGTTTTGCGCTCCTTCTGGCTGAAATCGCGATCGGTAGAAAAACCAGACAGAGCTCTATCGGAGCTTTCCGGAAGCTGGGACAAAAAAGCAACATCTGCGGAATCCTCGGCATGATTATTCCGATGATCATCACGCCGTACTACTGCACGATCGGCGGCTGGGTCACGAAATATTTTGCTGTATTTCTGACCGGTCAGAACATGGAAGCCGCGAACGACGGATTTTTCAGCAGCTACATCGGTACTACCGCGCAGCCGATCCTCTGGATGGCGGTTTTTCTGGGAATAACTGCTGTGGTTGTATTCCTCGGTGTTGACAAGGGAATCGAAAAGGCAAGCGTGATTCTGATGCCGGTTCTCCTGGCCCTGATCGTCATCATCGCGGTCTATGTGGTCACAAGACCGGACGCTGCGGCGGGTCTTCTCTATTACCTGAAGCCGGACGTATCCAGGCTCAGCGGAAAAATGATTCTCGGTGCGCTGGGACAGCTCTTTTACTCCCTGTCCATCGCCATGGGCATCATGGTGACGTACGGCTCGTATATGAAGAAGGAAGACAATCTCGAGACATCGGTATTTCAGATTGAATTCTTCGATTCTTTCGTGGCGATCCTCGCGGGTATGATCATTGTTCCGTCGGTATACATTTTTTCGGGCGGTGATGAATCCATGCTGAACGCCGGACCCGGTCTGATGTTTATCACACTGCCGAAGGTGTTTGACGCCTTCCCGGGTGGGAGAATTATCGGTCTGATGTTTTTTGCGCTCACACTTTTCGCGGCGCTTACCTCATCGATCTCCCTTCTGGAGGCGGTTGTTTCGAATATTATGGACCGCACGGGATGGAGACGAACGAAGACAACCGTCGTCATGACTGTATACTGCATGATCATCGGAACCGTCTGCTCTCTCGGATACGGCGCTTTTTCTTCCTTTAAGATCTTCGGTATGTCGATTCTGGATTTTCTGGATTTTGTGAGCAACAGCATCCTTATGCCTGTACTCGCGCTACTGACCTGCATTTTTGTGGGTTACATCATCAAGCCGCAGGCGGTGATCGAGGAGGTCGAGCAGAACAATGTGACCTTCCATCTGAAAAAGTTCTTTTATGTACTGATCCGGTATCTCTGTCCGATCGGGATTCTTGCCATTCTGGTCAGCTCGATTCTGTCATCGATAGGCGCCATGACGATCTGAATGATCTGTACGTGCTGAATCGGATGACTGAATTCGCAGACGGGCGCCATGATGATCTGAAAGATCTGTACGTGCGGAATCGTTACAAAAATATATTAGTAATTGCAGGAGGGATAGAAAAATGAAATATGATTATCTGATTGTCGGAACAGGTCTGTTCGGTGCTGTTTTTGCCCATGAGGCGACGAAGAGGGGATTTCACTGTCTGGCGATTGACAGAAGAGATCACATCGGCGGAAATATTTTCACGGAAGAGATCGAGGGAATCAACGTTCACAAATACGGCGCGCATATTTTTCACACTTCGGACAGGCGGATCTGGGAATATATCAGTCAGTTCGCCGAATTCAACAACTATATCAATTCCCCGATTGCCGTCTATAAGGATGAGCTCTACAACCTTCCGTTTAATATGAATACCTTCAGCCGGATGTGGAATATCCGCACGCCGCAGGAGGCAAAGGATAAAATCGCGGAGCAGATCGCGAGTCTGCACATCACCGAGCCGAAGAATCTGGAGGAGCAGGCGCTTTCTCTTGTTGGAACAGATGTCTATGAGAAGCTGGTGAAGGGCTACACGGAAAAGCAGTGGGGACGTCCCTGCACCGAGCTTCCCGCCTTCATCATCCGCCGGCTCCCGTGCCGCTTCACCTACAACAACAACTATTTCAACGACCGGTTCCAGGGCATCCCCATGGGAGGCTATACGCAGATCATCGAGAAGATGCTTGAGGGCAGTGATGTCATGACCGGAACTGATTATTTCGAATATCGTAAGAAGAATCCGGATATCGCGGCGAAGATCGTGTTCACCGGAATGATCGATGAATATTTTGATTACTGCTACGGACCGCTTCAGTACCGG
The DNA here is from genome assembly GCF_052118825.1 of Bilifractor sp. LCP21S3_A7. Lineage (NCBI taxonomy): Bacteria > Bacillati > Bacillota > Clostridia > Lachnospirales > Lachnospiraceae > Bilifractor > Bilifractor sp. LCP21S3_A7. Next base: position 16,354 of record NZ_JBQKGL010000012.1, on the reverse strand, counting down.
AGTGTCCGCTTTGAGACAGAGATTCTGGACGAGGAGAATTACCAGGGCAATGCTGTGGTGAATTATACGGACCGGGATGTACCCTATACCAGAATTATTGAGCACAAGCATTTTGAATTCGGGACACAGCCGAAGACCGTCATCTCCCGTGAATACTCCTCCGAGTGGAAGGTAGGCATGGAGCCGTACTACCCGGTGAACAATGAGGAGAACAACAGTCTGTATCAGAAGTACCGGACACTGGCGGACAAGGAGACCGGCGTGATCTTCGGCGGCCGGCTGGGACAGTACAAATATTACGACATGGATAAGGTCATTGCCGCGGCTCTCGAGGCAGCCGGAAAGGAATTTGCGTAAAACGCAGATGAGGAATTTTGCAGAAATAAAGACAGGAATTGATTCATGAATGACTTATTGAGCAGTTTAAACGCCCCGCAGCGGGAGGCGGTCACAACGACGGAAGGGCCGCTTCTGATTCTGGCGGGTGCAGGCTCCGGAAAAACACGGACGCTGACCTGTCGGGTCGCGTACCTCATTTCCCAGAGACAGGTGAGTCCGTGGAATATCATGGCGATCACCTTCACGAACAAGGCGGCGGGAGAGATGCGGGAGCGCGTCGATCAGCTGGTGACGGCCGGATCCGAGAGCATCTGGATTTCCACCTTTCATTCTACCTGCTGCAGGATTTTGAGGAGATACATCAATCTTATCGGCTACGAGAATAACTTCACTATTTATGACACGGATGACAGCAGACAGGTCATGAAGGAGGTAATCCGCCTGCTGGAGCTGGATCCGAAGGTCTATAAGGAGAAGGCGATTCTTCGTCAGATTTCCTCGGCAAAAAACGAGATGATCGGACCGGAAGAATATGAGAAAAATGCGTCCGGATGGGTCGAAAAGCAGTATGCGAGATGCTATTATGCCTACCAGAAGCGGCTGAAGGAGAATAACGCGCTGGATTTTGATGATCTTCTGGTACTGACCGTCGAGCTGTTCCGCCGGGAGCCGGATGTCCTGTCCTATTATCAGGAAAAATTCCGGTACATCATGATCGACGAGTACCAGGATACCAATACCGTTCAGTTCCTTTTTGTGAAGCTTCTGGCCTCGCGGTACCGCAACCTCTGTGTAGTCGGTGACGATGACCAGTCCATCTATAAGTTCCGGGGAGCAAACATACGCAATATTCTCAACTTTGAAAAGGAATATCCCGGCGCGAAGGTAATCCGACTGGAGCAGAACTACCGGTCTACGCAGAACATCCTGAATGCGGCGAACGAAGTAATCGCTCACAACGTCGGCCGAAAGAAGAAAAAGCTCTGGACCGAGAACACAGAGGGATCAAAGATCCATTTTCGTGAGTTTGACGACGGATATCAGGAGGCAGAGTATATTGCCCGCGACATCAGCAGCAAATGCAGCCGGGATAGAATGGCGTATCATGATTTTGCGGTCCTGTACCGGACAAACGCAATGTCCCGTATCTTCGAGGAAAAATTTATCGCCCGGAATATCCCGTACAAAATTGTCGGTGCCATCAATTTCTATGCCCGCAGGGAGATCAAGGATCTGCTCTCTTATCTGAAGACGGTAGACAACGGCAGCGATGACCTCGCCGTCGAACGGATCATCAATATCCCGAAGCGGGGAATCGGGCAGACCTCCATCGGTAAGGTGGAGCAGTACGCGCAGGAGAAGAACATCGGCTTCTACGATGCTCTGCTGGAGGTGGACCGGATCCCAGGCATGTCACGTGCCGCGGGAAAGATCCGCGGATTCACAAATCTGATTGAAAAATACCGGAGCCTGAACGCGGACGGCTACACTGTCCGCGAAATCCTTGAGCTGATCATCTCGGAGACGGGTTATGTCGCGGAGCTGGAGGCGCAGGGAGACGATGAGGCAAAGGCCCGCATCGAGAACATCAATGAATTGATTTCCAAAACGGAGGATTACACAACATCAGCGGAGACACCCTCGCTATCGGATTTTCTGCAGCAGGTCTCACTCGTGGCAGACATCGACAGCGTAGAGGAGGACAGCGATTATGTGCTCCTGATGACGCTGCACAGCGCGAAGGGGCTGGAATTTGACAATGTCTACATGGCCGGAATGGAGGAAAATACCTTCCCGAGCTACCTTTCGATCAGTGAACATGACACGGAGGAAATGGAAGAGGAGCGCCGCCTGTGCTATGTAGGAATCACACGGGCCAGAAAGGATCTTACGATGACGGCGGTCCGCATGCGGATGGTGAGAGGCGAGCCGCAGTTCCTGAAGGCATCGCGATTCGTGAGGGAAATCCCGCGGGAATATATCGAGCTGGAGCGGGAGACGACAGACACCCGGAATTTTCTGAATCCTCCGAAGCTGTCCTTTGATGATATCATGGGCATGGGCAGACAGGAAAGCGGATATGGCACGTCGGGCGGAGTATCCGGAAGTGGATACGGCTCATCCGGGGCAGAGAAAAACCGGTTCGGTGTGTCCGGCTACGGCAGCTCCGGTTATGGCAGCTCCGGATACCGGAATCCGTCCGTATCCCGTCCGGGCGAAAAGAACGCGAAGGGACGGTTCCGCCTGGAAGAATTCCGGGTATCAAAGCCGGATCATCTGGATTATAAGACCGGAGACACGGTCAGACATGTGAAGTTCGGAATCGGAACAGTGAAAGAGATCAAGGACGGACCGAGAGACTACGAGGTGACGGTCGATTTTGAAAACTTCGGCATCAAGAGGATGTTTGCATCCTTCGCCAAATTGAAGAAAGTAAAGGCGGATATCTGATATCCGCCTTTGTCATTTCTGGATTTATGGAATTCATGGAACCCGATCACGTAGAAAATTTATTCTGAATAGAATTTAATACCAGACAGGATTCAAACCCGGCTGATAGGGAACCGGGCTGATGCCGGCTGCCTGAGACCGGTTACCTCCCGGAGGTGGCAAAGCCGTCAGCCTCTGTCTGTGGTACCGCAGCTTCTGCCGGCTGGTAAATCAGACGATAGAGAATAATGCTCATGAAAATTCCTCCGGCGACATCGTATACGGAGTGCTGTTTCAGAAATACCGTGGAGAGAATGATCAGAAATGCCAGCGTAAAGGTTCCGATCCGGAGGCCCTTGTAATTCTTCAGCATCTTGCAGTTATTGACTGCCAGGGCAGCGGAGAGGGAATTGTATACGTGGATACTCGGAAAAACATTGGTGGGAGTATCCATCTGATATAGCCTGGCGACCATCCGGCTGAAGATGTTGTGATTCGGAAGCGCTGCGGGACGGATATCCAGCCCGTTCGGATAGATCGCGGAGACGATCAGGAAAATGGTCATCCCTGAGAAAAGATAAAGGAGGAAGCGGTTATATTCCGTTACATCCCGGTTGATTGCGGTGAAAAATCCGAACACAAGGAACATGAATACAAACCAGGAAAAATAGAACACAATAAAATATTCAATAAAAGGAATATACCGGTCGAGCGGGCAGTAGATCAGATGATAGCTTCCCGGATTCCGGATGGCTTTCTCAAGATAACGAAATACAAGAGAATAGAAGACCGCATAGGCGGGAAGAATCCAGAACTGCTTTCTAGATCGGAAAAACGCCGCTACAGATGTCAGCATAAAAAATCCTCCTTAATCATCATTCAGGGAATGAATCCCGGTTCTTCATTCATTGATTTTACGCTCAATTTTAACATACAATTTCAGCCGGCAGAAATTTTTCAAAAATGATTCCGTCATAGGCATGTCTGCATTTCCGGAATTCCTCGGAAGTCCTCACCGTCCAGGCAAAAACAGGAATCCGGAACAGGTTCTGATTCAGATAAAAACCAAAGGCATCAGACGTGCGGAAGTTATAAGCGACAAAGTCAGGCCTGCTGAGCGCATTAACCAGAAGCGACGAGGAAAGAAGGGCGATCAGCGGATTCAGCCTGTCTTTTGCCGTGTATTTACCGGAAAGCTGTCCGACAATCGCGTCAGGATCCAGCTGCTTGTATTTCCTTAGACCAAGCGGATTGAAGGATTCAATCAGGCAGGAACCCTGATAATCCTTGAGAAGATCATACACATAGCGGCAGATCTCCGTGCTGACCGAAGGAAGCTTCAGCTCTATCAGAAGCGGGACCCTTCCATTTACCAGGCGCAGGACATCTTCCAACAGCGGCATATGATGCTCCGTGAAGGAAAGAGAAAGCTTCATGAGATCCTCCGCATTCATCCGTTCACAGGTTCCCCGGACATGACAGACACGCATCAGACTGTCGTCGTGAAAAACGACGAGTTTCTTGTCTTTCGTCAGATGCACGTCAAGCTCAATCGCGTATCCCTGGTCAGCCGCCCGCGCAAATGCGGGGAGCGAATTCTCCGGTATGTTCTGTGTCATATCCCACAGACCGCGGTGGGCAAAATCCCATCTTGCCAGATCCAGCGTTTTCTGTTTTCTCTTTCCATCGATTCTCGGATGAATACCCCAAAGATAGAACAGAAACAATCCAACCACTATGCCGAGTGCAAGCAGAACTGCATGTATTACCATATTCCAACTCCAAAATCTGTACTTTTCAACGTCATGTATTTCAACGATTTCAAGGTCACGTATCTCAATGTCACGTATTCAACGATTTCAAGGTCACGTATTTGAATGTCACGTATCAGGACTCTGATTGACAAGCTATATTTTGCTTCGAAAGACCCGTTCTGTAAAGATGAAATCATAAAATTTTATTAAGTTTTAACGTGTTGATGAGAAGAAGATGAATTTTTTATGAAAAAAAATGGCCTGCAGATCGCCTGTTTTTGATTTTACTTGTCGGGAAAACTGTGTTATTCTGTATCTGAATATGCGGGTCGGCCTTCAGGTACGGGAAAATCCGGCTTTATGAAGACCTTCCATACAGATGCCGTAACAGTCTATACTTTCAGAAATAGGAAAGGACAGCAAGAATGAGCCAGGTAAGACGTGTATATGTTGAGAAGAAACCGGAGTTTGCCGGTCAGGCAAAGGAATTAAGCCACGAGATCCGTCATTATATGGGCGTTTCCGGTGTGAACGATGTCAGAATCCTTATCCGGTATGATGTCGAGAACATCAGCGACGAGGTATTCGAGAAGGCATGCCATGTCGTATTTGCCGAGCCGCCGGTTGATACTCTGTACAAGGAGGATTTTCCGAAGGCGGAGAACGCACATGTATTCTCCGTGGAATACCTCCCAGGCCAGTTTGACCAGAGAGCCGATTCCGCCGTGCAATGTGTACAGTTCCTGAAGGGCGATGAACAGCCGATTATCCGCACTGCCACCACCTATGTCATTGACGGAGATGTGAGCGACAAGGACATGGAGGTGATCAAGGGACACTGCATCAATCCGGTTGATTCCCGTGAAAGTGCCGCCGAGAAGCCGGAGACCCTCGTGATGAGCTTTGAAGAGCCGGCAGACGTGAAGGTATTTGACGGATTTATCGAGATGGACGAGAACGCGCTGCAGGATCTCTATCAGTCCCTCAACCTGGCTATGACCTTTAAGGATTTCAAATTCATTCAGGATTATTTCGCAAACGATGAGAAGAGAAACCCGACCGTTACCGAGATTCGCGTGCTGGATACCTACTGGTCCGATCATTGCCGTCACACCACATTCTCGACCGAGCTGAAAAACATCGCGTTCGGTGACGGTGATTACAGGGCTCCGATTGAGGACAGCTACAACCGGTATCGTCATGATTTTGACGTCCTTTATAAAGGAAGAAACGGAAAATATATCTGCCTGATGGATCTGGCATGTCTGGCGGCAAAGAAGCTGAAGGCGGATGGAAAGCTGACCGATCAGGAGGAATCAGATGAGATCAATGCCTGCAGTATCATCGTTCCGGTCGATGTAGACGGAAAGTATGAGGAGTGGCTCATCAACTTCAAGAACGAGACGCACAACCATCCGACAGAGATTGAACCCTTCGGCGGCGCTGCGACCTGTCTGGGCGGCGCGATCCGCGATCCGCTTTCCGGAAGAACCTATGTGTATCAGGCGATGCGCGTCACTGGAGCAGCGGACCCAACCGTTCCGGTTTCTGAAACCATGAAGGGCAAACTTCCGCAGAAAACGCTGACGAGACAGGCTGCGCACGGCTACAGCTCCTACGGAAACCAGATTGGTCTTGCAACGGGATATGTCAAGGAAATCTACCACCCGAATTACGTGGCGAAGCGTATGGAGATCGGCGCGGTGATGGGCGCGGCTCCGAGAAGAGCGGTGCAGAGACTGAATTCGGACCCGGGCGACATCATCATTCTGCTCGGAGGCAGAACCGGCCGTGACGGAATCGGCGGAGCGACGGGATCCTCCAAGATTCATACCACACAGTCCCTTGAGACCTGCGGCGCAGAGGTCCAGAAAGGTAATGCGCCGACAGAGCGGAAGCTGCAGAGAATGTTCCGCCGCCCGGAGGTCAGTCACATCATCAAGAAGTGCAACGACTTTGGCGCAGGCGGTGTTTCCGTTGCCATCGGTGAACTTGCTCCCGGACTCCGGATCGACCTGGATAAGGTTCCGAAGAAGTATGCGGGTCTTGACGGCACAGAGCTGGCAATCTCCGAATCCCAGGAGCGGATGGCAGTGGTAGTATCTCCGAAGGATGCGGATCAGTTCCTGAAGTACGCACACGAAGAGAATCTCGAGGCGGTTAAGGTCGCTGTCGTTACGGAAGAGCCGCGCCTTGTGATGAACTGGAGAGGCAAGACCATCACGGATCTGTCCCGCGCCTTCCTGGATACCAACGGCGCGCATCAGGAGACCGATGTAAAGGTCGATATTCCGAATAAAGCAGACAGCGTTCTTAAGAGAAGCGGAGATATTTATGACGTAAAGGTAAAATGGCTGGATTCTCTCAAGGATCTGAATGCATGCTCTCAGAAGGGGCTGGTTGAGATGTTCGATTCCTCGATCGGCGCCGCGAGCGTTCTGATGCCTTACGGAGGAAAATATCAGCTGACCGAGACGCAGAGCATGATCGCCAAGGTTCCTGTTCCGGATCTGAAGACCAATACCGTCACCATGATGGCCTATGGCTTCGATCCCTATGTGTCAAGCTGGAGCCCGTATCACGGAGCGGTCTACGCTGTGACACAGTCCATCGCGAAAATTGTCGCGGCAGGCGGCGATTTCCACAAGATTCATTTCACCTTCCAGGAATACTTCCGCAGAATGACAGAAGATCCGGAGCGGTGGAGCCAGCCGTTCGCGGCTCTTCTCGGCGCGTATGAGGCGCAGATCGAGTACGGTCTTGCTTCCATCGGCGGCAAGGACAGCATGTCCGGTACCTTCAATGACATCGATGTTCCGCCGACGCTTGTGTCCTTCGCGGTAGATGTCGCGGAACTGAAGGATGTGATCACACCGGAACTGAAGACCCCGGGAGACAAACTGGTCTGGATCCGCATACCGAAGAATCAGTACGAGCTGCCGGTCTATGATCAGGTTATGGATCTGTACAGCAGGGTACATGAAGACACAGAGGCAGGACGGGTCAAGGCTGCCTACGTTGTCGAGAGAAGCGGAATTGCTGTCGCGGTAAGCAAGATGGCCTTTGGCAATAAGCTCGGCGTTACCATTGATCACAGTGTGGATGCGAGAGACCTCTTCAGCCCGTATCTCGGAGACCTTATTCTTGAGGTACCTTCCGATCAGGTCGGTAAGCTTGCTTCTTCTTACACGGTTATCGGTGAGGTAAATGGCGACGGAGTATTCCGTTACAGCAATACCTCTATTTCCATGGACGATGCTCTGAACGCGTGGAACGGGACATTGAGCGGCGTGTTCAAGACCGTTTCCGGCGTTCCCGCAAAGGATACCGGCGTTGAGGACAAGGGATTATTCAAAGCAGACAGCATCTATGTGTGCGGCCACAAGCTCGCGCAGCCGACCGTATTCATCCCTGTATTCCCGGGAACCAACTGCGAGTACGACAGCGCGAGAGTCTTCGAGGCGGCCGGAGCCAGAACCATCACAAAGGTATTCCGCAATCTGAGCGCAACAGATATCGTGGATTCTGTGGAGGAGTTCCGCAAGGCGATTGAACAGTCCCAGATCATCATGTTCCCGGGCGGTTTCTCTGCCGGAGATGAGCCGGATGGCTCTGCCAAGTTCTTCGCGACTGCTTTCCAGAACGCAAGCATAAAGGAAGCGGTAAATGACCTCCTGCAGAAGAGAGACGGACTTGCTCTGGGCATCTGCAACGGCTTCCAGGCACTGATCAAGCTCGGTCTTGTACCGAACGGCGAGATTACGGGTCAGAAGGAGGACTCGCCGACTCTGACCTTCAACACCATTCATAGGCATATTTCCAAGATGGCATATGTCAAGGTTGTGTCCGATAAATCCCCATGGCTTGCCGGAACTGAGCTGGGAGGCATTTACACGATGCCCGCTTCTCACGGAGAAGGAAGATTTGCGGCGAACTCCGAGTGGATACGCAGACTTCAGGAGAACGGTCAGATTGCCACCAGATACTGTGATCTCGATGGGAACTTCACCGATGATGAATACTGGAACATCAACGGCTCCTACTTCAACATTGAGGGAATCACCAGCCCGGACGGACGCGTATACGGCAAGATGTGCCATGCGGAACGCCGCGGAGACGGGGTATCCGTCAACATCTACGGTGAAAAAGACATGAAGCTTTTTGAATCCGGTGTAAATTACTTCAGATAATACACTTTGGAATTTTCGAATTTCATCAGATGGTTTCAGGTTTGAAATTTCATCAGGTGATTTCGGATCAGAGGCTTCCGGTTCGGAAGCCTCTTTGTTTACGCGAACAGTGAGCCGCAGCCGAATGCGAAGTATTCGTGTGCGGCGAGCGTCGCGATAGCGAGATAAAACTCGCGCAGCGTGTTTTATCTCGTTTGACATACGGCAATGCTTTTCTATACTACATATAAACGATTGATTTGGAGGAAATAACGAATGGACAGTGGTCCCTGGATATGGTACGTTATCCTGACGATCCTGATGATTGCGCTTTCGGCAGTATTTACCGCCTGTGAGACAGCCGTACTTGCGCTGACAGACACACAGATTGATGAATTGAAGGAAGAAGAAAATACGGCGGTTCCCTATCTTCAGAAACTAAAGGGAAATTCCGGAAGATTTCTTACCTCGATTCATACACTGCATATGCTCTGCACCGTAGGGAGTTCGTCTGCGCTCACTGCAGTCTGCTTAGATGCGATCTGCGGGGCACTGGGAATAGACGGGGGCAATGAAGCTGCCCGGGCAGCCGTCACAGTGATCTGTGTTCTGGTGTTCACTGCCATTCTGATGATTCTGACAAATATTCTTCCCAAGGCATTTGCCGGAAGAAAAACGGCCAGGACCGCGTGTGATCTGGCCGGATGGTATCGCTTCTTCGGCGTGATTTTTTTCCCGCTAACGGAAATCATCTCAGGCATCTCAAACGGAATCCTCAGGCTCAACGGGATCGATCCGGCGAGCCTGAGAATGAACGTGACGGAGGACGAAATCAAGATGATGGTAGACCGGGGAACCATGCACGGCAACATCAATTCGGACGAGCAGGAGATGATCCGCAATGTCTTCGAGTTCGATGACATCTCTGTCGATGAGATCTGCACACACAGGAAGGATGTCGCCTGCCTGTACGAGGAGGATCCGCTCGAGGAGTGGGAGAAAACCATTCACGAGAGCCGTCACGACCAGTTCCCGGTTGTACGGGAAACTCCGGACAATGTACTTGGCGTTCTGGATGCGAAGGATTATTTCCGCCTTCGCGGCGCAGCACAGGAGGAGATTATGGCCCGCGCGGTCGATCCTGCCTATTTCGTACCCGGTTCTGTCAAGGCGGATGTTATGTTTCAGCACATGAAGACCACAGGCAATTACTTCGCTATCGTTCTGGACGAATATGGCGGAATGGACGGCGTGATCACCATGAAAGATCTGCTCGAGGTTCTGGTAGGGGATCTTACGGAAGACGACGAGACGGATGAACCGGACGACATCATCAAGATTTCTCCGACAACCTGGCGAATTCAGGGAGGCGCATCCCTCGATGAGGTGAATCAGGCCCTTGGCAGAAATCTTCCCGACGAGGACTATGACACCTTCGGAGGCTATATTCTTGGCCGCCTCGGATACGTCCCGGAGGACGGAAGCCATTTCGAGCTGGATACGGACGCCATGCATATCCGCGTGTACCGTATCCTGGATCACCGGATCGAGAACACCCTCGTAACGCTGCTGCCGGAACGGATGGAAGACACCGGGGATGCTTCCGGAGTGGAAGAAAAAATTCCACAGACAAAGCAGAAATGAGAAGGCTTCAGACAGGACTTCCGGGCAAAGCGGAAACGAGAACGAGAAGTTCCCAGACTTGAAATTCTCTGCGGATTCATCTATACTGTTTTAGAATGCTTGCGGCATCCTATCGTTTGGGGCGGATCCGAAGACAGCCGCGCAGCATTTAGAAAACAGAAGGATGGTATTTTGAAATGGCCTTATTACAGGATTGGCAGGCAATTGCCTACAATAGAGAGACAAATAAGAATGAACTTCAGAAGTTCTGGCAGGATTATTTCCTCGTTGAGAAGGGAATATATGAGAAGCTTCTGACGAACCCGAATGAGGTAGTAAAGGGTACGGTCAAGGAGCTTGCGGATAGATACAAGATCGACGTTATGACGATGACCGGATTTCTGGACGGAATCAACGACTCTCTGAAGGTGCCGAATCCGATTGAAACCATGACAGAGGATACCGAGGTGAACCTCGGCTTCGACAAGGAGAAGCTCTACAAGAATATGGTTGACGCAAAGGCAGACTGGTTATACAACCTGCCGGAGTGGGATCTGATTTTTTCCGCGGAAAAGAAGAAAGCTCTCTATCTCGAACAGAAGAAGTCCGGCACTATTGTGAAGCCGAAGAAAATCGGCCGGAACGATCCCTGCCCTTGCGGAAGCGGCAAGAAATACAAGTACTGTCACGGCAGAAATAAATAATCCGAAATGATCAGCCCGGGAACAAGCATCCCCGGGCTTTTTTAAATCAAGTTTGGAAAACCTGATGAGTAAAGAAGAGAAAAAGAGATAACAATATGAAAAATCAGTTTACATCTAATGCGCGCACAGCTCTTTCCCTCGCGAAGAAAATGGCGGCGGACAACAGTCAGTCCTACATTGGAACCGAACATATCCTTTTCGGGCTTGTCAGGACGAAGAACTGCACTGCGGCGGCTGTGCTCAAAAGTTTTGGAGTGACAGAAGAGATTCTGAACAAATTCATCAGCTCCATGATCGTGCCGGCGGCAGACTCGCCGGTGTGCTACAAACCGGAATTTACGGTAAAAGCACAGAAGATACTCGATGAGGCAGTCCGGATTGCCGGCAAAGAGGGTCACAGGCTGGCCGGGACCACACATATCATGATGGCGATCCTTAGGGATTCTGATTCCGTCGCCTACAAGCTGCTTCATTCCACGGAAATTGTGAATATGCAGAAGCTCTATCTGGCTCTGATGAAAACCGCCGGGCTGACGGAGGAACAGATGCAGAGCGAAGTCGACGATATCCGTTCCGAATCCGGTGAGCAGAGCGGCAAAACACCGACGCTGGATCGCTACAGCAGAGATCTTACGGTCATGGCGCGTGAGCGCCTGCTGGATCCTGTGATTGGAAGAGAGCGGGAAATCACCCGCGTCATCGAGATCCTCAGCCGCAGGAAAAAGAACAACCCGTGCCTGATTGGTGAGCCGGGGGTGGGAAAAACCGCAATTGTAGAGGGACTTGCCCAGCGAATCGCAGAGGGAAATGTACCGGATGTCATGGCGGACAAACGCCTGGTCACACTGGACCTTTCTTCCATGGTTGCAGGTTCCAAGTACAGAGGTGAATTTGAGGAACGGATCAAGAAGGTGATCGGAGAAGTAACCGCGGACCGGAATGTTCTTCTCTTTATCGATGAAATCCATACGATTATTGGCGCGGGAGGGGCAGAAGGAGCTCTGGACGCATCGAATATTTTGAAACCGTCCCTTGCAAGGGGAGAGATCCAGCTGATTGGCGCGACTACAACGGAGGAATACCGCAAGCGCATTGAAAAAGATGCCGCGCTGGAACGAAGATTTCAGCCTGTTACGGTGGATGAGCCATCTCCGGAGCAGACACTTCAGATCCTTCGGGAAATCCGTCCGCTTTATGAAGAACATCACGGCGTAAAGATACAGGACGAGGCACTGGAAGCGGCCGTGCGCCTCAGCACCCGTTATATCAATGACCGTTTTCAGCCGGACAAGGCCATCGATCTTATCGATGAGGCATCCTCGAGCGTCCAGCTGGGGGACTTCAGACGGGCGGCAGAAACTGCCGACAGCAGAACAGGCTCCGCGAATGAACCGGGGACTGCGTCAGACGAAGCCGGGGCCGGGGTCGGGTCAGAGTCTGTGGACGAACTCGAGCAGAGCGTACAAAAGCTCACCCGGAACACTGCAGATCGCGCGTCTGTGGAAGACCGCATCCTTGAGATGCGTCGGATCAAGGAAGATTTTATCCGGAAAAACGATTTTGCAAGCGCCTCCCGGGTTCAGAAACTGCAGAATACACTGGAGAGCTGTCTGGAAAAAAGTGAGAAGAAGAGCTCCGGAAGAAGAAAACAGGTAACCGCGGAGGATGTCGCAAAAACGGTATCCATGTGGACAAGAATTCCGGTTTCAAAAATCGCGGAATCGGAATCCAGAAAACTGGCGAGACTCGAGAGTATTCTGCATAAACGTGTCATCGGTCAGGATGAGGCAGTGTCTGCCGTTTCGCGGGCAATCCGCAGAGGCCGGGTCGGCCTGAAGGATCCGAATCGCCCGATCGGCTCGTTCCTGTTCCTGGGTCCGACCGGTGTCGGCAAGACGGAACTGTCCAAGGCGTTGGCGGAAGCAATCTTCGGAAGTGAGGACGCCATGATCCGTGTGGATATGTCTGAGTACATGGAAAAGCACAGCGTATCCAAGCTGATCGGGTCACCGCCCGGTTATGTCGGGTACGATGAGGGCGGACAACTCTCTGAAAAAGTGCGCCGTCACCCGTACAGTGTCATCCTCTTCGATGAGATCGAAAAAGCACATCCGGATGTCTTTAACATCCTGCTTCAGGTGTTGGACGACGGACACATCACCGACGCGCAGGGAAGAAATGTGAGCTTCAAGGAGACCATTATCATTATGACCTCGAATGCCGGCGCAAACCGGATTGTGCAGCCGAAGCATCTTGGATTTTTATCAGAGGACAACGAAGAACGGAATTACAGCGATATGAAGGATCAGGTCATGGATGAGATCCGTCAGATGTTCCGCCCGGAGTTTCTGAACCGTATCGACGAGATTCTGGTGTTCCACTCCCTCGGCAAGAAGGAGATGCATCGGATCGTCGATATTCTCCTGGGAGATCTGATCCGGCGCTGCAGCGACCAGATGAACATTCGTCTGACTGTCACCGCGTCGGGAAAGGATAGCCTCATCGAGAAAAGCTATAACAACAAATACGGAGCAAGACCGCTAAGACGCGCCATCCAGACCAGGATCGAGGATCCACTCGCGGAAGAGATTCTAAAAGGCTCAATCCGGAGCGGAGACCATGTCTCGGTGAGCTGCCGGGATGACAAGATTATCTTCCGGACACAGAAAAAATGAGTGCCGAAGGGCAGCGAACTGTCGGTACATCACAATTTCACAATCCTGCCTGTTGAGAAAAAAACACGAATATCGTATAATATTTGCAAAGATTAAATGGCGGGCACGTCATCCGCGTGAGAAGTGAAGACGGACCGCCGAACGTATCTGCCAGTCAGATACACGAATATTCATCAAAAGCAGAAGGAGTATAAAAAAATGGCTGTCGTTAAGGAACTGCTTCGCGCAGAAAATGACGGAACACTGAGCTTTGGCAATTATGAGCTGGACGCAAAGAAAAAGCTGGGAGATTTCGAATTCAAGGGAAATCTTTACAAAGTAAAAACCTACCGTGAAATCACAAAACTGGAATGCAACGAGACCTTCGTATACGAATCGGTTCCCGGCACTGCAGTAAGGAATCTCAGAATCACGGATCAGGAGATCTCCTTCTCTGTGGAAGGACCGGAAGACGCAGAAATCACGGTGGGCGCCGCTGAGAATACAGAATATCAGGTTCTTCTCGACGATGTGAATGTGGGACACATGACCACGAATATGGGCGGAAAGCTCTCCTTCAGTGTTGAACTCAGCGAAGGAAAATCTGTAAGCGTAAAGATTGTGAAAGTCTGAACCTGCCTGAGCGTAAAGATTGAGTGAAAGTCCGAACCGACTCGAAGTAAAGCGGAATTGATATGAACTAAAACCAGGCTCCGGAGTATTCCGGAGCCTTTTTCAGGAGATTTTACATGAGCAAAGACAAAAAGAGTGCCTATTTCTGCCAGAACTGCGGATATGAATCCGCAAAATGGATGGGTCAGTGTCCTTCCTGCCACCAGTGGAACACGTTTGTGGAAGAACTCGTTTCGACAAAAAAATCCGGTACGAGAAGCACCGGGCTGTCATCTGCAGGAAATAGCGGGCGCTTGAAACCGAAATCACTCTCGGAGATTGATGTCTCATCCGGGCAGAGGACCCGGACAGACATTGGTGAGATGGACCGCGTACTTGGCGGGGGTATCGTGAAAGGGTCGCTGATACTGATCGGGGGCGACCCGGGTATTGGAAAATCAACTCTGCTCCTTCAGGTCTGTCAGCATCTCACCGCAAAGGGCGTCCGGGTGCTCTATGTGTCAGGAGAAGAGTCCCTGCAGCAGATCAAACTGAGATCTATGCGCATCGGAAGCTTCAGCGACAATCTGAAGCTGCTATGCGAAACAAATCTGACTGATATCGAGGGAGTCATCGAGCATGAAAAGCCGGACATGGTAGTCATTGACTCCATTCAGACGATGTTCAACGAAGACATTCAGTCATCGCCCGGGAATGTCTCTCAGGTCAGGGAATCGACTGGGGTGCTGCTCCGCATTGCGAAGACCATGCTGATTCCGATTTTTATCGTCGGTCACATGACGAAGGAAGGAAATGTTGCCGGACCCAGAGTTCTGGAGCACATGGTAGACACCGTGCTCTATTTTGAAGGAGATAGAAGTCAGTCTTATCGGATCCTCCGCGCGGCAAAGAACCGTTTCGGCTCGACAAACGAAATCGGCGTATTTGAGATGCGCGCAGAGGGGCTCAAAGAGGTGGCGAACCCTTCGCAGTACATGCTGGACGGCAGACCGACTGACGCGTCCGGCTCTGTCGTCGCCTGTTCAATGGAAGGTACCCGCCCCATCATGATTGAGATTCAGGCTCTGGTGTGCCGCAGTAATTTCGGATTTCCGAGACGAACCGCAAACGGAACAGATTATAATCGCGTAAATCTCCTTATGGCCGTCCTGGAAAAAAGAGTACACATCAATCTGTCACAAAGCGATGCCTATGTGAATATCACCGGCGGAGTGAAAATGACAGAACCTGCTGTAGATCTGGGCATTCTTCTCGCGATCGCGTCGAGCGCAAGAGATGTTGCCATCCCCGCAGACACGGTAGTCTTCGGCGAAGTCGGCCTCTCCGGAGAAATCCGTTCTGTGGCAATGGCTGAACAAAGAGTCCGTGAAGCCCAGAAGCTTGGATTTCGGACAGTCATTCTTCCAAAATCCTGTATGCGCGCTCTGTCGGGAATCCGGGAAAGCTCACCGATCAATCTGATACCGGTATCCAACATCGGGGAAGCAATCGGGTACCTGAATGCGCTGAAAAAAGCATGATAATATTCTATGAGATCCTTGATTTGCGTCGCCAGGCTGTCTTGCGAAGGACGATGATTTTAAAAATACGCAAAAGCAGGATTCCATCCTTAGATGCGGAGTGTTTCGGAAGGGTTAAATTCCACCCAGAGATGGAATTTAGTTTTGCAATTGAGAAGAGGCTAAAAAAGTGAAAAAAGTTGTTGACACACACCTGCAATGATGATATAGTATTTATCGTTGCAGCGATGCAACAAACAAATTCAACCAAAATTAATTGAGTTGAAAAGATTTCAACACATTTGACTTTGTTGAGTGAACATTGACAACTGAACAGTAAAACACATCCTCGAAAATTCAAATGAAGTTTTATAAAATTTTTGTTTGAACGATCGAAAGTATTCAACGGGTTATCGAACTGTTCGCAGGGAGATAACGAATTGATTACGATCCTTTAAAACAGTAAAAAGGGATGAATTAGCCAAGTGTTAATTCTGAACGAATCAATCTTTTTTATGAGAGTTTGATCCTGGCTCAGGATGAACGCTG
>NZ_JBQKGL010000011.1:0-96967 GCF_052118825.1 Bilifractor sp. LCP21S3_A7 | reverse complement strand
CTTTATTCAGTTTTCACGGTGCAAATGTATATGTGAAACGGGTTCATGGTGGAATCCGTAACAACCAATTCATCAGGTACTCAATCCGCTAGTTTTCGGACAGTCTGCCCTAGTACATACAATACGTTATCATTTCTACTCACACGCCCCTCGCGGGGCGCGACAACGCTGTGGAGGTGGTAAGTCATGGCATGAATTATTTCTACTCACACGCCCCTCGCGGGGCGCGACGTCCAGGTCTATGAAAGATCCGGACGCCTACGAAATTTCTACTCACACGCCCCTCGCGGGGCGCGACGAGGACAGCAGCGAAAATTATGACAGGATGTTAGATTTCTACTCACACGCCCCTCGCGGGGCGCGACCGAAGAGGTTGATGCTTGAACCAACTGGATGATATTTCTACTCACACGCCCCTCGCGGGGCGCGACCAAGAGCTGCCCGCTGAACAAACTGTGAAGGAGATTTCTACTCACACGCCCCTCGCGGGGCGCGACCGGCTATATATTTCTTCTCCGGTGCCGCCATTCCATTTCTACTCACACGCCCCTCGCGGGGCGCGACCTCTCCGAGACGGTTCTTGCAGATTGCCTGAATCATTTCTACTCACACGCCCCTCGCGGGGCGCGACACTTGGAATCGAAACGCTGACACCGCGAGAATTGATTTCTACTCACACGCCCCTCGCGGGGCGCGACCTTCTCCGCTGCCGTCTTGTCCTTCATATCATCGATTTCTACTCACACGCCCCTCGCGGGGCGCGACTAGATACTCCTGCTTCACGGAACTTTTCTCGGAAATTTCTACTCACACGCCCCTCGCGGGGCGCGACGTCGATGGTTTCGCAGGTAAGCAGCATTAGCAGCATTTCTACTCACACGCCCCTCGCGGGGCGCGACCGTTTCCGTCCGGCTGCGTGATGTATGCCCGTACATTTCTACTCACACGCCCCTCGCGGGGCGCGACTTCCCCGTTTCCGTCTTTCCGATCGGCAATCTCGATTTCTACTCACACGCCCCTCGCGGGGCGCGACAATGCGTGTAGGTCCGGATCTTCATAAATTTGCTATTTCTACTCACACGCCCCTCGCGGGGCGCGACAAATCAACCTTGTAATTGACCTTTGGCTTGTCATTTCTACTCACACGCCCCTCGCGGGGCGCGACGACGGCAAAACAACCGTGTTCATCTGCCTGAACGATTTCTACTCACACGCCCCTCGCGGGGCGCGACCTGAACACACTGAATCCCGGATCCGACCTGACGGATTTCTACTCACACGCCCCTCGCGGGGCGCGACACTGACGGAAGAGCAGAGAAGGGCAGCGACAGAATTTCTACTCACACGCCCCTCGCGGGGCGCGACCCGACGCGATTCGCATGGATTGGTTGGACACAATTTCTACTCACACGCCCCTCGCGGGGCGCGACGAAATCAAACGGAGATCACATCTGGGTAACGGATTTCTACTCACACGCCCCTCGCGGGGCGCGACGCTACACATTGGCGGTCGACCGCAGATTCCACAAAATTTCTACTCACACGCCCCTCGCGGGGCGCGACGATCTCGTTCACAGTTCTGATACCGCCGTGAGAATTTCTACTCACACGCCCCTCGCGGGGCGCGACTACATCTGGCGCGATCGATCATGGCGCAACGGGATTTCTACTCACACGCCCCTCGCGGGGCGCGACGGGGTCAAGGTAGCCCAGTTCCAACTTGGATATATTTCTACTCACACGCCCCTCGCGGGGCGCGACGAAATCCGCGGACGCATCGGCAAGCAGCGCGGCAATTTCTACTCACACGCCCCTCGCGGGGCGCGACATACCGAGATTTTGTCGATATCCTGAATCAGCTGATTTCTACTCACACGCCCCTCGCGGGGCGCGACAATTAGAGAAATTTCATCGCCCCGGCCAATTTCATTTCTACTCACACGCCCCTCGCGGGGCGCGACAGAAGGCAAAAAGAAAGGTGAGTGAGTATGACAAATTTCTACTCACACGCCCCTCGCGGGGCGCGACGGCAGACACATAAATTCCATCCTTATAGATGTGATTTCTACTCACACGCCCCTCGCGGGGCGCGACGATGCAATAAAAAGGATAAAAAGGATTTTGGAAATTTCTACTCACACGCCCCTCGCGGGGCGCGACCATATACCGTTCCACATACACCACATTTGTACTATTTCTACTCACACGCCCCTCGCGGGGCGCGACAAAATCGTTCTTTGCTCTCTGAACAAATGTAACAGATTTCTACTCACACGCCCCTCGCGGGGCGCGACCCCAGCCTGCGGCTGATCGTTTCCAATGGGACACATTTCTACTCACACGCCCCTCGCGGGGCGCGACCGCAACATATTGGATTTTCATTGCAGTCATGCCCATATCTAGTGCAAGGAAGCGGAAAAAATTAAATTAAAAAACAAAAAGTCCTTATTTTGCGCTTTTTTTCTGGCGAACCTGTCTGCGTAGATCAAATCACACGAGGTTCGCCAGACATTTTAAGGACTATACAATAATTGGCCCCTCCGGATCATAACCTTTCTTTGCTCCATAATGCTCTACCTTTCTTTTCCAATGATTTCCCAGGTAATAAAATCGCATACTGTCAACGTTTTTATCTACAATTTTCAGCAAACTTTCTTTCAGCTTTAGGAAGGTTGAATAATCAAGATCTGCCTCAAATACGGAATTTTGTACACGCTGGGCATGCGATTCACATGCCTTTGCCACTTTACGAAGACGCTTTTTCCCCTCCGGTGTATCCGTTGAAACATCATAACTTATCACTACCATCATAGCCGAAATGAACTCTCCTATTTCGCAGTTTTCTTCAAAAGAAGTGGAATGTACTCCTCTGTCTCTCCTCGAATATACTTTGCCAGCAGATTGCTCTGAACATAAGGCAGCAGACCATACGGTATATTTTGTTTCAAAACAGGATGATAAATCGCTGTTCTTTTTTTCTCCTGCCACTTTGTAATGAACTTCTTTTTTCCTTCGCTATTGAGCAAAACAGCGCCGGTTAGTTGTCTGTCAAAGTCCTGGTTATCAATAATCTTCAAATTCAGAAGCGACAAAATAAATCTTTCTCCTATGCTCCGAAATTCTTCAACAAGATCGCATGCCAGTGATGCACGTCCGCTTCTCAATGTATGATAAAACCCGATGTAACTATCCAACCCCACAGTTTCCAATGCCGATGAGCAATCTACAGTCTCCAATGTGTACACAAACGATAATAAAGCATTCACCGGATCCAGTGGGGGCCTTTTGTTTCGATACTGAAAAGTTGCCGACAAATCACTTCCTGTGATCAATTTCGAAAAAACAGAAAAATATTTGCTCGCACAATTTCCCTCGATTCCAAGGAGAGTCTCAGCAGAATCACTTAATTCTGCATTTTTTATTCCTGTCTTGAGAGTATCAAGCGTCGTAACGATATCCTCGTCTTCTTTGTATTCCGGATGATCATGCAACGTCCGTCTGACAGTATAAACACAATTACTGAATTTTGCTGCCATTTCATTTCGAGAAAGCTCAAGCCCGTGTTCACGGAAACAGTCTATCTGCTTTATCCGGAGAAAAACATTTCCCTTCGTTTCACCGTATATCTTTGCAAGAAATCTACCTTCCGGCGTCATGAAATTAATGGGGATTCTCTTTTTCACACATTCTCCCATTAGGCCCGGTGAGCATCCCAAATAACTGAAACAGACAATGTTCTCCACATTATCAAGCGGAACCTTCAGTTTAACTTCTTTTTCAACAGTGCAGACAAGATTGTTGCTCTCAAGAGAAAGATATGCTTTTTCATTCGTCACGTAGATTGTATTCAGTAATTTTCTCATCACCGGCCTCTTATCTATAACTCAAACTCAATCCTCCTGTTCCACCATTTTCAGAAAGTTATCTCTTTTTTTATGCCCAACAACTTTAGGAATACATAAATCCTGAAATGAACATCCGCTGCATTTCTGATTGCGCCGGATTGGCGGTATCTCACCTCTTGCAGTATAATCCCGGATTTCTTCCAGCACCTTTTTCAGTTCTTGCAAATATGCTTCATATTCTTCATGAAAAGGTAACTTAATGCGTTTTTTCTCATCAGAATAATAAAGGACTCCTTCTGAATCGCAATGAAAGATTGAATCCACACACATTTTCTGCGCAAAAACCTGAAGAGCATCGTCATGATTGAAAAGCCTGTTCTCTGGCTTATGCGGCTTATACTCTACAATCGTCAACTTATAACATTCCGGAAGGTTTTGGATTTTTACACCGCTTCTGAATTTCGACAACTCTATACAATCTGTAATTCCATATATTCCGAGTGCGTCATTGTATACAGGCACAGATGTGATGACCTTCTTATTTCTTGACACATACGAATTGTCTGGATTGTGAACTCTTTCATGAATAATGTTTCCCTTTGTAACAAAATAATTTTCGGCCCAGGAACATTCGATGTTAATCAGTCCCCATCGATGAGGACAGTACAGATAATGCTGAATATTACGAATACTTACACTTATATCTTCCATTTCGCCACTGTCCCTACAGAGAACCTTCTGCTTGTAATTACGGAGTATAATACGACATTCTTTTGATCCGCGTAATCTCTGCCCCACATCTGGATCTCAGTGGATAATTGCAGAGGCTACGCTGATCCTTTATTCTTTAATACTGAAGCATTGTCACACCTTCCGGCATATCTGTATCAACCTTGACATCATAATCATCAAATTTTCTGGGAACAATAACTCCCTCTTTAAGAGTCACTGATATTTTTTTGTCAAGTTCCGGAAAACGTGCATTCCCAAGTACATTATCATGCTTGAAAACATATAATCCTCGCACTTCCATATCGCCTCTGGCAGCACTTCTATCCTCATCAAACATATTCACCAGAGCTTTCCAAAGCAACTCGACATCTTCCTCAGACAGCCCTGTCTGTTTATTGGCAAGAGCTGCTGATACATGACCGCTCATCCGATACAGACCATATGGTACCAGGCTCTTGTTTCCCATTTCCGTATCACCTTTCTCAGCTCGCTTCGAATCGGTTTTTGCCTGACGAGTAATGGTCACTGTATTTATGCTAATAGGCGAAATACTGTCTGCGAAGCTAAACTGTACAGGTCCCCGGACAATTCCGCATGAATTCTCTCCTGTCGACATTACAGCCCCAAATGTTCGCACATCGTAATAATTTCGGCACATAAACTGCTGAGCCTTCCACTCATTTGCAGGGTTTGTTCCTTTCTTTGTCTTGTCAGGTTCCAGTCCTTCAGCTTCATACGCAGCCCTGAATTTTTCATTCAGTGGCTTATCATTCTTGATCAGGATATTATATCCGGGTTCTCCATTTTTCACTAGATCAATATAATTCCTTACCTTTCTCTTAAGGCAGACATCCGTGACATACCCTATACCTGTCTCAGCATCCATTCTCGGCTCATTTCCGGCATCAGGATCTCCGTTCGGATTTCCATTAGTCACATCAAACAGATAAATAAAATCGTACTTGTTCTGAAGCATCACTCTTCCTCCTCTTTTTCAATATTGCTGCTATATTCGTTCTTTTCATTCTTTTTGAAAAAAGATTGATATCTCTGATAATAGCCGAGGATAAAACGCCCTTGGTCGTACAGATTAAGTGTCCCCGGAAACTGAGATCCAAGTTTGTTCATCGCATCCGCAAGAGCGATTTCATCGCTATTCGCCCATGCCGGATGATCCCTATGAAGTTTTTTCATATGGTAAGACGAAAGTTTTATCAATTTCGGCATTACGAATGCCGGGTTGCCGATTGCCGCGCTGAAATATGCATCTTTGATCGTCCGGTTAAGTTTAACCGGTGAAACAGAATCCTCCTGAATCTTTTGCAAGACCGCAAATAGAGCGCCGCATACATATGCGGGATTATCGTTTCCACTGTCATATGACATACTGATTTCCTCCTTATCATGTCTGATCAGGCACGCTTTGATAAAACCTGCTCGAATCGGATTCAGACGAATATATTGGTTATCGTCATCATCTGAATCCTTCTTTACTCTTGTAATCATCCTCTTCAGTCCCCAGACGGGATAGTCTGTCCCGTTGATAACTGCCTGAAAGATTGAATCAAATGGCGCATCATCCAACTCCGGATGCGTAGAAGCCGGAGCTGAAAACTCTCGTTTCAGTTTCCATAGCGGAACCGGCCTTTGCTCTTTCCTCATCTGCATCTCTCTCTGAAATCTGGCTACATTACCAAGCAGTTTTCCAAATCGCTGTCGGTACAGGAATTTCACCTGAATTCTGGAAGCATTTGGTGCAAATCCCACGATATAATAGTCTGCGTCCGGGGTTATCCTATGTTCAATATCATGCATTTTGAATGTCGTTACTGTTCCCTGCAGAGCATCCTTCATAAGATTTGTGAGTGCTGCATCCAGTTCGTCTCCTTTATATTGATCTGACTGCTGACTGAAAATCGCATGGAACAGAGAATCATTGTCTTCATTCCCGTCTTCAGACCAGCACACAATTGTCTGTCCATCCAGATAGGTATGATTTCTTGGTTCCTTCAGAAGATAATTCAATGCCTTCGTATAGCGCTTCATCGCCTCTACAGATATACACGCGTTCTCTCCCTGCTTGTGGTTATAGGAAAGAAAGGATTCCGGTTTGAAATTCACGAGACTGGGATTAATACCCGCATTGCGAATTCCTACTCCTCCTCCGCTTACAAGTGCATCGTGCACTTCCGCTACTGGCAGGTTCTGTCCGGTGACAGAACACTGACATATTTTCTTCCCGGTTATTTCACAATCTGCAGCACTCCGAAGCATCTTCCACTTATCTCCGACTTCTCTTTCATCCTGCAGATATGTTTCCGGATGGCCTTGTATACAGAAGACAAACTTGCATTTATTCAGATCTGCCTTTATGCCCAGAAGGAAAGGATTATGAATCTCGCTTTCCGGATTCCAGGTTCTTGCAAACGCCGTATATGCTTTTGCTATCGCTGAATTCATCATACAAAAATCACGTTCCACTTCCTCGCAGAAACTCTGATGCTGCAATTTCAGTTTTTCTTTCTGCTTATCTGTTCTGGAATTTAATACAACAGGAGACAAAATCCCTTCGCCGCTTCCTTTATCCACTCCATACTCAAGTCCGAATATATAACCAGGGCGGACCTCCACATAATTCGCGCTGACAGTTGTCGATCTCGGTCTTTCCGGAATACTGACCGTCCTTGGAGTCATAACGGTTTTCTTCTTCCCTTTTGCTTCTATTTCCTTCTCTTCTCTGCAATCCTGCAATCCCACAAGTTTTCCGTCCGGAGACAGCACCACAACGTAACTGACATCGCAGTTCTCATAACCGGGTGTCTGAAATTTATTTTTTGAAGAAAGAATATCGTAATACTGGTTCAATGCCGTGATCAGCACATGACCACCTCCCTGTAACTGGCCACATCAATAACGCCGTCCCGCATAACCGGACAATAAAACCGGCTCTCAGCTTCATCAGAGTAAATATTTATCTTCCAATCATCGTGAATCGGATGCCCTCCGTCCTTGAAGCACACCTTATATAGCATATAGCCGAGATCATGGATTCCCATATTCTCGTCACAGACCTTTTCCTGTGTGAAATCATCTGTGAGAACAATTTCCGCAGGAAATTCAGCGCATCCAAGGCACGGCTGTCTGAAATATTGCCCTTTTCTGCATCTTCTGACAAATTCCGCCTCATGTTTCTTCAACGGGTTGCATTCTTTATTTTCCCTCTCGCAGCGCAATCCTGTGAGCTCAACATGAAAAGCAACACCATACCGAACGTTCTTCAAGATCATGGACGCTCTCTGTGTATGCTCATTCCCGAAATTTGTGTATATACGCGGATCAGTTTTTATAGTTTTATCCGGATTTTCCCGAGCCTCCTCAGCTTCTTTCATCTGTGCTTTCATTTTGCTTCCCTTTACCTTGGACTTTACTTCGTTGCGCCGTACACTGGTGAACTCAATAGGATTAAACACAACAATCTGATCAATGACATACCGCATAGCCGGTTTCCAGTACACACTTTTCAGTAATCCTTCCAGCGCTCCCGGCGTCGGAACATCGTAACTGACCCGTTCTGCTTTCATCTCAGGTCTTGTAAAGCAGGCTCTCTGACCGCTCACAATCACTTTAATCGACATAGTAGTCTCCTCCTTCCGTCATGATTCCCATACATTTACTATAATAATCCATGGTTTTCAGTGCAAAAACACCGCCATGCGAAGAATCCCTGTGATTTCCTGATCCAACGATATTCTCTACTACTCCTTGTCTCAGCAGTTCTTCCATTGTTTTCTGTGGAACACTGCATGTATATTTCTGTAATGCACGAAGTACTTTTCCGGAACTTCCCCCATACTTTATCCGATTGATCAGATTCTCTGCCTCTTCACATTCCGGTACAATCAGCGTTTCATCTCTACTCAGAATCATCTGTCCATCGTAAGACGCAAATGGAATCGAACAGACAGAATCATTATTCAATGCATATCCCATTTTTTCCATCTGACTATGCATAGACTTTCCCTCAATTACAAACGAATCAGCAAGATACACCCGTCTGTAATATTCCCGAATACACTCTGCCGACGAGATATCGTGATATTCATCAAACAACCCCCTGGTAACGATTACTTTCGGATCGCGATCCACTCGCCTGCACTGGTTTTCCTCGGAAATTTCAAAAATACAGACCTCACCGTCAGCTCTCGCTCCTTCACGATTACATCTGCCTCCTGTCTGAAGGATGCTATCCAATCCTGTCATCTCCCGGAATGCCGTTTCAAAATCCAAATCCACTCCAGCTTCAATCAAAGACGTCGAAATAACGATTACAGGATTCTCATTTGCATCTTTATTCTTCTTCAGTTTCTGTTGAATCTCATTAATCGCATCCTGAAGATCCTTCTTGGTCATAAGAGTGGACAGATGATACAGATTTGTTCTTTTTTCTCCACCCATATGCTCAAATAACTGTCGTGCGTTTTTGCGGGAGTTAACTACCACAAGTGCTGATTTTCCACAATCAATCTTTTCGATCAGCGTCTCTTCCGAAATCACTCCAAGATTGCTGAAGGTACATTTTCGAAAAGCGTCAAACTCGGAACGATCCGGCACAAGATCTTTCACATGCAATCCAACAGGTACATAGGTGTCCAGCAATTCTCTGTAATCCGGCATAGTTGCTGTAAGAAATATTGCCTTGCTTCCAAGCTGCTTCGTTAATACAGCAACTGCTTCCAGACAGGGCTGCAGAAATCCGACCGGCATCAGATGCGCTTCATCAAAAATCAGCACACTGTTTGCCATATTATGCAGTTTACGCAATTTGCTTCTCCTGGATGAAAACAAGGATTCAAAGAACTGAACCTCAGTCGTGATAATAAAGTCAGCATCCCAATTTTCCGTTGCCTGAATGACTTGTAATTTATATACCTCATCCGCATCTTCATCATCTTCAATAGAGTAAGTTGACTGATGTCGCAGAATATGTACTTCGGGCATTCCATCATCGCTATTTTCGTTAAAAATTTTCTGAAATTCCTGTGCAGTCTGCGTGATGATACTGTTATAGGGAATCACATAGATGATCTGTTGTTTGTGCGTTTCTAATGCCTTCATCAGGGCGCATTTGGCACTGCAAAGTGTTTTTCCGCTTCCTGTCGGCATATTCATCAGGTATATATCCGCATCTTCATGTATATTTTGAAATGCCTGCTCCTGAATTCTGGACCTTGTTTTCTGAAGCCGGGTCTGATTCTTCACTTTCGCAAACTGTTCATATCGGCTATTCAGACGGCGAAGACACGTCTGATAATCTGCATGCAGCCTCTGCCGCAAAATACCACTGCAAAAATGTTCTGTATCAAGAGAATCGGCATCAACCAGACACGAATAACAATACCGGATCATATAGGACATCTCATCAATAAATAAATTTAGAGCCTTGCCCTTGTCGATCCTTTCAAGCGATCTAAGATCTTTAATCAGATATAATCCAAGTTCTTTATAATTAATCGTCTTCAGATCGATTTCTTTTTTATAGTCTTCATAAGGGTCGAATTCCGTGAGTTTCAGTCTGGAATACAACGAATAATGTCCTGCATAAACCTCCCCCGGCTGATCCTCCTTCCTTCCTCCATCCGGAAGTCCCGCGTGATGTCCTGCGATACAGTACTCCATAATAAGTGATGCCGGTGGCTGAATCTCTCTCTTTGCCTCTATTGCACCGCATGTCGAGTGATCTACACGGATGGATGCTCCTCTTATCCTTTTCTGAAATGAGCTTTGATATTTGCCCACGTCATGAAGAAGCCCGGAATTATAGGCTACTTCCTTCCATGGTGTAACTGCAAAGGATTCCGCAATTCTGGCAGTACCTTCCAGGTGCGAACGCAGCGACTGGGTTTCGTAATGCTGCTCCTGTTCCGTAGTTCCTGGAACATCCGGGATTTTTTTGTTGTTGACTTCCTTTATGTGTGCAATATATTCCATTTTTATCTGCGCCATACTTTTTGTATATTCAAAATTCAAATTCTAATCATTATTGAAAATGAAAAAACAATACATGATTACAGTTTACCACTTTCGCCAGGATGGAAAAAGAATATATTGTTATATTTTACAGCATTTTATCATGATAAGAAGATAAAATGGGCATATTGTACAATTTTTTCCTCATTGAAAAACTTAATTGCTTTCTTTGTCTTCAATATTTATTTCGTCACATAGCTGAAATTCTCATGCGCCTTCAAAATAATTCAAAAAATTCCTAACCATCATCTCCGATCATTTAACGCCGCATTAATTGTATTTGGTCTCCATCCTGTCTATAATATAGGCATTGCATATCAACTCTTCGAAAACGCAGACAGGGCTCGGCGCGCCCGAAACGCGCATCAGAGACTGGATGCGATTTCGAAGACAACCGGTATGATCATCGAAGTGCCGCGGCGAGTTATAAATATTCTGACACCCGTCCGCGGAACATTGTGCTTTAAAATTTCGGGATGGCTTATGTTCAGAAAAATTGACCTCAAAAAATCGTTATCCTTATGTCTGGAGGGAAAAGACAGAGCACTTGAGAGGTGTATTGTCATTAACTCCCTTGTCGCAATTCTGTCCTTCCTCTGGCTGATTCTGATGAATAAAGGAGTATTTACACTGTGCGGAGATTACAATGCGCAGGCAATTCCTTTCAGCGTCGGCATGCACAAGGCCATTCTGAACGGTCAGTCGTGGTCATGGGGAATCGACCTCGGAACGCAGACCGTCGGTGCGTACAGTTTTTACGGTCTCGGCAGCATTTCTTTCTGGATCACGATGCTGTTCCCGGTAAGCGCCACGCCGTGTGTGATGGGGTGGCTCTATATTCTGAAATATATTGCCGCGGGAACAACATCGTTCCTTTATATCCGCCAGTTCACCCGCGATGACAATTACGCCGTGATCGGATCGACGCTTTACGCGTTTTCCGGCTATCAGGCCGTAAATCTCGAATTTTACACCTTCCACGATGTCACAATCCTCTTTCCTCTGCTCCTTCTGGAATTTGACCGGATGATGAAATCGGGAAAATGCCGTCTTCGTGACGGAAAGCCTTTCATCCTTGTGACGGCACTTTCCTGCCTCAACAGCTATTTTTTCTTTGTCGGACAGGTCGTTTTTCTGCTTCTCTACTTCTTTCTGCGATACGGAGAAAGGAATCTGAGGCTTACCCTCAGGAATCTCCTCCTCTGCAGTATTGCCGGCCTCTGGGGCGTGATGATCGCCGGAATCCTGTTTTTCCCGAACATCCTGTTCATTTCCGGAAACAAGCGAAGCAGTATTCAGCTCCTGCTGTCACAGCTCTTCCCCGAGCCGAAAATGCTCCTGTATCTGCTCAAGGGCTTTCTGTTCCCGGGCGAGGCAATGTATGACAGCAGTGCCGTGTACAACCAGAGGTGGACATCCACCTCCGCTTACCTGCCTCTGATCGGCATGAGCGGCGTCCTTGCATACCTGCACCAAAAACGCAGAGACTGGCTCTCCAGAATGCTGCTCGTTCTCATAGCGGCTGCCTTTTCTCCCCTTCTGACCTCCGCGTTTCTTCTGTTCACAGAGGCCAACCAGCGCTGGTGGTATATGCTGATCCTGCTGATGGCGTCAGCATCTGCAGTTGTGCTGGAACAGCAAGCCAGAGGAAAAAACAACGACGCGCTGAAAAAGGCTGTTTTCGTCAATATAGCCATTCTTGTCGTCTATTATCTCGCGTTAAATCTCATGAAGTGGAGCGACTCCGAAAAGAGCCTGGTCTGCCACAGAGGATTCTTTTTTCTGATTTTTGCCGTGTCTCTGGCCGGCCTGCTCATTATTCGCAGTCTTTCGTCTGGCGCACGCCATTACTGCCTGTCCGTCACCGCCTGGACTGCTGTTTTTGCTCTTCTCACCACTGCGTATGTCCTTGGCTATTACCGGTTCGCAGACGGAATCCGCGAGACCTGCACGCAGAAGATACGTCTCTACAGTCAGCTTGAGCCGATCGATGACCAGTACCGCTACATCGACGAGAACATGATGCTTTATTCAGAGGGAGCATCCGGTCTGCGCATTTTCAGTTCTACGGTTTCGGATTCCATCGTGCATTTTGACAATCTGTTTGGCTTTTACAAGCAGGCGCGCAGACTGGACAAGACCTCCTATGCGGGCCTGGCCGAGCTGTTCGGCGGCAAATACGATGTAACAACGGACCCGGAGGGGAGAACGCCGCTCCGGACGTATCAGGTAAATGGAAAAAATTATTATGTTGTGGAGAGGAATGCCTGCCCGATCGGTTTTGCGGTCGATCAGGTGATCACAGAGCGTGATCTGAAGAAAATTGATGTGAGTGAAAGAGGCCTTGTTCTCCTGCGGGCAGCTGTGATTCAGCCCGATGACCGCAAGAGTGTAAGCGATCTGGCCCCCTGTGTTTCCTATCGTAATGCGCTGGACGCCATTCAGACAGATTTGGAGACAGCCCGGACCGCCTCCGCCGGAAACAGTCATTTAGATCCTTCCGATAATGCGGGGCTTGTCTTTGACAGCGATCAGGAGGGCTACAGTCCTTCCGGACGTGAGGCGGATAATCTCTCAAAGAGCAGTCCGGGAAAGAAGGTTGATCTGAACGACGACGAGCTTCAGGAAGTCGCTGCGGAACGTGTCGCCAGTGATTCCAGCCGCGCCGTGAAAAATTTCCGCAGAACCTCTGACGGATTTGTCTGTGACAGTGATTATTCCAGTGACAGTCTCGTCTATTTCTCTGTCCCGAACGACAGAGGATGGAAATCATTCATAGATGGACAGCAGACAGAGATCATCAATTCCGGCGGCATGATGCTGATCCGCGTCCCTGCCGGCGCACACAGGATCTCCTTCCGTTACACGACCCCGGGGCTTTCCGCCGGAACGGCCGTCAGTCTTATATCCCTGTGTGCACTGATTCTGTATGCCCTATCTGACTGGGAAAAGCGGAGAAGAGCAGCACTGCGCCGGTCTCATCATCTGAATTTTGCCTCCTGTAACCGGTAGAGTCTTTCGGCTGTGCTTCTTACAGCCGGCAGAATCTTCTGGCCTGGCCTTCAGCCGGAGATCCTCTTCCTGCAGCCGTCCTTCTTCCTGCTTCATATTACAGGATATACTCCAGCTGCCTTTCCTTGGTCTTCATTCCCATTTTTTCATAGAACTTCTCCGCGGAAGTATTGCCTGCCCATACATTCAGGGTCACCTCGTAGCAGCCCATTTTTTTGGCTTCCTGCTTCACATGCTCAAAAAGCGCCTCGCCCACGTGTCTGCCCCGCGCGCTCTGATCCACGCACAGATCATCGATGAACAGGGATGTAAAGGGAACCATATTGTTCGAGAACGGCTGCTCTCTCTTCTGACAGAATGCATAACCAACGCAGCGGTCCTGTCCGTCCGCCGCCACGTAAACCGGCTTTCTGTCATCCCTCAACATCTCTCTCAGCTCATCCACCGTGTACTTCGTCGTTCCCGGAATAAAAATATCCGGCCGGATACCGGCATGGATCTCCAGCACCTGGTTCAGCAGCCCCAGCAATGCCGGTATGTCCTTCTCCTCAGCTCTTCTGATCTTCACCATTGTGTAACTATTCATCTTCCCACTTTCTCCGGCCTCTGATGCTCCGGCTGCATACACTTCCGGACTTCTGAAAAAAATGACCACAGGCAGTACGACCGCCGCTGTCAAAACCGCATTGAACAAATTTATATTTCCGATCGGAGAATCATACAGAAAGTGGTCTGCCATAACGATGAGAATCCAGCCGATGCCCTTTCTTCTGTGGTTTCTTCCGCAGGCTCTGACAATCATATAAAGTCCGGCTGCGGTCACTGCGGCATAGCACCAGTGCGAGCCAAGCGCGCCGGAAATCCGGTCCAGTGCCGTCGGAAACGCGTCGTTTACATTTTTGAATCCGCTTTCTGTAATGTACGAGATATCTTCCTCGATCTGAAAGCCCATGCCCACGCACATTCCAATAAGAAGGTACTGTCTGAACGTTTTTCTGTTCCACACATACACCAGCAGTGCTGTTGTGCCCAGTTTCAGAAGTTCCTCTGCAATTCCCGCTTCGAGTGAACCCATCCACGCCTCAGAATAGGAATGGCCCATCATGGATTTCATCAGATTGTCAAAGCCGTCGTTCACTTCTCCGGCAAACGCGGCGGAAATAAATGCTCCACAGAAAACAGCAGCCAGCAGTTCCCGGCTGCTCATCTCTCCCTTTGCACCGATCTGTTTCACAAAAATCCCAAAGGGTACAATATAGATCAGAAGCGGAAGAAAAGCGCTGTATACCTCCAGATACTGAAGCACCTTCGTGTGACTGCTGCCCATGAAATCCGTTTCGTTGATGAGTATTCCCAACCCTGCCAGCAGAATCAGTACACCAGTCACAATCAGCTGCCGTCTCTGTTTCTTCTTATTCATTCAGTTCTCCTGTTCACCCGTCTCTGCAATCTCTGCCCGGAAGACCATGATGGTATCTGCGTCAGAGCAGCAGAATTCCGCGGTCCCCGCAGGCTGTCCGGGAATGCTTCCGCCGTAGCGGAGGATATCGATATAGGGGAAGGCACAGTGCATAGCCATCGGACAGATCCTCCCTCTGTCCTCATCAAAATCAAACACCTCACCCACATGATGTCCGCGATGACATCCCATCTTTCCCCGTCGGTCAATCACTGTGATCCTGATCTTCGGTCGTCTCTCTGCCATATCGTACCTCCCGGATAATTCATTCTGTGTCGGAGAATATCCTAACTCCTTTTAGACCAGAAATCCACCGGCTCGTAGTCCTGCAGCTTTGCCAGAAATCCGTGATCCGCGAGCTCCTTCTGGATAATATCCAGGGTCTCCTCGCTGTCCGCAGTCACGGTATGATAATGGTACCCGGATGTGATACCGGACAGCGGTGAACTTTTTCCTCCGGAAAGTTCCTCCTGATACTGTTTTACATCCAGACGCGAACGGATATGCATGGCGGCACGAATGATCCCGTACACCCTGTGATAAACGAAGACATCCTCGATTCTTCCACCACAGTCAACGATCAGATTCATCTCCTCGCACGCCTGCTCCGGCGTGTGACAAACCTTGAATACGCGGCTCAGCTTCGACTTTTCCTTCCGATCAAGGACATAGCCCCGCGCGGCAGAAAGAATCGGCTGTCCCTCTGCTCTGAGCAGAGCTATGTCCTGCACGATCACCTGCCTGCTCACAGAAAACTGTCTTGCAAGCGCACCTCCGGAAACCTGTCCTTCGTTTTTTTTCAAAATATCCAGAATAGCCTCACGGCGCTCTGTACCTGTCAACATGTTTCACCTGCCTTAACTGCCCATTGCATATGAGAGAATATATATCCTCTTCCATCGTATCTGAAAAAATATCCTGTTCCATTGCTTCTGAAAAAAAATTTTTTCGCTTCTCCACATATAAATTGCTTCTGATCCATTCTGAAATACAACTATCGGATCGCCGTTTCTGTACGTCAGAGCTTCAGACTGCATGCAGATGCCTTCAGCATGAAAAATTCCATCATCTTTGCATTTCTGTACGTCAGAACTTCAGACTGCATGCAGATGCTTCATGGAAATGTCCAGAATCGGAGCGGAGTGTGTCAGTGCGCCGCTCGATATGTAATTGACGCCGAGATCCGTCAGCGAAGCGATTTTCTCGCGGGTCACATTGCCTGAAACCTCAACCTCAGCTCTTCCGGCAATGATCTGCATTGCCTCAGCCATGAGATCGTGACTCATATTATCAAGCATAATAATATCAGCGCCGGCATCGACAGCCTCCCTGACCTGATCCAGATTCTCCACCTCAATCTCGATCTTCCGCACAAAAGGCGCATAGGCGCGGGCCATCTCAACAGCCTGTCTGACGCCGCCCGCTGCGCCGATATGATTATCCTTCAGAAGAACGCCATCCGACAGGTTATACCTGTGATTGTGACCTCCTCCCACGCGAACCGCGTATTTTTCGAAGATACGGTTGTTCGGCGTGGTTTTTCGTGTGTCGAGAAGCCAGATATCGGTGCCCTCAAGAAGTGCGGCAGTCTGACGGGTACAAGTCGCGATACCGCTCATTCTCTGAAGATAATTCAGGGCCGTCCGTTCGCCGGAAAGCAGCACACGGATATCTCCTCGCACCTTCGCCATCTGCATTCCGTCTTTTACCTCGTCCCCATCCTGAACGAAAAATTCCACCTCAGTCTTCGGGTCCAGAAGCGTGAACACCCGCTCAAAAACCGGGAGTCCGCAGATGATTCCCCTCTCCTTCGCAATCAGATCCACCTCTCCGATCTTTGCCTCCGGCATCACACAGTTGGTGCTGACATCCTCGCTTGTGATATCCTCTCTGAGCGCGCTCTCAATCAGCGGATCGACCTGCAGTTTCATTGTAATCGGATCCAACATTCCCTTTTCCTCCACTATTGACTGTCGCACAATAATGTCATATCCCCGTGTCGCACCGTTGTCGCTGTCGTATTATAGAATTTTACTCCATGCTCAATGCTTTTGCAATTTCATCCGCAGGATATGTATGTGCTTTTCACCTACGCATCTTTTCGTTGAATTGGCATCATCCGTATAAACGGTATACGACGCATCACCTGGTACGGCAATTATACGGCTTCCGCTCCAGGTTCCGCTGCGAACTTGTCACGATAAGCGATCCTGACGGAAGACGGGCCTCCCTCCGCCTCGATCTCCTTCCGGATCATGGCTGCGTAACGCCTCTCAACAGACAACGGATCCCTGTATTGCACAAGGGATACATCGGGCATGCTGTCACGGATTCCCTCGTAGTGATTCATCATGTCCCGCGCGGCCCGCTTTGCAAAGACAAGGGACTCCAGAAGAGAATTGGATGCCAGCCTGTTTTTTCCGTGAACTCCGTTGCAGGCACATTCTCCGACCGCATAGAGATGCGGCATACTCGTCCCGGATTCATGGTTCACCTTTACCCCGCCCATGAAATAATGCTGTGCCGGAACCACCGGTATGCATTCCTTCGTCACGTCATACCCGTTTTCCGCGCAATGCTGAACAATATTCGGAAAATGGCGGAGAAGCTCTTCATGAGGAATCGTCCTGAGATCCTCCCAGACAAACTTCGTCCCGTCTTTTTTCATCTGCTTCAGAATCTCCTGTGTAAGAAGATCCCGCGGAAGAAGCTCATTGGTAAACCGCTGCATATTCTTCCCATAGAGCTTCGCGCCCTCGCCGCGAACAGACTCAGAAATCAGGAAGCTCCGGTCCTCGTCGTGTCCCGAGTAGAAGGTTGTCGGATGTACCTGGATGTAGTTCACATGCTCTGTCTCAATGCCGTGCTTCAGTGCAATTGCAACCGCATCGCCGGTCAGCTGACGGAAATTCGTCGAATGACTGTAGAGTCCGCCGATGCCGCCCGTCGCAAGGATCGTGTAGTCTGCCTCAATGATTCCCAGTTTTCCGTCCGGATAGCGAACGACCGCGCCGCGGCATCTGCCCGCCGCGTCTTCCTTCTGATGCTTTGATGCTCCATGGGAATTCTCATCTGTCACAATATCCACCATGGTTGTATACTCCATCATCATTACATTGGGCAGGCGACGCACTGCCTCCATGAGATGGCTCGTGATTTCTTTTCCCGTGATATCCTCATGGAACAGGATACGCTTCCGGCTGTGAGCGCCCTCTCTCGTGAACGCCAGAGCTCCATTCTCGTCCCTGGCGAAACGGACGCCGTATCCGATCAGATCACGAATCACATCCTGAGATGAACGGATCATGATATCCACTGATACCGGATCGTTCTCGTTATGTCCCGCCCGCATCGTATCCTCAAAATACGACTGATAATCAGCCTCATCGCGCAGCATGCAGATTCCGCCCTGCGCCAGATAGGAATCGCTGCTTTCAAAATCCGCCTTTGTTATGAGCATTACCTTCCGGTTCTCCGGAACCTGCAGGGCAAAATACAGGGCTGCGCAGCCGCTGCCGACGATCAGTATGTCTGTCTTCTTCATAGTCTCTTCTTTCTGCGGCAGTCAGCCGCGATTCTCTGTCAAACCGTTCGCAGAGGAGTATAGCACTTGATATTACACGTGACAAGTCATATATTTACATATGTCTTGACACATTTTCAGATCGTGTTATACTTGCGGGCAGGAAACTTCCCTGACTTGTAACTTCAGAAAACTATAAAGCAAAGCTTAAAGCTTCAAGAAGGACTGTGGTGAGCAGGCTCCCCCGTGGGCCAAGAACATTGCGACTGGACTTATACAGAAAATGAGAAAGGATAGTTATCATGACAACGAGAGAAATGCAGGACAGGATTATAGAATTGAAGCGCGAAAAGGATGTCTGTATTCTGGCACACGCGTACCAGAGTCATGATATCTGGGAGGTAGCGGATTTCATCGGTGACTCCTATGGTCTGAGTGTGCAGGCAGCAAAAGCGCCGCAAAGCACTCTTCTGATGTGCGGAGTCCGTTTTATGGCAGAGACCTGTAAGATTCTTTCTCCAGACAAAAAAGTTCTACTGGCGAATCCGATGGCCGGCTGCCCCATGGCGATACAGATGAACCGGGACCAGGCTCTCCAGCTGAAAGCGGCGAATCCCGGGCTTCCTCTCGTAGCCTATATAAACACCACAGCCAGTCTGAAAACAGTCTGTGATGTCGTCGTCACCTCGTCTTCCGCCGTGAAGATCATCGGGCGCATGCCTGAAAAGGAAATGCTTTTCATTCCGGACTGCAACCTGGGCGGATGGATTGCCGAACAGCTCCCGGACAAAAAATTGCATATGATTCAGGGCGGCTGCCCGACTCACATGCGAATGACCAGACAGGATGTGCTGGCTGCCCGCGCCGCACACCCGAAGGCTCTGCTTCTGGTTCATCCCGAATGCCGGAAGGAGGTCGTGGATCTCGCCGACTACGTCGGCAGCACTACCGGCATCATGAAATATGCCGAATCTTCCGATGCCAATGAATTCATCATCGGTACAGAGAGCAGCATAGTCTCACACCTGCAGTTTTCCTGTCCCGAAAAGCGTTTCTATCTGCTCTCAAAGCAATGTGTCTGCCACAACATGAAGATG
This sequence comes from Bilifractor sp. LCP21S3_A7, assembly GCF_052118825.1. Lineage (NCBI taxonomy): Bacteria > Bacillati > Bacillota > Clostridia > Lachnospirales > Lachnospiraceae > Bilifractor > Bilifractor sp. LCP21S3_A7. The sequence continues at coordinate 77,272 of NZ_JBQKGL010000011.1, read as the reverse complement.
ACCACTCTTCCGGATGTGCTCCATGCCGTCGAAGGAATCGGCGGTGACGAAATCACTCTCACTGATCAGACCATCCGCAACGCGCGGAAATGCATCGACCGCATGATCGAGCTGGGCGGCTGAAAAGGCGTGGAAACTTCATCATCGAGCCGGGCGGCTCAACAGGCGCGGAAACTTCATCCTCGATCCGGGCGGCTCAACAGGCGCGGAAATTTCATCCTCGATCCGGGCGGCTCAATCCGCCCGGACACATTATCTCCACACCAGCCCTCTGCAGCGACTGATTGCCTCCGCCAGTTCTTCCTTTCTGGGCTTCGCCATGTCTCCGGAAACCTGACCGTGTTCTCCATACATCCCGAAGCCTTCTTTCCGGAAGGTTTCTTCCCAGTCATTTACAAGCGAACGCACATTCACACGTCCGTTCATATCTCCTTTTGCCATCAGCAAAAATGTCCGGGCAAGGCACTCGCTCTGTTCCCGGTCCGCCAGCTGCTCCACCAGCCTCAGGTCCGTCTCCCCACGTCCGATCACAAAGCCTTCCATCCCGAGATTTTTATGTTTTACACGGCCTCTCTGCTCCTGGAAATCACTGCCCGGACGAGGAAAACGTCTGCTCTGATCCGGACGAAAAGCGGCGCCAGATCCACGATCCTTTTCTTCACGAGAAGAACCGGATGCTGTCTCCCTCTTACTCTCGGATGGAACAATTCTCCGCACCTTTTCTGTCACGTCCTTCGGCTCGTAGTGGTCCATCTGAATGATCGTGTCTGCACGACTGAAAAACGCGCCGGAGCTGCCCGCTACCAGAACCGTGCTGATGCCGGCATTCTCATACAGCGCACGCATCCTGTCAGAGAACGGTGTGATCGGCTCCTCGTCTGCCGAAACGATTCTCTGCATCAGTGCATCCCGCACCATAAAATTCGTCGCACAGGTATCCTCATCCATCAGCAGCGTTCTCGATCCGCACTCCATAGCCTCTACAACGGAAGCCGCCTGAGAAGTGCTTCCGCTGGCATTCTCGGTAAAAAATGCAGTCGTGTCCTTTTCATTCGGCAGCCGGTTAATAAACAGCGAGATGTCATCGCCGTTCACACAGCGCCCGTCCTCCGCCCGGATCTTAACCGCTGTTTCATCCGTCACAACATATTCCCGGCCGTCTCCCGCGATATGATTGTAAACGCCCCGCTCCAATGCCTTTAACAGCGTGGATTTTCCGTGGTAGCCCCCGCCAATGATAAGCGTGATCCCTCTCTTTACTGCCATGCCGCTGATTGTTCCATGATGGGGAAGATTCAGAGTGATCCTGTCCTCCTCCGGAGAACGAAAGGGAAGTGCATCCTTCAGCGGCTTCTGCGAGATTCCGCTCTCTCTGGGAAGAACGGCACCGTCTGCGACAAAGGCACACAGTGACAGTCTCTCAAGCTCGCTTCTGAGAAAAGCCTGATCTTCCGCAAGATTTATGACATCTCTGATTATCTTCTCCTGCCATGCGTCCGCAACGGCAGTATCCCGGACAATATCCGGAAGAAAGTGAAAAAGCATCTTCTCAAGCTCACCTGACAGCACTGTCCGCCCGGCGGCCGGAAATCCCGCATAAAAACGGAGCGTCACATCGCCATCTCCGCCAAGCTGGCATGCGCTTCTGTCCAGAATCTCCTGGCCAGGACGGCTGGCACTCATGTTTCCGCTTTTTCCCGATCCGCCTGCCTTTCCCGACACCTCGCGCAGCCTGGAACTGAAGCGCCGCAGAATCATATCCTGAAGAGCGACTCTCGTCTCATATCTGCTGCAGAATGCCGCCGGCCATTGCGCATCCCGCGCCTTCACCGTAACAGCCAGTTCAGACGGACTGGCAAAAGGATCTCCCTGCACATGGACGATATGCAGCACATAATTGCCGAAATCGTAGCTCCCTCTCAGTGACTTATACGCCGGATATCCCCGGTGATCAATGCTCCGCAATGCGCGAAGCAGTTCGTTTTTCGTTTGCATAATACAAATATTCCTTTCCTGTGCGTCCGTACAGACCGCGCTCATTATCCACGTTTCTCAGGATCCTGCTCTTACCACGCTCCGCCGCCTCCGCCTCCGGATCCTCCTCCGGAAAAGCCGCCTCCGCCGAAACCGCCGCCGGAGAAACCACCCGAACCGCCACCGCTCTCGGAAGGAGGGGCTGCGCTCAGCGCTGTCGATGATGCCTGCATCACATGACCGAAATCTTCCCGGAACGTTGTAAAAACGAAAGGATGATATCCGTAATACCACGTCGGCTCCGGAACCGGAATATTGTATTTTTCAAACTGCGAGATCCACTTATTCTCCAGGCCGAACACATATGCGTAAGCCAGCGTGAAATAAAAATACGAAGGATTTTCCTGGCTCAGCATCTTCAGCTGCGAAAGCTCCGCTTTCTCAATGAAATTCCGGTAGCCGAGCACATCGCCATAGTACTTCAGGTTTTCCTCTGTCCGGTACACCGCGCGGTCCGCCGCAAGAAAGTTCAGAAATCCTGCACACAGCATAATTAGTGCGGCAGGTACCGAATACAGCCGGCGGGTAAAGAGGAAAAGGCCGGCCAGAAACACTGTACTGCCAGCCATCACAGCCACACTCTTCTTGCGGTGCTCCTGGTATTTTCCCTTCTGGTACACAATAATCATGCCAAATACCATGACAGCCACAGCGATCATGCCGAACCATACGGCGCTGCCCATGTCATCCATATAGACCACATAGGCCGTGTAAACAGCCGGGCAGAGCGTCATCTCGACGAATGCGAGAAGATACATCAGTCCTCTCAAGTTCCTGCCGCGGATCTGCCTTGCAGCACTTTCTTTGTGCATTTCGCCGACCCTGTCCAGCGTCCTGTTGAACTTATATTCCAGATCATTGACAGAGGAGACCGTCCCGATTTCTCTCTTGCCTGGGAACATTCCCTCGAGAAACGCCCTCTCATCTTTTTTCAATGCCGTGAAATCATTATTCTGAAGCCTGAAGCGGACCTTACCTTTTTTCGGCTCCTCGATCGTGAAATAGCCCCGGTCAGCCAGATACGGAATCAGAGCCACCTTATGTTCCGTTGTGCCGTTCCATATTTCTTCGACATCCAGTGGATTCATACCCTTCGGCGGATAAAAATTCACAACCGGCACCGCGCGCCGTCCGCTGCGCTTCCAGTTCCACAGAACAGCAATCAGTGGAATCAGCAGCAGAATCACGATCGCGGTCCACGCCGCCGTTCTGTGCGAATGAAACACAAAATATCCCTCCGGGAGTTCACAGCGGATCGTAATTCCCTCGTAGGGATACAGTGCCGTATTATAGGAACCGCTGATCACAAGCCCGTTGACAGACGAGGTCAGCTGATCCGGATTATATCCTGCATTTCCGGAAGTTCCGACAGAATAGCCGATTTTTCCGGCATCAAAAGAAGACGGCATCGTGATCTTCCAGGAAACCGATTCGATCGGGCATGCCCATCCCGTACCGACAATATTATAGTACAGCTCATCGGCATCCTCCAGCGGGTCCGGACTCGTGATGCTGTAGGTATAGCTCATCACATAGGTGTGCTCTCCCGTGTAGGTCTCATCGGACGAACCGATATAATATGCGCCGTTCTCTTTGCTGACGTCGGTATTCGCGTCCGGACTTGTCACCTGAAAATCCGAAACGCGCGCAATCACATAACAGTTCGTTCCATCCGCATAATACCGGTAATGATTTTCCGGAATCTCCCTCACCGGGCCGTGATGCGGCTGTATAAAATCGTAGACACAAGTCTCTGTGACGTCAAAAACGTTGTCCTCCCGCACCGTGATATCCACAAACAGAGATTTGATATAATAGTCCGTCTCCTGCGCGATGATATCTTCCGACGCATCGGCAGACGCCGCGGATGTCTCCGCGGCATGATCCGATGATGCGGAGATATCTGCTGATGTTTCCTCCTCTGCATGAACCGGAACCGCCGGGACAAACAGCAAAGCAAAGACCGCCAGCATCACAGCCCAGGTATGTGCCCATTTTCTGATTGCAGGCAGAATACGCATAAATCTGACCCTCCTGTCATCTCATCTGACTGTCAAATATACATCGGACTGTCATGCAGCCGGACAAAACAGCCGAACCGCCATCCCGGCAAACCTGACATGCCACAGTAAGCAGGTTTCCGCACTGTCGTTCTGCCACAGTAAGCAGGCTGCCGCACTGTCGCGATGCCACAGTAAGCAGACTGCCTCACTGTCGCAATGCCACAGTAAGCAGACTGCCGCACTGTCGCGATGCCATATCAATCAGCGCCTCAGAAAGAAACCTTCACATTCTCACGCTCCGCGGTATCTCCTACCTCGTACATAGAAGCCTTCCGGAAACCGAACATTCCCGCTACAAGGTTGGACGGGAACATCATCGTCTTATCATTATAAAGCTTTACACATCCGTTATAATACTTGCGGGCGTTGGCGATATCCTCCTCCACCTGCCGGAGCTGCTGCTGAAGCTCCATAAAATTCGCATTGGCCTTAAGATCCGGATAATTCTCCGCGATAGCGAAAATACCGCGCAGACTCTGGCCCAGCGCTTCATTGCTTCGAATGACATCTGCCGCATCCTTCGCCCGTGCGGCTGTGTTTCTGGCCTGGATCACCTTTTCCAGCGTTGCCTTCTCATGCGCCGCATAGCCCTTGACCGTCTCAACGAGATTTGGAATCAGGTCATATCTCTTCTTCAGGTATACATCCATGGTGGAAAACGCTTCCTCCACCTGGTTTCTGCTCTTCACCAGCCCGTTATACGTGCCAATCAAAAAAAACACAATAATTAATACGATTAATACAATCACACCAGTGACAATCCAGGCAATCATGCAGTTTCCTCCCGTATTTTATTTTCACATCTGTCCTGTAGTTTTCTGCCGTCTTTAATTATATACGCCTACCTTCTGATTATAATGGAAAGCAGCAGAAAAAGACAACCTAAAATAACCCAATATCACTTTTTCCTGACACTCTGACCGATTCGGAGACGCAGGAAACTTCCGCAGACCGGAAAACCCTCCTATACTTCCACTGTCTTCCGGTTCACAAACCAGAAGCCGTTCTCCTCATAGTACAATTCAACTCTCTGTCCAAGAATCCGGCAGACATACCGGATCCCCGCGCCTCCCGCCTTGAGACTGGCACACCGGTCCACGCGGAGAATACTGTCAATATCGTATCTGTGACCGTCCTCCCATATGATGCGGAGCGGCTTCATTCTCCCGTCAGAGGAAAAATCCGCGATAACCTCAACGTATGCTTTGTATGGGCTGACGTCGGACGTTTCCTGCACATTTTCCGCAAGCGGCACGTCACAGCGCGCCTCCGGACGGTCCGAGCGCCCCGAATCATGATGATAATCATAAACACCCACTCTGATCACCTGCCTTCCGCAACAAGAACGGCCTCATATCCGGTCCGGTTCCCGTTCTCAAAATACGAATGCGGATGAATCATGTGGTCCTCTGCAGTCGCATCCAGTGAAGACAAATACCGGTCCTCGTGCATGATTCCCCGCTGCACCGCGGCATATCCATAGCGGCTGCGGATATCGGAGACCATGCGGTCCGCCCGCATCTGCCGCTCGCGGGATTTCTCGTTCACAAACAGAGAAAGCTGCCGCGGCCCGTTCTCCGGTTTCAGATCACCGACGCTGATTCCGATACTCCGGATCGGCTTCTCCCAGCGGTACAGGCGCTGGAAAACCAAAAAAGCCGCCTCCTCTATTTCGCCGGAGATATTGGTGGGCACCGCCAGCTTTTTCTGCTGATGGTATCCCCAGAGATCCTTATCCCGAACGTAAACGGAAACCACCTGTCCCTCAAAATGATTCTTCCGGAGCCGCTCCGATACGCTCTCCGATAACAGATACAGTACCAGCCGGACATCCTCATTATTCACGAGATCACGGGGCGTGGTTGTGCTGTTCCCGACGCTCTTGACCGGTGCCTCGATCCCGACATTGTTCACCGGCGTCTGATCCTGCCCCCGGGCAAATACGGAAAGCATTGCGCCGATCTTTCCAAACCAGTTCTGAAGATAATGCGGATCTGCTTCTGCAAGCTGTCCGATCGTGCGTATGCCATACTTTGCGAGCTTCTGACCGGTCCTTCTCCCGACATACAGGAGATCCGACACCGGGAGAGGATCGATCAGCTTCCTGTAATTATCACGGTTAAAAACCGTAATGGCATCCGGCTTCTTGTAGTCGCTGCCGAGCTTCGCGTAAATCTTGTTCCAGGAGACGCCGATGCTGACCGTAATGCCGAGTTCCCTGCGAATCCTTCTGCTTATCTCCTGAGCGATCCGGTATCCGTTTTCAATCGTCCTCGTGTGATCTCCCAGAATCGCACAGCTCTCTGTCAGATCGATCCAGCATTCATCCAGTCCAAAACTCTCCACCTTGTCGGAGTATTCCTGATAAATAGCTCTCGCCATCCGGGAAAAACGAAGATAGAGATACATTCTCGGCGGAACAAAGACAAGATTCGGGCAGCACTGCCTCGCCTGCCAGAGCGCCATGCCGGTCTTCACTCCCTGCCGCTTCGCAATGTAGTTTGCGGTAAGGACAATGCCGTGCCGCTCCTCCGGATCCCCTCCGACGGCCAGCGGCTTTCCGGCAAGCTCCGGATGATACAGCATCTCCACTGATGCGTAAAAACAATTGCAGTCCACATGCAGAATAATCCGATCTGACACCTTTTCTCACTCCCCCTGTCTTTTCCCGGTCCTATTACCGGGAAAGAAAACTACCGATCCGTATAATAGCATCGCTTTTTCTCTGTACATCCAATATAACGGCATACCTGTTGCCCTGCACAGCCAATATAGCACTATTTTGAGTGGAAATAAATGGTCGTTTCGGCCCGTTTTTCTTTTATGGATAGATTTTCGCTTGCTATTTGTGAGGAATGGTGATACTATGTAGACATAAGAAACAGACTGTCTGTCGGCAGTCTCCGCGATAAACTGAGAGATTTCAAAACCGGGAAAACAAAAGAAAGAGGTGTAACATGGAGAATATCGGCGCAATCATCACTTCCTACCGGAAGAAAGCGCACATGTCACAGATTGAACTTGCGGACAGACTTCAGGAAGACGGCATTGATGTCAGCTCCAAAAGTGTTTCCGCCTGGGAAACCGGAAGGAATGAGATCTCCGCGCGGATTTTCCTGCATGTGTGCCGGATCCTGAAGATTCCGGACTGTCTCGAGGAATACTTCGGCAGCAACCCGAATAACCCGCTGACCATGCTGAACGACGAGGGAAAGCAGAAGGCGCTCTCCTACATTGATCTTCTGACTCATCCGGTCAGCTACGCCAGGAAATCAAATGTAATACCGTACCCGCCGGCTCCTTCCGACAGCCCTTCCATGATCCGGCTGCGCCTCTACGACGCAAGGGTGTCCGCCGGTCGCGGAGATTTTCTCGATTCCGATTATTACACGACCATCGAGGTACCCGCCACGGAAGCGGGGGATGCCGACTTTGCCGTTACGATCCACGGGGATAGTATGGAACCGGTTTTCCATGATCACGACATGGTTTACGTGCACCGGCAGGAAACGTTGACGGATGGAGAAATCGGGATCTTCTCGCTGAACGACAATGCCTATATCAAGAAGCTGAAGAACGACGATGAAGGAACCTTCCTGATTTCCCTGAACCAGAAGTACGAGCCGATTCCGGTTCATCTTGACCGTGATTCCTTCCGCATCTTCGGAAGGGTCTGCCGTGCCATCCGGTAACTTGACACACCGAAAGGGGAAAAGCCGGGTCCGTTTCAGCATTCATCCGCATGCATGTGCCGCTTCACATGCTATGGACGCGGCACTCTGCCAAAAGGATAAATCCGTCAGAATTTCAAGTATGATGATAAATCCGTCAGAATTTCAAGAATGAGGTGTTGCATTATGCTCAAAAAACCGAACAACCTGTTGGAAGTCCGAAAATCCACCGGTCTTTCCCGAACCAGGGCCGCTGAGGATCTCCAGCTTGACCCGAAAACGCTCTACCGGTATGAAAACGGAACACAATGCCCGAATGTCTATGTGGCGATGCGTCTCTCGGACTATTATCAGCGGAGTGTAAAGGAGTTGTTTCCTATGGAATAGGGCCCGGACATGGAATAGAGCCCGGACAGCCTGCGCACCGCCGAAAATGGGAGCGCAGCAGCTGCCTTAAAATCCGCATATCTGTTTTCATGATCCTCGAATTCCGTCGGGCAGACAGATTTTTAAGTTGTCTCTTCTTTCTTAAAGACTCCCGAAATGATCCCCATGATTATGTATCCGGGAAGACTGAGACCAAACATCAGAAAGAACGGAAAGAGATATATCGGGAAAGATATCAGAAGCAGAACCAGACTGCTCACAAGAAACAAGATCAACAGACTCTGCGGCAAGTGATATACAGCCAGGACCATCCCATTCTTTAAGGTTGTTTTAAGGCTGCCTTCATATCTGGACAAACCGGCAAACGTATAGATAGAATGAAGGGAGATAAGACAAGCTGCAATCACGGCGGCAAGTCTGATTGTTCCCGTGCTGCCTGTCCGAAGACTCAGATAGAAGTTGAGTCCTAATATCAAAAAAAGAATCAGATAAAAAATCGTGAGCTGAATCCCCTGTTTGAGGTTGTTTTTAAATGATTTAATGAAATCCTGTAACAGATTGCCTTCTTCATTACGAACCAGTTTCAGGGAGCAGTAATCCATAGCTGACAGTGAAGAACCCGCTGTAAAAATCGGTAGAATACACAAAAGCGTCAGCAGATTCAAGCCTAAGAGATATGCAGCTTTCTCTGCTACCCTCAAAACGATATTTGGTTTTTTCTCATTTGGATTTTCCATGTGTTTTTACTCGTTTCTTAAAAAAGGCTGCCACATATAGAATTCCTATATATAGCAGCCCCTCAGTTATTGTTATTTCATCTTTGATCGGCAAGAAATTCTGCAAGTTCAGCATCGGTCATGGTAGTCATTCCCCGGATGAATTCTACAGGAAGGATGACATCATCTTCCGGCAGGATTTCACCGCGGATTTTGGCAAGAAGTGCCTCCACACCGCGTTTTGCCAGCTCATTGATAGGTTGTTTAATTGCTGTCAAAGTTGGAAAAGCCATGTCTCGGACCATACTTCCGTCATATGCAACGAACCGGATATCCTGCGGGATACGAATTCCATGCAGCATGACATAACGCATGTAATGCACGATGGATGGATCTGTGCCGAAGACGCCATCTACATCGGGATATTTCTCATAGCAGTCTCTCACGAGGTCCTGCAGATAACAATCCTCGAATTCATTCCATTTTACAATTACATTGATACATTCGATACCCGCTTCATTCATAACCCTTTCAAAAACTTCGTGGCGCTCAATAAACGGAAAATGTTCTATTGGCTTCCTGTCTCGAAACTGCAGAACTTTTCGACAGCCACAACGGATCAGTTCCCTGGCCGCAAGCTCACCGCCCTTCTTATGATCGACACGAATTCGGGTGATCTGACCGGGTACATGGATCGTGTCAAAGGAAACAATGGCTCCCTGAGCCTCCTGATATTTTGCGGTCTGAAGCGAATGGGTACAAGTCAGAATACCATCTACAAGATTCCTGCTCAGCATATCCAGATAGAGCTGCTCATTGGATTTATGGCCGTTCGTGGCACATATCAATGTCTTATAGCCCTGTGTTCTCAGTTCACGTTCACATGCAGCTATCAGCTGCGCAAAAAAGGGATTGGCTACTTCCGGAACCACCATGGCAACTGTCTGCGTCTTTTTATGCAGAAGATTACGAGCGACCTGATTAGGTCTGTAATTCAATTCTCTGACAGCTGCTTCCACTTTTTCCCGGGATTCCTCTGAAGCGTAACCGCTTTTATTGAGAACCCTGGAGACGGTTCCTATACTTACGCCAGCCCTTTTGGCGACATCCTGAATACCTGACATATCCCTTACCTCAGTGTCTAACCGGCAGATCATTCACTATTTGCCGGACCAGATGCACCGACGTTGAATTTACCCGGCGTCATCCCGCAAAAATCATCAGTCTCTGATGTTCAAAACGTTCTGCCCGTGATATTTCTCCTATCGCGACAGCTTTTATACAGTCGGAGATCAGATTATAGTTATCCTCTCTTCGTTGAGGGGCTAATCTCAAAACGTTGAACGATAACTATAATTTATCCTTTAATACCACTCGATGCAATACCCTCGACATAATACTTTTGCATGAAAATGTAGATGATCAGCATTGGAATAGAAGCGAGTGTCAGCGCTGCCATAATAGCACCGTAGTGAATCGGCTGTGTACCGAAGAACGTCTGCACAGCCAGCTGTACTGTTCTCTTTTCCGCTCCCGTTGTAATAAGGAATGGCCACATGAAATCGTTCCATCTCGCAACAAAATCCAGAATAAATACGGTTGCGAATACTGTCTTTGCAAGCGGAAGTACGGCCTGGAAGTAGGTTCTGATCGGGCCGCATCCATCTATGGCAGCCGCTTCGATCAGAGCATCCGGGATATCCAGGAAGTAGCTGTAGAACATGTAGATGGAAAAGCAGTTCATCATGAACGGAACTGCCAGTCCTTGAAGTGTATTCACCCATCCGATCTTAGCCATCTCAATGTAAAGCGGAAGAAGAATCGCCTCGATCGGCATGGACATCAACGCAATGACAATTGTCAGAAGCAACCCGCGGCCTTTAAATTTAAGCTTTGCCAATGCATAACCTGCCATGGAACCAAACAGCAGATCTCCGAAAAGGACAATTGCTATGTAACTAAAGGTATTGATAAGGATCTGAGGGATATTCAGCCGGTTAAATACTTCCAGATAATTGTTAACCGTAAAGTGCTGCGGAATAAAGGTTTTAATGGAGTTAATATTGGAGAAGATCTCCAGCTCCGGTTTAAAGGAAGCTGCGACCATCCACAGAAGTGGAGATACAAAGATCAGACCGATCAGAGTATTGCCAACATAAAAGAGGATATTTGTGATGGTCTTATTTTTTCTCATACTTTTACTCATCGTTTCCTCCTTAATTGGTCCTGGTAAGTTTCTTAACAATCATGGAAAGTGCTACAACAATAAAAAAGAAAATAGAAGCCACGGAACATGCGTATCCGAAGTTACCTTTCTGGAAACCCTGCTCATATATAAAGTAAACCAGTGTCTTTGTCTTATTCTGAGGGCCACCGTGAGTCATGATATATGGCTGAGTGAACAGCTTCATAGCCTGAATCATCGTGATCATCAGAACATATTTGATTGTGTTTTTCAGTCCCGGAAGTGTTACATAGAGAAACTGTTCCCACTTGTTTGCTCCATCGATAGATGCCGCTTCATATTGTTCACTGGGAATCTGATTGATTCCGGCAAGAAAAATCATCATCTGATAGCCGGCACCCTGCCAAGCTGACATGAAGATGATAGAATTCATAGCAGTTTTGGGATCATTCAGGAAATTGACCGGTCCAAGGCCAAACTTGCCAATAAACGCATTGATCAGTCCGGTGGAGGCGTTGGAGTTGTAAAGGATAACCCAGAGTATGGCGATAACTACCATAGAAGTAACCTGTGGACTGAAGTACATGGTGCGGAAAATCGAAACGCCTTTTTTCTTGGAGCTGACCAGCATAGCCAATGCCAGAGCAAGGATACACTGGAAAGGTACTACACAAACTGTAAAATAAAAGGTGTTCTTAAGTGCTGCCCAGAAATTCTCATCGGCAAAAAGTTTTGTATAGTTCTTGATGCCACTGAAAATGATTCTATCCGGTCGCATGACCTGATAGGTGAAAAAGGAATAGTAAATTGTCAGAAAAATCGGGACAATCAAGAACGCAGCCAAGAGAATAACTGCCGGTCCGGACAGGATATACCCGCCAAATAAATTGGAACGATTCTTTTTAGTCATACAATTCTCCTAAAGCAGTACGGGAACCGCAAAATGCGGCTCCCGATTTATGGTTTTCCTTCAGCTATTACTGTGCGTAATAGGTCTTATAATCTTCATCGAAATCAGAAGCTACCGTATCGAGCTCGGATTTTGCATCAGCACCTGCGAATACGTTAAGAGCTGCAGTTGCGAATCCCTGAGACAGAATAGAATATGACGGTGTTGTAGGACGAGCTGTTCCTGTGTTCTCAAGCTGCCACTTGAAGAGTTTTCTCGCGCCTTCATCCCAGCCGTCCATCTTATCATAAGCAGAAGTACGGGAAGCCGGTTTAGCGATTGCACTTGCATACGCAGCGATATTGTCTGTGTTCATGAGGTATTTCAGGACTTCCTGCGCGCCTTCAACATCATCGCAATCTTTTGTTATGGCTGCAGTCCAGTCACCTGTTGGGGACTTGGCAGTTCCATCGTTAGCTACAGGATAGAAGGAAACACCCCAGTTAAGATCGGATGCTTCAAGATCCGCGACGTTCCAGGAGCCACCAAGCATTGTAGCGCATTTGCCATTCAGGAACTCATCCTTAACAGGATCGATATTGGCAATGCCCTCCTGAATGAATTTGTTGAGATAGTTCAGGGTATCAACGGAAGCATCACTGTTTACATATCCTTCTGCTGAAGAGCCGTCTTCATTAACGAAGTTTGCTCCAGCCTCATAGAAGAATGGCTCCAGCGCGTAGATCAAACCTTCGCCCTTATCCATGATGATATTTGTTCCTACATAATCTGAGGTTGTTAATTTCTTTGCATTCTCATAGAACTGATCCCATGTCCACGCCTTGCTGATATCAGTATCTGACGGATACTCAATGCCTGCAGCATCCAGATAATCTTTGTTATAGTAGAGAGCTACGGAAGACTCTGTCGGACCGATCGCGTAGAGATGATTATCATAAGTATTCTGCTGAATGGAAGATGGCATGAAATCTTTCTTATCTTCTTCAGAATATACATCATCAATCGGAATGATTATGTCGTTTGCCGCGTAGTAGGAAACGGTCGGGCCATCAACATAGAGGATATCCGGCAGATCTCCGGAAGTAGTTGCTGTTGTGATCTTGTTCTCATATGCATAAGAGTCAGCACGGTCAATTGGCTGTCTTGCAATCTGAAGATCCGGATGATCCTTATTCCATGCTGTAATTCTGTCTACCCACCAGGATTCGATACCCGGTTCATCCGCAGGGCTCCAGATAACAATCTTAGCAGTAGATGCATCCCCCTGTCCCTTTGCGGCAGCTGTACTGTCATCCGCTTTAGAAGATGCAGATGTGGTACTTGCCTTCGAAGAAGAACTTGCTGCAGAAACAGAAGATCCAGAGCTCGTGGTTGCGGATGAACCACATCCGGCGATCATGGATGCTGCAGCTGTTACAGCTATAAGACTTGCTAATACCTTCTTTGTTTTCATACGTTTCCCTCCTCCTGTAAACCTTTTCACATTGTGTGAAAAAAATAACCTGTTTGCCGGGTATACAATGTTGTCCATTGTGTAAACCTTTACACATCCTGTGCAAAAAAAACGTACAGTAGGCGCCCGACGAAACTGTATGTTTTTTATAATTTTTATGATGTGTAAACCTTTACACTTGACGTTTTATACAATAGCATGTCCTGCGTATACTGTCAATGCAATGCAGTGCAAATAGTATCATTTCAGTAATTTTAGACAAGAAGGCAACATATGTTTTGGTTATAATGTAGAGACGTTCCCCGATTCATCTGATGCGCAGTATAGTTTCCTATGGAATAGAGCCCGGACAGCCTGTGCACCGCTGGAACCGGGGCACAGCAGCTGCCCGACAAAGCACTGTCAAAGAACGATTTCTACAGCTCATTCAGCAGCTGCGGAATGTTTTTCTTACCGAAGAGAATCTCCTCTCCAGCATTTATGACAAGGCAGGGGACGCTCATCACATTATATTTTTGCTTTAACTCTCCGAAGTGATTGAGATCATACACTTCGGCACTGACAAGCGGGTTAAGCGACGCGATCCTCTGCGCAGCAGTTACCAGCTCCGGGCACATGGTGCAGGAAAGAGACACCAGGATCTGCATGTGTATGTCGCGTTTTATCCCGGCGATCTTTTCCCGAAGCTCCGGATCGATCGCCTGTCCCGGCCCGGATGCGTTGTAGAGCCCGAGAACAAAAGAGGTGAACTCATGTCCGCCCGGCACGCCATGGAATGCAAGGCCGGTCGGGTAATGATCCTCCTGCAGAATCCGGACAAACGGGGGTGTCTTCTGATTTTTCATCCGATATGATCACCGACAGCTTATCCGTCTGACCTGCAAGCTCGTCCATATAGGATTTCAGCTCTTCAGAAACCGGACGATTGTCTGAATGGAGCTCCAGAACCTGTTGACTCCCAGGACAAGAACTCCGACACGGTGGGCAATACACCAGTGCACGATCGCTGTGCTGATCTTATGCAGAGAATCCCTGGTTTGACAGTCATGTTTTATGGACAGAAGATCCAGATGTTTAGACTGTGCGTGTTTCCAATATGTTCCTTTTGTGATGGAAGAAACAGCCGCGGCCCTCTTTTGGGCAAAAAGCTGGTTTCTGGATTTCACAACACCGCCCTTGAATACGACAGACGAGCCGTCTGTGCATGCTAAAGCCGCGATGTTGCCGGTCCCGAAATCGACGCCTGCCATTTCAGGTAGGTCGGGATAACAGGGAGGAGCCCCGTTTTCAAAAACATAAGTGAGGATGTATTTCCCGTAATAAGGCTTTACGGTGACCTGACGAAGATCTTCGTATGACGGGAGACCCGAGATCATCACCTTCTCCTGTTTGGAGATGCCCGGAAACTTGATGACAGCGGAAGAAGAGGTCGCTGAACTGCGATACAGAACGGCGTCCTGATTTGTTACTTCAAAGGATTTGCATGCGGATTTACAGTATTTTGGCATTCGCGGCTTTCCCAGATAGCGGGAAGGATTCTTCTTATAATCCTTTAAAGCCTTCAGCCAGCTGCGAAAGTCATCGCATGCTTTCCGGACAACAGCCTGTGCTGTTTGCATCGGAAGCCCTGAGAAGAAATCCGGATTGCCGGTAATCCGCATGATTTTTTCAAGGATTGTGTAAGACAAAACCCGTTTCACTTTCAATTTGGGATAAGCTTGTCTGACCGTCTCAATTTCCCTGAAGACTTCCTTTTCGTTGTCGGTACGGGAGGTTTTGTCCCATCCACAAAATACCTGACGGATCCGAAACAGCGCGGCGTTGTACAGATTTTTGGCAAGCGCAGTGTTTTTCTCCGCAAATTCATGAATTATTTTATGAGCACTACCATATGACACCAAAAGAATACAAAAAAGACCCCGGAAAGTAATTTTCTGCTTTCCGGGACCTCACCTGCTGTTATTCGATGCTTTCCATTTTCAGCACCCTCACATAGTTCGTCGCAATAAACAATCAATCTTCAATCATGCGAACCTTCACATGGTAGATTTTCTTCTCGCCCGGCTGCAGGAATTTCAGCATCCCGTTTTTTCTCATGACATCTCTGCCATCCGGATAACAATTTCCACATTCCAGTCCCAGCACGTAATCTCTGACGCCCATCATCTTCCACTCTACAAAGCCGTCAAGCTCCGATGCGTCAAAGCTGATGCGGAGTCCCGCATGCAATTTTGGCTGGTAGATTTCCGCGATTCCGTTCTCATCTGAAAATTTGTGATAATAACAGCGCTCCTGATACCCTGCTGTCGGCTTCTCCATATGCATCCAGTTTGCAATATCATCCGCTGCATGAGCGTCCCTCGGCTTCACTTCCACAGATGGAATCGTAATCACACTGTCCTCGTCCAGAAGCGGATAACCCATGTTCATATGATACAGAACTTCCATCGGCTCCACCCTGTCACCGGTATTTGTGATACTATCGCAGATCTCAAACTCATTCGTTTCCGTGGACACGCGGATCTCCCGTTCCAGTCTCAGTTTTCTGCCGAAAATCTGCTCATCCTTTGTCACCGTATGAACGATCAACTCTCCGCCCTTTTCAAAAAAATATGCCTGCTCACAGGGGGAATTCGCTATGGACCCGTGCAGAGGCAGTTCTTCTCCCTCGTCCGTACACGGGCTCCCTACTGCCTGCAGCCCGCAGGTGGTAAGAAATCCGGCGGTAAAAGAGGACAGCCAGTTACTGCCTGTACGGTCATAGTAGGCCGGTGCCACATAGCCGCACGGAGACATATAACTCATATTAATTCCTTTGAACCGGAGTCTTGTAATATCCCCATTTCGGTCAGGAGAAATGACAAGCTCCAGTCCCTTTCCGTTATTCACCTCAAACAGGCGCATTCCATCGCCCTTTCCGCCTGACAGACGGTGTTCTTCAATCCCATAGAGCTGGGAATCATGTCCGATATATGGATTCATTCTTATCCGCTCCTACATCAATGGTCTGACTGCATGATATACCTGTCGATATCTCTCATATATCTTCTGATATCTCTCATGCATCTCTTTTCTCGGTACATAAGTCACGGTTTCTTCTACCATGTGAGCAGCCGCATCCGCAAGATCAGAAAACAGGCCGATCGCCACTCCTGTCAGCATGGCGCTTCCAACCGTTCCCGCATCTGCAGTTTTCAATGCCGTCATCGGAAGGTTCAGCATATCCGCCTTCATCTGCATCCAGACAGCAGAGTGCGCGCCGCCGCCTGTCGCATGTAATTTCTGAAAATGAATTCCGGAATGCTTCAGTGCCTGCAGGTTCAGGTACATTTCATAAACCACGCCCTCCATACAGCCGCGGTAGATGTCTGCTGCGGTAGTGGCCGTTGTGAGCCCCAATACCGCGCCCTTTGAACCCGTGTCCATATATGGTGTCGCGGCTCCCGCAAAATGCGGCAGAACCAGCAATCCGCTCGGTTCCTCATGATGAAGGCCATCATACATTTTTTCCAGGTATTCATTTACAGAAATTCCCTGTTCCCCTGCCAGCTTCTTCTCCTCTTTCGCAATGGTCTCTACACACCACTGCATCAGCGCACCGCCGGTATACGAAAATGCATAAGCCACGTATTTTCCCGGTATGACATACGGTACAACGGAAAAATATCCCTCATACATCACATCAATGTCCGGCAGTTCATCGTAAATCGGAGTCAGACACTCCACCGTTCCGGCTCCGTCAACCGCAACCGTCCCGTCAAATGCTCCTGCTCCGACTGCCGCAGCCACCTGATCATGGCTGACGGATACGATTTTCGTATCCGTCGACAAGCCCGTCATCTGTGCGGATTTCTGTGTGATCACTCCTGCTATGGTGCCCGAAGGTACCGGTTCAGACATCAGATTGCTGTCAATGTCTGCCGCCTCAAATATATCCCTGCTCCAGCAAAGATTTTTTATATCGAAGGCCATCGTGCGGGTGGCAAGAGAATAGTCAATCTGCGCCTTTCCGGTCAGATGATAAACCACATAGTCTCCCATCAGGAGGATTCTCCTGGTTGAAGCATAAATCTCCGGACAGTGTTTTTTAATCCACATCATCTTCGAAATGCTATACATCTCATGGGGTCTCAGTCCTGTAATATGCGCAATATTATGCCCGCCGAGCTTCTCGATCAGTTCCTGACACTCTTCCTGCCCTCTTGGATCTGTATACAGCATTGCCGGATGAAGCGGATTTCCCGCCTCATCCACACAGACGAACGTCTCTCCAAAGCTTGTCACACCGATACCCGCAATATCCGGGTACTTTTCAGCCATCTCCCGAATGGATGCATACACGGCGTCCATAATGGCCGCAGCGTCAATCTCATGACCGGTGACCGCGCGCGTCACCGGGTAATCGCGACAGGCTTTCGCCAGATACTTTCCCTGATCATCGAATACCGTACACTTGCATCCGGTAGTTCCGATGTCTAATCCTGCTATCTTCATACTATTTCCTCAATCATACAAACCAATCCTGTATTCGTCCAATCGCAGCGTTTCCGGCACACGGGAAGACTGCCTGCCAGCGGGCGGGAAAATCACCGGCACGGCCGCTGCGAAACGGCTATCTTGATCTGCGGACTTATACATATTGTGGTGTCCCTCCAGCAAGGCATAGCTTTTACTGATCAATGTCAACCCACTCATAACCGAGATATGTAGTGAAAGCCTCTTTTAAAACCTCCTTCATATGGCCGACACCTACACAGGTATGGTGCTTGAAGCCGCCCTTCGCAAGCTTAATCATTTTATCCTGCATATTATCTATGGCACAGACGCCCGCACATCCGAAGTATGCATCCTCGATCGGATCATCGGTGAATTCTGCCTCTGTGGCGTAGATAACCACCTTTCCATCTACGGTTAAGCAGTTGGAAAGCGTTGTTTTCATCGGACGGATGCGTCCTTCATTTGTTCCCCATCCGGATCCCGGATCCCCTTTCGCAAACATCTTGTGCTCGGTAACCGTACCCTTCTTTACCATAAGGCTCTGGGCAGTCGAGCCGCAGTGGAACAGGATTACCTTGTTCTCATCATCTCCGTAGTTATTGTTCCAGTCAAGGACTGCCGCAGGCTGCTCACTTGCTAGAGCCATTGCCCGCATGGATATCGCGGAAGTCAGATCAATCTCACAGGAGGTCACAATGCCGCGGTCATTCAGCTCCGAAAGGAGTACACACGGACAAACACGAAGAATTGTCTCCATCTCATTCCAGCAGCGGATCGCCAGCGCATCCAGATGATACTCTTTGATGTATTCGTCAATGACAACCGATATCTTAGCCAGAGTATTCTTGTTTTTCTCCGGAACTTTGCTGAAGTCCGCATATTTCATCAGGCTTTCTTTCTTAGCCAGAACGGCAGCATCCGTATCGGATTTGTTATTTACTTTATATATCAGTTCTGAAAGATCAAAGCACTCTACGGTAATGCCGTTTTTCTGCAAACCGATCTCATCAAATCTGGTTGTCTTGAATGCAGTAGTTCTCGCCCCGATGCATCCGATCGTGAATCTTTTCATTCCATTCACCACACGGCAGATCGCGGCAAAGTCACGTAAATTCTCCTGAAATTTCTCAGAAAGCGGATGAACGACATGTGGCTTCAATACGGTAAACGGTACCTGATACTGTGTGAATACATCGGTAACTGAGAATTTTCCGCAGAACGCGTCTCTTCGGTGGGCAAAATCCATTTTCCCGATCTCATCCGGATATGCCTGCATTAAGATCGGCACTCCGGCATCCCGCAGCGCAGTGATTGCCCCGTTCTCATCCGCAAAGATCGGCATAGAGAAGATGACTCCATCGTATTCTCCCTCATGCTCCTTTAACCATTTTGCATAAAGCATTCCCTCGTCCCTTGTCTCGATTCCTCCGAACCGGGTAAGCCCCGCATCCATCGCGATATAGTCATAGCCTGCGTCTGTGACGGCCTTGATCATGTCCTCTCTTGCGCCGTAGATTAACTCTCCCGGCATGAAACCTCTGTTACAGAACGCCAGCGCAAATGTCATTTTTCTTCCCATCACTCTGTCCTCCATTAAATCCAAAAATTTTCAATACATGAATCCTTTAATCCATCAACGCAAACATTTTCATTGCTGCCTTTACGTTTTCTTTCATGGCATCCCGTCCTGCCATACTGATCGATGAGAAGAAAATCGGCTCATCGGATTTCAGTGTTTTCAGATAGGCCGCGGCCGCGCTTCCGCCTGATTTATCCATATATGTGAAATAATTCACTTTTCTTACGCCGGCTTTTACTGCCTTTCCGTAATCTTCCCTGCTCACCCCGGAGCCGCCGTGCATGACTACCGGAATGTTGTTCGTAAGAGCTCTGACATTTTTCACAACATCAAAGTCCAGCTTCGGCTCTGTCAGATAAATGCCGTGTGTGGTGCCGAAAGAGCATGCCAGCGCATCAATTCCGCTTTCCTCCACAAATATCTTCGCCTGTTCCGGGTCGGTATAAATCTTGGTTTCATCCGCTTCTCCTGTATCATCTCCTGCTCCGGACTCTCTTCTTCCCATGGAACCCAGCTCGGCTTCCACGGACGCGCCTGTCCTGGCTGCCATGGCTACTGCCTTTTTCGTATTTTTCAGATTTTCCTCATATGGAAGGGTTGAGCCGTCGTACATGATCGAAGAAAAGCCCAGATCAAGCGCCTGCTGCAGATATTCCAGAGTCTCACCATG
The DNA here is from genome assembly GCF_052118825.1 of Bilifractor sp. LCP21S3_A7. Lineage (NCBI taxonomy): Bacteria > Bacillati > Bacillota > Clostridia > Lachnospirales > Lachnospiraceae > Bilifractor > Bilifractor sp. LCP21S3_A7. The sequence goes on along the minus strand of NZ_JBQKGL010000011.1, from coordinate 57,107 downwards.
ATCCAGATGCACACACACCGGAACTTTGGATTTCTTCGCCACTTCTATCATAATCGGTCCGATCAGGTCTAATGGGATCCACGGTTCGTGGCACTGCGCGAACTGAATGATGACCGGGAGCTCCAGCTCCTCTGCTGCTTCTGTCACTGCCTGTAACGCCTCAAGATTCGGTGTATTAAAAGAGCCGACGGCAATTTCTTTTTCTTCTGCTATTTTCATTACGTCATTTAATGTTGCTAACATGAGAACCTCCTCCTGTAAACTTTTTCCTGTGGTTTATTATCCTCATCATAGCTTTTCCGGCTCCGGTTTTATATAGAAGTCTGTTCATTTTACTTTGAATTTGTTCGCTGATATAATAAAATAAGTTCGCCGATATCCAAAATATCCAATTGATAAATGATATCTGTTATTAAAAGCGAGGTTAAGGAAACCATGATTTCTACTTTCAATCGGACAAAGCTGAATTCCCTTCTCCAGGATTTTTACCGGCTCACGCCAATCCGTATTACTGTCTTCGATGATCAGTTTACAGAGCTGGCCTCCTACCCGGAGCACATTGCGCCGTTCTGCCAGATCGTCCGCACGGATAAAGAAGGATATGAGAACTGTAAAAAATGTGACAGACAAGCCTGCCTGCGCGCCGCGAAGCAACGATCCCCATACACCTACCGCTGCCATGCGGGCCTCACGGAGAGCATCACACCGCTATATCTCGGAAACATTATCATCGGCTACCTTCTGTTTGGTCATGTATTTGCTTATCCCTCCCATGAAACGGGATGGAAAATAATCGAAGAACAGTGCAGGAATTACAAGGTGGATAAAGAACTTCTGAAAAAAGAGTGCTTTTCCATGCCGCTTCACTCAGAGGCTTATATTACCTCTGCCTCCCACATTCTGGAGGCAGTTGCAAGTTACCTCTGTCTGGAGCGCATGGCGAGCCTGCGCAAGCAGGAGCTTCCCGTACAGATTGACGAATATATTCAGGCTCATTTTCTAGAAGACCTGACGGCTAAGGATATCGCTGAAAAATTTGGAATTGGCAGAACGCAATTATATGAGATCGCAAAACAGAATTATGGTACAGGGATTGCAGAACATATCCGGATCTTAAGAATAGAAAAGGCGAAACAGCTTCTGGAAGACAGAAGTCTTCCTCTGGCTGAAATCGCCTCTCAGTGTGGATACAAAGATTATAACTATTTCATTACTGTGTTCAAACGTACCGTGGGTGTATCACCCAGGAAATACCAGTCCGGCTTTACCAGTTAATGACACGAGGCAGGATTTAAAAACAGTGTTTATGTAACAGAATAAATCCCCAAGTGATAACCATACGCCCCGATTCGCTTTGAACCGGGGCGTATGGTTTGCTTAAGTATGTTTTGCTTAGATTTGCTTAGATTAGTTGATATCCAGATCCGCAGTGACCTGATAGTAATCGCTGGCGTGAGCGGTATAACCCGTCACATTGCTCTTGGAGATCATGTTCATTTGCAGAAAGGAGCAGAAGACAAATGCGTTGTCATCGAGAATCGCCTGCTGCAGGCGTACGGCCAGCTCACCCCGTTTGGCGGTGTCGAACTCGGTTGACAATTCTTCAATCATAGCACTGACTTCCTTGTTCTCATAGGCGCCAAAGTTGTAGCTCATACCGGGCATGCAGCTGGTGGTAAAGAAATACTGAGGATCACCGGACGGGGCGGTGACTAGAGCGGAGGCATAAATGTCCCAGCTGTTCATATCAGCAAGGAAATCCCGACGGTTGGCGGTACAGTTGATGTCCACATCCATGCCGATCTCCTTCAGGGTAGCCTGCACAGATTCGGCAAGCAGAGGCAGCTCCTGACGGCTGGGATAGGTCAGCCATCGAATGGACAGCTTCACGCCGTCCTTCTCCCGGATGCCGTCGCCGTCGGTGTCCACCCAGCCGGATTTTTCCAGAACTTCCTTTGCTCCTTCAGGATCGTAGTTTTCTGTAGTAACCTTCTCCCCGCCAAAATTTGAGAAGCCGTTGGGGAATGCGCCATTGGCGGGAACGCCGTGGCCATCCAGCATGGTCTTCACAAAGCCTTCCTTGTTGATGCCCATGGCAATGGCTTTCCGAACAGCCGCGTCCTGAATGATGGGGCTGGTCATGTTCATGGAGACGAAAAACGCCCGTGAGGTCTGAATGGAGGAGAACTGATAGTCGTCGTTTTCAAAATTGGGGTAAGCCTCGTATGCCATGCCGTAGGCGGCGTCAATGTCTCCAGCCTGTAAAGCGGCGGACAATGTATCGCCGTCGGACAGAGTGCGAATGGTCAGCTCGTCGATCTTGGGAGTGCCGTTCCAGTAGTTTTCGTTCTTGGTCAGTGTCAGGTGATCGTCCGTGACCATATCCTCCACCACATAGGGTCCGGTGCCGACAACGATCCCTTTATCAAAGTCGCTGGCATCCACATCGATGATGCAGCCGTAAGGATCGCCAAGATAGTTCATGAGCGCGGGGTTAGGCTCGCTGGTGGTAATGGTCAATACCTGACCGTCCGCCTTGATATCCGTGATCTTTGTGTCACTGGGGGCTCGGTCATGGTTCGCAAGCAAATGTTCAAGACACTGCTTCACCGCTTCACCGTCCATTTTCCGTCCGTTGGAGAAGGTAACGTTATCCTGCAAGGTTATGGTCCAGGTGCAGTTACCGTCATTTTCCCAGGACTTTGCCAGCCAGGGTTCCAGCTCCATGGTGTCGGTGTAATGCACCAGCGTCTCACCGATACCATAGCGGATGCAGGCCCAGCCGTTGTAGGTGCGATGAGGATCGACGGTTTCCTCCCAGTTTTCAGAGTTGAAGGTGGTGTCGCCGATGGTCATAACTTTCCTGTCTGCGGAGGCTTTCTGCCAGGAAGCATTGCTGCCACTGTCAGCATCAGGTGCCTGCGCCGGGGTGTTGCTGCCGCAGCCAGTCAGCAGAGAAACGACAAGACAGGCAGCCATAATCAGGGAAAACGGCTTTTTCATTTTATATTTCCTTTCTTCAAATGTAATATGTGGAAGCCAGTCACCTGGCCCGGCACCAATGAGTATTACAGAACGCTGTCGATCAAGCGCTGAGTGTACGCATTCCTGGGATGTTGAATGACTTCGCCGGGAGTACCCTCCTCCACAATGCCGCCGTGATACATCACCAGCACCCGGTCACAGAACTGCTGCACAAGAGAGATGTCGTGGCAGATGAACAGGATGGACAAGCTGTTTCCCTGTTGGGAACGAAGCTCATTCAGCAGTTCCAATATTTCCTTCTGAACAGTCACATCCAGCGCGGAGGTGGCTTCATCACAGATGAGAATCCCCGGCTTCACAGCAAGAGCCCGGGCGATGGCCGCTCTCTGGCATTGTCCTCCGCTGACCTGATGGGGATAGCGATCCGCAAAGTCAGCAGAAAGCCCGCACTTCCCCAGAAGCCGCTCCACTTCCTTGCGTGTTTCCTTACGGGACATTCCGATATTCCGCAGACTCTCCCCAATGCCGTCGCCCAGAGTCCGGCGAGGGTCAAAGGAATCTGTGGGAGTCTGGAACACCATCTGCATTTTCCGGTAGACCTTACGAAGTTCCTTGCCTTTCAGATGGGTAATCTCCGCACCCTCCAGCAGAATACTCCCTTCTGTGACATCCAGCAGCCTGGTGATCAAATTCACTGCAGTCGTCTTGCCGCTTCCGCTTTCACCGATAATACCTAAGCACTCACCAGGACGGAGGTCAAAGCAAATGCCGCTGACCGCGGTGAAATTCTCCTGCCCGCTGCGGGAAAAGATCTTTGTGAGATTTTCAACTTTTAAAATCGGTTCCATCTCCTTTCCTCCGTAGTCTCGGCACTGCGGAAAGAAGCTGTCGGGTATACTCTGCCTGTGGGCTCCCAAGTACCTGACGGGTGTCGCCATACTCTACGGCTTCCCCGTTCTTCATCACCAGTATCTTATCTGCCATGGCCCTGATAACCCCTATGTTGTGGGTCACCAAAATCATGGCCGTACCGTAAGTCTTTCTCACCAGCAGCATCTCGTCCAATACCTGTTTTTGCACCGTCACATCCAACGCGGAAGTCGGCTCGTCCGCGAACAATATGCCGGGATTTAAGAGCATTGCCGCCGCAATGCCCACCCGCTGCTGCATTCCGCCGGACAGCTCAAAGGGGAAGCTCTCCAGCACCCGTTCTCCGTCTCCGTCTTCAAAACCCAGCTTGCCCATCAGCTCTATGGCACGCCGGTGAAATTCTTGTTTTGAAATCTTTCCATGCTCGGTCATCGTCTCGTAGAGCTGTGCGCCGATGGTGCGAATGGGGCAGAAGGAGCTGCCCGCGCTCTGGAAGATCATGCCCAATTCCGGTCCGTTGAGTTTGCGAAGTTCTTTAGCGGGCAGATCAGGAAGATTTTTTCCCTTGTACCAGATGTCGCCCCGGGTCACCATTCCGGCATCGCCCAACAGACCCATGGCGGCTTTAATCAGGGTGGATTTTCCGCAGCCGCTTTCGCCTGCAATGCCAAGGATTTCACCGGGCTCCAGGGTGAAGCTCACATCCTTTACAGCCAGAAAGCCGTTATAGGAGATACCTACATGGTCATATCGCAACAATTCTGCCATACCGTTACCTCCCCTTGGGATCTGCGTAGTCCCGGATTGTGTCGCCCAGCAGGTTGAAGATCATAACAGAAAGGAAGATCGCGATGCCGGGAGAAAAGGTAATCCAGGGAGAGATGGTCATCAGGCTCCGGGTGTCGCTCATCATGCTTCCCCACTCCGCAATGGGCGGTTTCGCACCCAGCCCTAAGAAACTCAGTGCCGCCAGCTCCATCATCATGGTGCCAATATCCAGCACGGACGTCACCAGAATCGGACCGATGATGTTGGGTAGGATGTGCTTGAAAATGATCTTGCCCGTGCTGCTACCGGAGAGCTTTGCCGCCTTCATCCAGACTGTTTCCTTCCGGGCAAGGGTCTGACTCCGGGCGATCCGGGCATATTTGGGCCAGGAAATCACCGCCAGAGCGATAATGGCATTTTGTAATCCACCTCCCAGCACACCCGCTACCGCCAGTGCGAACACCAGTCCGGGGAAAGCAAGGAACAGATCGGAAATCCGCATAAGCACCGTATCCAATGCTTTGCCGTACCAGCCGCAGACCACGCCCACGGCGGTTCCGAAAGCGGTGATGATCGCAACCAGCAAAAGGGTGGAAAAAATACTGGTTCGGCTGCCCACTATAACCCGGGACAGCATATCCCGTCCGTAGCGGTCCGTGCCCAGAAGATGCTCCGCACAGGGTGGCTGTTTGGCGATGCTCAAATTCTGCAAATAAGGGTCATAGGGAGCGAGATACTCCGAGAAAAGGGAGCAGACAATTAACAGCGCAGCGAGTGTGCCGAAGACGATAAGACGTATTTTTACGCTGCCTTTTTTGATTTTCTGCTTCCGTATGGTAACTTCACGCATCCGCACGCATCCCCAGTCGAATTCTCGGATCAAGGGCATGGTAAAGCAGGTCTGTGATCAGATTGACCAATACGTAGATGATTGCCATCCAGACCACATAAGCCTGAATCATGGGATAGTCACGCATGGTGATGGCATCCACCGCCAGCTTCCCCACGCCATCCCACATAAAAATACTCTCAATAATCGCCGTACCGCCCAGAAGACTTCCGATGGACAGAGCCAGCAGCGTGATGATGGTGAGCATGGAGGATTTCAGCACGCTTTTCCAGAGGATAACGGAACTGCGGACACCTCTCGCCTTTGCGCCGATGACGTAATCCTTGTTCAGCTCCTCCAGCACCGCAGCCCGCACCTGCCGCATGTACTTGGCAGACATGGCAATGGCAAGAGTCAGGGTAGGCAGCATGGCGCCCTGGATACTCAATCCCTTGGAAATAACGGGAAGTATTCTCAGTTTGATGGAGAAAATCTGCATGAGAAGCAGCGCCACGAAGAAGTTGGGAAGGGAATTTCCCACGAAGCTGAAAAAACGCAGAACGTAGTCTGTTAGCTTATCATGGCGCACCGCCGTCAGAACCCCCAGCGGAATGGAAATGACCACCGTCATGGCTATAGACAGCGCGGTAAGGAGCAGCGTCGCCGGGAGCTTTGAAATAAACGTCTGAAATACATCCTTCCCGGATATATAGCTCACGCCCATATCGCCCCGCATCATACCGCCCACCCAGGCAAGGTACTGGACGAGAAAGGGCTTATCCAGACCTAGCTCCGCCCGCTTCGCGTCAATGATCTCCTGTGACACCGCACCCTTATCGCCATAAAGCTCGGTAATAGCATCGCTGCCCGCCGCGCGCATCATAGCAAAAGACAGAAAAGTGATGCCAATTAGGACAGGTATCAATTGTAAGAATCTGCGTAAAACGTATTTTTTCAAATTGCAGCCCCCACTTTACAGCCCTCCACCAGGAACATAGGTGTGGAGGCATTGTTGATCCGCTCTTCTCTCGTCCAGACCTGTTTCCAGATTTCCGTATCGGCATTTGCCTGCATTCCCATCCCCCGAAGCACATCCAGATCCCACGCAGGGCGATGAATCCTGGAAAGCGGGGTCTGACGGGCGATGGCTTCCATGGCATCCACATCCGTTCCGGCAGTTTCGTCCCGGACATCTGAATCCTGAAGGTTCTTCCTGTCCAGTGCGTGTGCTGCCTGGTCATTCTCGTCCCAGAGGTAGCGGTACCAGTTAGCGTCAAAATTCAGGAGCAGCCCGCCGGGTTTCAGCACCCGCATCCAATGGGCATAGGCTTTCTCCGGGTTTGGCAGATTCCATGTGACGTTCCGGGTCACCAGCACATCAAAGGAAGCCGCCCGGAAGGACAGTTCCTCGGCATTCATCTGCAGGAAATCGATCTTCTCCGCCAGCGCCCCTGCGTTGCGCTTCGATTCCTCCAGCATGGAGGCGGTATAGTCCACCGCTGTCACCTGATAGCCCAGCTCCGCCAGAATAATGGCGAAGAAACCCGGGCCGGTGCCTACATCCAACACGCGGATCCGCTTCGGGTTGGTATTGGGAAACCGGGCGGCAATGCGCCGGGAGATCAGCCCTCGCCATACCGTTTTCTGGCTGGTTGCCAGCTCCTCCTGATTGACCCCGGAGTAACCGGAAGCCCTGTTTGTCCAATAGTGGATATTTTCTTCTTCATAGGTTGCAAACTGTTTCATGGCAAAAGTGCCTCCGATTTCTTATTTCTGAGCTACAATCCCAAACATGGGGGCAGCAGTCAGATCCAGTTCTCCCAACAGACGCTGACCAACCTGTGTGTCCATCTGACATTTCACAAAGCCTGTTCTTGTCAAAAGCTGCGCATCCCACGCCGGTCGGGATTTCCCAATGTCCATCGAAAGCGTAATGTCGTCATTTTCCTTCTGTAAGACATCCGTCATGCCCACATGTCCGTACGGGCTGTCCGGGGCAACCTTTCGGTTCTGGATGCTGTGGCTGCGCACATGAGAAGCGTAGTCCGCATCAAAATTCAAAAGCACCCCGTCGGGTTTCAACACTCTAAACCACTCGGCATAGGCGCTGTCCGGATCAGGAAGCGTCCATGTAAGATTCCGGCTGATGACCACATCAAAAGAATCATTGGGATAATCCAAATTCTGAGCGTCCATTTCCCGGAAAGTGATATCGAGATTCCGCTGTTTTGCCAGAATCCGGGCTTCCTCCAGCATGGCAGGGGTAAGATCAATTCCCTCCACACGATGCCCCTGCTCCGCCAGAAGCACGGCGAAAAAACCAACGCCGGTGCCCACGTCCAGAATGTCCAGCTTTCTCCGCTCCGGCAGGAACCGTTCGATCTCATGGAGCCACCTTTGCCCCATTTCATTTCCCAGCTCGTTCTTACGCACGGTTCCAAAATCGTGGGAACGCTGTGTCCAGTATTTCTTCACACGTTCTTCCATTTTCACATCCATATTTCCATCCTTCCTCCGACAATTCACCATAAGCAATCATTGGCTTCCCCTTTTCATGCCTGATGAATTAACGGCCGGTATTATTGGTGTAACAAAAATTTTCCTTTTACAGAAGCCCCCTCGGGGGATGAAATTTTACGAGCCGACGGAACTGACCGATAAACTGAACCTCGTTGTGGGGCTGATACAGGACGGCACGGAAATCAGCCTTTACCATGCCTTCGGCCATATCCTTCCCGCTACCGGGTGGATTCCGGAATTTCACCGGTTAGAAACGTGCGCCGCCGGGCGCACCAAAATGGCGGGCTGTTTTCGAAAGATCTTTTGACCTCTTTCGAAAACAGCCCGCTTTTTCATTAAAGATTAAATGTCAGCAAAGTACAGGGTGACCGATTCTCCGCATCTTCACCGGATTTTTATTCTTCAAAAAATACTCTCTTTGAAATATCTTCCGGATCCTTGGGCCCCGGAAGTTCCGCAATACCACCGAAAGGCATCTGCGCAACCAGCTTATAGCTGTCCGGCAGATGGAACATCTCACGCACAGCATCATCAATAACCGGATTGTAATGCTGGAGTTTACATCTCTTCGATATATTTCTAGTGTTCCCTGTCAGCTGCATGGTTCTTAGCTGCTTTCTTTCCGGGAATTTCTGTGCGCACGAAAACAAATTCTGTATCCGACGAGCGGTCAGGATCAAAATGATAGCCGCTCCAGTTAAATGTTTTCATCTGCTCCGGGACTTCGGCATGGATGCCTGCCATAAATCGAACCATCTCGCCCCTGGCCATTTTAGCATATACGCCCTTCTGGACAATCTTGCCTCCCTCCGGCTCACCGAAAACACAGGTAATAAACCGGTCCTCAGGCTTCAGATATTTTTCCAGACACCTGGAATATTCCTTCGAAGCCAGATTAATGATGATCCCGCTCTCGTCCCGCACTTCCCGATAAAGACTGTCACCCCAGAAGTCATACAGATTCTTATATTGGTCAAATGATACCTTTGCCTGCATTTCCAAACGGTACGGTACCACACCGTCCAGAGGCTTTATGACACCATAAAAGCCGGACAGGATGCGCAGATGCTCCTGTACATACACATACTGACCATCTTCGAATACAGCAGGTGCCATATAAGTGTACTGAATCCCGTCATAAGCAAGAATCGCAGGCGTGAGATTCTGCCGCAGATCCATATGATGAAACCGCTCGGAGTTCTGAAGGGCGATCTTATCGTTACAGGCCCAGAGTATCTTCTGCTGCTCATAGGAAAGACCCCTGATCCAGACCATTAGTCTTTCTGTTTTCTCAAGAAACGGCGGAAGCTCTGTACACGTAAAGGAATCCGTGTCCACCCGCATCTGCTTCGCCGGAGAGATGATGATCCTCATGACAATTCATCCAGCATCTGTGCAGGATTGTCGGCAGCCTTCACCTTACCGAAGGCTTTCACAATGATGCCATTCTCATCGATCAGGTAGGTCGTCCGGACAACACCCATCGAGACCTTGCCGTAGTTCTTCTTCTCTTTCCAGACATCGTACGCCTGGATCACTTCTTTTTCGGGGTCCGAAAGCAGAGTGAACGGCAGGCCGTACTTCTCCTCAAATTTCTTATGCGAAGCAACACTGTCCTTGCTGACGCCGAGAACGACGGCGCCCTTCTCCCGAAACTGCGGATACAGCTCGCCAAACCCACAGGCCTGCCTGGTACAGCCTGCCGTCATGTCTTTCGGGTAAAAATACAGAATTACCTTCTCTCCACGATAGTCCGAAAGGCTGTGCATCTCTCCATTCTGGTCCGGCAGAGTAAAATCCGGTGCTTCTGTTCCAATATTCAACATCTTACATTCCTCCATAGTGCAGATCTGAGGCCGTCTGAATGAATACGGCCAGGTTTCTTATGCCCATTTTCACCCTCCACGATTTTCTTTATTTACTGCTTGACTTTTTATTAGCAGGCTATTGCATAATAAAGTCAGCCTACTGCTCCTGAAACTGCCTATCTGCCCTGGCCAGCCAGGAATCCACATGAAAGGAAAAATGATCCGGCATTAAAGCGTAATTCCAAGTTATCTGTCGCCTGTTCACCACTATATTTGCCGCTGAAAATCCCTCCGTTCTGATTCTTGGCGGAGGGATTTTCCATTACCCGAGTTCGCAGTCATTGACCGCCTGCGCATCTCGATGGTTACATAAGTAATCCCTTCGATTTCAAATCTGAAAAAATCAACTTATCAACCGGAGAAATCATATCTTGATCAGAACTGGTCAACCATCGCAGTTCTTCTATTTCTGAAGCTGCTTTTAATTCTCCCTTGAATTCTGCCGTGTAACAAGTCATGCGAACAACTACTCCCTCGGCATGTCCATGGGCCTGTGCTTCAAATACTCCGTAGAGTTTTGCTGTTTCAGGTTTGATGTTCACCGACAACTCTTCCTTGATTTCTCTAACCAACGTTTCTATATCCGTCTCGGTGCCCTCACGTTTTCCTCCCGGAATATACCATGTGTCCTTGCCCTTCGACCTTGAGCTTAAAATTTTTCCATCTGACAAATATAGATATGCGATCTTATCAATCATGTGAATTCCCCCATAACAATGTCCATTTCTCATGGATCTTATTGTATCATGAATTTCGCAAAACCTTCACTTGTAAAATCTGTAAAATATCTTCCGTTTCTATATCCATGGAATTCTCCGTACGTAAATGAAGTATACATGTAGCCGTCATCCTTTGTTGCCCGGATCATCTTCCGCACTACATCGCTCAGCTCTTTCTGCATATCTGTCAAATTACACTCCACCGTAATTCCGGTAGTTCTGTCATGAATTGAAGCATCCACATGATCGTCTGCCATCTGAGCAGACTAACCAGAGCGCGAACTGGAAGAAGGATGATTCGGAATATCAACAGAAATATGAACCCAATTATGCGAAATACCTTCATATCTGATTATGAGAGACCGAACGGGAAATACCGAACACTTTCGTGTCAGAATTTCTGACATGAAGGTTTTCATTGACCAATCCGGGATTATTACTCTCGCTTTGTGTCGCCAGATTATAAATCCATGCTGTCAGGATTCAACAGGAAGTCAAAAACACTCATCACCAACACACCTTCTTCATTGTAAAGCGGTGCTATGGCATCTTTTGTGATTATGATTTTCTTGAACCCATCGCCTGTATTGACCAGAGAACGTTGTTCCTGCTGCATTTTCTTTTCATCATGCATAGCAAATGCCGACTGAATATAGTAACGTTTGGAACCTTTATTGCAGACAAAATCAATCTCTAGTTGCTTTCTTATTTTTTTACCTGTCTGATCTGTTTCATTCATCACAACGACGCCTACATCGACGTTATATCCTCTGACTTTCAGTTCATTGAAAATGATATTCTCCATCGCGTGTGTTTCTTCGACCTGTCGGAAATTTAATCTTGCATTTCGAAGACCCAGGTCCGTGAAATAATACTTGGATGGTGTATCAATATATTTCTTACCTTTTATATCGTAGCGAATTGCACTGTCAATCAGGAAAGCGTCTTCAAGATAATCGATATAGCGTTTGATCGTCATCTTACTGATAGTCGTATGTTTTACGCTCTTAAAAGTTGCACACAGCTTGCTCGGATTCGTCAGAGAGCCGATGGAAGAGGACAGAATATTCAGAAGTTCTTCCAGCTCCACTTTATTTCTGACATTATTTCTCCCGATAATATCGGAGATATACGTCTCCTCGAACAGAGATTTCAGAAAATCGCCCTTCTGATCCGGCGTGGTAAATGTGAGTACTAACGGGATTCCTCCATAAAGCACATAATCACGCCATCCATCCGCTTTCTCACCCTCATACACAGACATAAACTCCGCAAATGTCAGCGGATACATATGCACTTCATCACCACGCCCGCGGAACTCTGTAATGATATCTTTGGAAAGAAATTTTGCGTTGCTGCCTGTCACATAGACATCAACGTTTTTCCTTCGCACCAGGCTATTCAGAATGGACTCAAAATCTCCGAGAAGCTGCACCTCGTCCAACAGCACATAGTATTGATCCTGGTCGTTAATTCGTTCGTTCAGATAAGGGAAGAATATTTCCGGATCCCGATACTTTTTATTCTCATAGGCATCAAAAGCCATCTCTATAATATGATCGTCCGGAACCTGGCTCTTCCTGAGATACTCTCTGAACAACTCAAAAAGCAGATACGATTTTCCGCATCTGCGAACCCCGGTAATGACCTTAATCAACCCATTATGACGCTTGGAAATCAGCTTGTTCAGATAGGTATTCCTGCGAATTTCCATTTTCATCATCCCTGTCTAATAATGATACAAAAATGCGGAATCCGCATTTTTGTCCATTTACATTGTAGCCCGCATCACACTGGTCGTCAACACTTCATGTGACATTTTTGCGGATTCCGCATTTTTGTCCATCTTATATGAATTGACGTTTGGTCGCTGATACTATATAGGAGCCAGGATGGCTTTTCAATATGAAATTGTAAAAAGCAACGTTGGTGAGGTGGGGCTATCTACCCACAATCATGCTCGAAGCCTCACTTTTTTGACCATATCTATAAAAAGCAGTACCAGTGGATTAGTATTATCTGCGCGGTAAGCATAAGATTTGGTTACCTTAAGAGTCGGTTCCAGAATATCTCGCATGGTAATTTCGTTTTCAAAACCTGAAACAGAAAACCCTTTTGCTTTTATGTAAATCGCATTTGTTTTCTGGAGTAAAAATGGAACAGTATCAATATTATCGGTCAAAATCACGCTATTAGGAGTAAATCCGCATACAGCAAGAGCTTCGTTATAGGAATGATTGGAAATGGGATCATCCCGCAGTTGAATACAGATTTCATTCTTCAGATCCTCTAAGGTGAGAACTTTTTTTGCTGCCAATGGGTGCTTTATAGACATCATCACATCCATACCTCCTTGTATAATGTCATAATACCGCAGGACTTCACTTCCCGGATAATTGCTTCTCGGTATTACGCAGATATCGATTTTTTCTTCCATCAATGCTTCAAATCCCTCATGAGGTTGAAATGAAAATCTCTTAATTTCTACATTCGGATATTTCTCTGTAAATTTTGGTATGATTGCACCGAAATCCTGCTGAATGGTGTAGTAGAGCATTCCGAGTTTCAATTTTCCGTTGACACCGTTCTGATATTCAGAGAGTTCTTGCGTCATATTATCGTATGTCTGTATTATTTTTCGGAATTGTTTGTACACCTTCAGACCGGCTTCTGTGAAAGACACAGAATGTTTATTGCGTTCTAAAAGCTTTACCCCAAGTTCTTTTTCCATTTCTGCAATGTGACGACTCAATGCCGGCTGTGTGATATATAGATTATGGGCTGTCTTTGAAAAATTACCATATTTATGAAATGCAATGAATTCACGCATATATTGTATCTGCATTGTTTTTCTCCTTATGCATATAACGTATAACCAGTATAATATCATTATAAGCATTATTCATAACAAATGCTATAATGAAAATAGCAAAAATTGGGAATCCAATTATTAGGAGGAATTAATTATGAGCACTACACTGACACCCGACGTAAAGATAACCCCACTGATTCCGTGTAAGATCCCTAAAAACAAAGTGTTTGTGTGTCCGGAAAGTTCCTGGACAGCTGATACTGACGGAAAGTGGCAGCTTCATCCGTTTGCATTCGACCGCTGGGATGTAGAAGAAATGGCATATTATGACGGATGTTCACTTCACGTAGGACTCAATCCTTTCAATGTTTACAAAGTACATGGAAAGGATTATTTGAAACTCTTAACGTGCTGTACGGTTAATACTTTTAAAACTTTCCCGATTGGAAAAGCACGCCATGTCATCTTCTGTGATAATGGTGGAAAGGTTCTTGTTGATGGTATCTGCATTCGCACAGGAGAAGAAGATTACCTGGCATTCAATCTGGTTGATCCGAATTTCCTGAATATGCAGATGGGAAATCCATTCCGCTTTGAGTGTGAAAATCTACGTGAAAACTATGCTGTTCTTCAGCTTTGTGGTATTCATTCTCTCGAGGTTGTTGAACAGGTCTGCCATCAGGATCTTCATGATCTGAGATTCATGTATTCCTGTGAAGCTAAGATCGATGGAAAAGCAGTACGTATTCTTCGTGCCGGTATGGCAGGAACACTTGCATATGAGATCCACACCACAGCAAAAGATGCACCATATGTATATCAGAAACTTCTTGATATGGATAAAAAGTACGGTGTTCAGGAAATCGGCCGTATCTGCTATGTAAATCAGCACTGTGAAGGGTCTATCTTCCAGCTTGCAGAACATTACAACATTCGATTTGAGATGGAGGGTGATAAGTTCATTCTTTCCGGTAGCCTTCCGAGAGAAAGTGAGCTTCAGTATCATAGCCCGTATGATTGCGGATGGGGAAATCTTGTTCGTTTTGATCATGACTTTATGGGAAAGGAAGCGCTTCTCGCAGAGTCTCAGCGTAAGCATAACACAGCTGTTCATCTCATTTGGAATAAGGAAGATATCCTTAAGGTTCAGGCTGCAGTAATGGATCCTGAAAAACGTGTTGATTATATGGACATGGTTGGCGATTATGATTTCAAGAACAATTGCTCCACCATCCATATGGATGCAGTTTATGATGGTGATAAACTGATCGGTGCATCATCTGACCGTATGCTTTCTGCAAAGACACGAGAGATGATTTCCATTTGTACAATTGATGAGGATTATGCTGTAGAAGGTAAGGAAGTTGAAGTTCTTTGGGGTAATCCGGGAACCTGTCAGATGAGAATTCGTGCAAAAGTTACGTTGTTCCCATATATCAAAGAAGATAGAAACAATAATATCGATATCGAGAAGATTCCGCATCCTGTATTTGACTAATCAGGTGTGATAACCCCGGAATGGTTGACTGTGAATTCAGTTGCCGTTCCGGGGATTTCTTTTTCATGCGCAGTGAGAATGCCTGTATCCAAACGTCTTCTTCATTTTCTTATCCCTTCTTGTGCTTCATGATCGTTGTTTTGTTCCTGGTATTTATATCGTACCGTATTTCAAATCCATATCAAGTACGCAGATTTTTCTGACATAGCATCTTGCGTGATACCTTGACACTCCACACTAAAGTCGTGGGATTCTTGCTTCAACCACTACTTCGTTCCTAACAAGTTACCTTGTTGGCTCGTCTTACACAGTGTCCACAAACGTAAATTCCCGTATGCCCTACGGTATTTTATTCGAGCCATGGAGGTGGTGAACAACGATCTGATCTACGCATAAGGTATCGGCGGCGGGGAGCAATCCCCGCCTTCCTTTCATATCCAGTCAAAATATATTTGGGATAACAATTGGCATTTCACGATATCGTGATATGATATAAGTGACCACAAACAGGAGGTTTCAGTAATACCGGTATTGTCCAGATTCTACGGGATCATTATTCGTATGTATTTTCAGCAGTCGGAACATAACCCGCCTCATATCCATGCCCTTTACGGCGAAGATATGGCCGCCATTGATATTCAAACAGACGAGCTGCTGGAGTGGCATCTGCCGCCCAAGGCGCTTGCTATGGTACGGGAATGGTCTGCTATCCACAAAGACGATCTTCTGCATATGTGGGAGACGCAGGAGTTTAAGTCCCTTTCTCCCCTTGAGTAAGGAGTTGATATTATGTTCCATAAGGTGAAAGCGGTCAACGCTCTGCCGGACTATCGCCTAAGCGTACAGTTTGCGGAGGGCGTGACCAAGATTTATGATGTAAAGCCCCTGTTTTCAAAATGGGCACCGTTCAAAACGCTGGAACATGACCCGGCATTGTTCTCCAACGTGGAGGCCGATGTGGGCGGCTGCGGGGTCATCTGGAACGATGATCTCGATCTGTCCTGCGACGAGCTCTTTGAAAACGGTGTGACTGTCAAGACGCCCTTTGACGGACTCATGGCCTTTACCGACGCCACCCAGCTTTGGGGACTGAACGAAAGCACGCTGCGCAAGGCGATTGCCTACGGGAAGCTGGTCAACGGCGTGGATGCCTGCAAATACGGCAAGCAGTGGGTAATATCTATGGAGGCTATGAAGCGGGAATACGGAGAGCCCCGAGCTTCACTGTGATGGATGGGAGGAGCGTTGTCTCAAACCTCTCATAGTTCCGATCCGTCCAAGGAGGAAACCGAATGCCAAATATGAAAGAAACCTTTGCAAAGCAGCTTATAGAGCTATTGGAAAAAGAGCCTCTGGAAAAAATCAGCGTAAAAGACCTGATTTCAGCCTGCGGTGTATCCCGACAGTCTTTTTACTACTATTTCAGCGATATTTACGATATTGTCGAATGGATCTTTACGGAAGAAGCGGACAAGGTACTCAGAGATTACAGCGATATAGAGAGCTGGGAATTTGGCTATGTGCTCATGATGAAGTGGGTACTTAACCACCGCGCCCTGGTGCAAAACACCTACAATTCCATCCGCCGCGGTTATGTGGAATTCTTCATGAATCGCGTCCTGTATTCCTATATCATCAAGGTGGTGGAGGACGCCGCGGTGGGAATGAATGTAACAAACGACCAAAAAGAGTTTATTGCCAAATTCTATACGCTGGCGATCAATGCCATTTCACTGGAATGGATCCGGGAGGGCTTGAAAGAGGAGCCGGAGGCAATTGCGAGAAAGGTAAATCTTCTGATCAAAGGAGATTTTCATAAAGCCCTTCGCAGCTTTGAGCAGGAAAACAGCAAGACGTAATCTTTTTACACTTTGAGCCGGATGTCAAGCGACGCTTGACATCCGGCTTTTCTGTCTATTTTGAAAAAAAAGCTTCTGCCTTATACTCAAGTCACAAATCAAGGAAAGGAGCCTTTACCATGTATTACACGAATGGAAATTACGCAGCATTTTCAAAGCAAGAAAGCCTATGGATGTAGCAGAACGGAAGGCCTATATCGTCGGAAGCGGACTTGCCGGTCTTTCGGCGGCGGTGTTTCTGATCCGTGACGGACAGATGCCGGGAGAGAACATTACGATTTTTGAAGAACTCCCTCTGCCGGGCGGGGGCTGCGACGGTATCAAAGATGAGCGGCTGGGCTATATCATTCGCGGGGGCCGAGAAATGGAAAACCATTTTGAGTGCCTTTGGGATTTGTACCGTTCTATACCGTCACTCAAAAATCCCGGTCAGTCCGTTCTTGACGAGTTCTACTATCTCAATATGGATGACCCCAGCAGTTCGCCGGTACGAGTTACCTTTGAACAGGGAAAGGACGCGCATACGCTCCACAAATTCACGCTGTCGGATGCAGCGGCACTGGAGATGACAAAGCTTGTCATGACGCCGGAAAGGGATTTGCAGGACAAGAAAATCACAGACGTATTCTCGAAGGACTTCTTTGAGTCGAATTTCTGGCTGTTCTGGAGAAGCATGTTCGCCTTTGAGGACTGGCACAGCGCCATTGAGATGCGGCGTTATGTGACGCGCTTTATCCATCATACGCACAACCTTACAGATCTCTCCTGCCTGAAATTCACATCATACAATCAGTACGAATCCTTGATTCAGCCTTTGATCAGCTATCTCATGGAGCATAATGTTCGGTTTGAATATGACACAGTGGTCAATAACGTCGTGTTCCGCAGAGGCAGCGGAAAGCAAATCGCTTCACAGATCGTTATTACGCAGAGCGGCGAACGGAAAGTGATCTATACCGATGAGCGTGATCTGGTTTTCGTGACGCTGGGCTCAAATACCGAAAATTCTGCATACGGGGATCAAAACACCGTGCCCGTTATCCCGGACAGCATTGGCCCGGCATGGGAACTGTGGGAGAATATTGCGGCTCAGGACGCCTCTTTTGGCAATCCAAAGAAATTCTATGGAGATATTGCCGGTTCAAACTGGGAATCCGCAACAATTACCTGCATTGACGAGAAAATACCCGCATATATTGCCAAGCTGACCGGCCGGGACCCATACAATGGCAAAATCGTTACCGGTGGTCCCATCACCGCCAAGGATTCTTCCTGGCTCATGAGCTGGACAGTGAGCCGCCAGCCACATTTCGCTGTGCAGAAAGCCAATGAGATCGTTGCCTGGGTCTATGGCCTGTTCTCCGATGAGCCCGGTGACTATATCAAAAAGCCAATGAAGGAATGTACAGGTGAAGAGATCACTATGGAATGGCTGTATCATATCGGTGTGCCTGTCTCAGAGATCGAAAATCTGGCAAAGAACCACGCTGTATCGATCCCGTGCATGATGCCCTATGTAACTTCCTACTTTATGGCGCGTAAGGATGGGGACAGTCCCCTCGTGGTTCCTGAATGTTCAAAAAACTTTGCCTTTATCGGTGAGTTTGTTGAAACGCCTGCCGACTGCGTGTTTACCACCGAATATGCTGTAAGAACGGGTATGGAGGCCGTTTACACGCTATTGGAGCTGGATCGCGGTGTTCCCGAAGTATTTGCTTCTGCTTATGATGTTCGTGTACTGCTCCAGGCGACTGCTGCCCTGCTGGATGGCAGGAAGCTGACGGATGTAAAGCTTCCTGTAGTACAGAAAATTGCATTGAACAAGGTCCTGAAAATGATGTCCGGCACAGTCGTTGAGGATATGCTGAAGGAGAATCATCTGATTTAAAAACACAATATTGACGCCCTGCAAGCCCAAACTTGCAGGGCGTTTCTATGTACGCACCGCAGGGGCTTCCTGCGGTGTCTTTTTTACGCGAACAGTGAGCCGCAGCCGAATGCGAAGTATTCGTGTGCGGCGAGCGTCGCGATAGCGAGATAAAACTCGCGCAGCGTGTTTTATCTCGTTCTGTCTTAGCGTCCTCTGTCATAATCGTGGCTGCGAGGGCGGGTCTGCTGACGCCTTGTGTCGTTCCGGCGCTTGGCCTCCGCTTCCTTGCCTCATGCTTCTTCAGGGCTTCCGTATACAGACGTTTCTTTTCCTGGCGAAGCTGCTTGCTCTTCAAATGTGAAGCGACACCGACGCCTCCGGCAGCAAGTGCTGCCACAGGAGCAGCAAGCACAAACACGCCTGCCACCATTCCTCCGCCTACAACAGATCCGGCTACATTGCTTCGTGATCAACCCATGCATGAACAGCGCCACCGGGATATTCGCCATCGACTTCAACTACTGCCCCTGCCGGAACCACTTTATCTACAGAATCATCAAGGACTTCAAAAACGGTTCTTGTAGCCTCCCCATTCTTATCCAGGGCTTTCGACGGATATCTCTTCTCAAAATAATAAAGAATCTCCATCTGTCTGGCATCGAGGTAGTTTATCGCACTGTCAATAATACCTTCCGGAACACCGAAATACGCTTCTGCAACAGCGCCGGCCATTGCAGCAATTGTATCGCTGTCTCCACCGACTGAGATTGCATTCCTTATGGCATCTTCAAAATCTACTGCCTCAAAAAAGGCTTCAAGCGCTACCGGGACAGAGCCCTGGCATGAGACATCAAACTTATAGGATTTTCTGATCTGATCAAGTGAAAACCCGATTTCATAATAGTTTGAAGTAATATAATTTCTGATTTCTTCCTTGCTCTTACCGTTTCTTGCAAGATAAACTGCCACTGCAATAGCCTCGGCGCCTTTCATCCCTTCCGGATGATTATGACTTATCTCTGTAACCTTTGCAGATAGCAGCCTTGCCTCATCCAGATTTTTTGCAGCAAACCCACACGGTCCTACTCTCATGGCAGAGCCGTTTCCAAAGCTGTTATACGGCTGAGGATCTTCAGCCCAGAGCCACTTAATAAAGGTACCACCATAACCGGCATTCTTATAAATCCTGCCCAGTTCCTGCATGGCAGATATTGCCGTTTTACCTAAAGAATCTACATCCTCCGCACAATCAAGAATGGCCTTTGCCACAGCAAGAGACATCACGCTGTCATCTGTCGGCCGGCATTTTTTATCGAACAGCTCAAACTCCTTCGATTTGTGATTTATTCTTTCATACCTTGAACCGGCAATATCGCCTATGATTGCTCCGATCATATCTTGATCACTCCTTAAAAACCGAGGTCATCAGTTGTTCTCTACTACGTAATCTAGAAACCTTCTCATTTCTGAAAGCGGATGATATGGGAATAATCCATCGTACTTTTCATCATCGGCCCAGTTCATGAGAAACCCTTTGTCACGATTTGAATCATACGGATCCCTATCCCAGGTTTCCGCTTCAAGCTGCAACTCACTGCAAGTTTCAGAATCTGTTGCGAAGGGATCATGTAGCCACCACCTAATTTACATTTTTGCTTATAATTGTACAAATTATAAGCAAGAATGTAAATTCTATTTTCACTCGATCTCCACACCCCCTCTACTAATTGCGCCTATCTAATTACGCAACACTCACGATTGATAATCGTTACTTTTTTAAGTAATAGGAAATCTCTGAAGCTTATGCATTTCACCTTTTGTTTTTTGTCACTTACCTCAAATGTCAGGACAGAGCTTTCGATATATTGTATGATTACATCATCAAAGAGAAAGGAAACCGGGGCATGAAGATAAGTGTTGATATTTCTGCTGAATATAAAGAACCATATGCAGTGATCTACACTGACAAGGTGACACATCAGATACAGCGAATGCTTGATCTATTCAGCACAAACGAAACTCCCATAACTGCTCTGCAGAATGAAGAGGATATTATCGTTCTGCAGCCTAAGGAAATATACATGGTCAGAGTAGAGGATGGAGATACGATTATTTATGGTGAAAAACAAAAATATCGTTCACGGAAAAGGCTCTATGAGATTGGCCAGCAGTTAGGAAAACAGTTCATGCAGATATCTAAATCCACACTGATCAATCT
Organism: Bilifractor sp. LCP21S3_A7; assembly: GCF_052118825.1. Classification (NCBI taxonomy): domain Bacteria; kingdom Bacillati; phylum Bacillota; class Clostridia; order Lachnospirales; family Lachnospiraceae; genus Bilifractor; species Bilifractor sp. LCP21S3_A7. The sequence goes on along the minus strand of NZ_JBQKGL010000011.1, from coordinate 36,291 downwards.
GTCTTATATGGACAGTATTGAGCCGGGCTTCAGCGGGACACTTTTGCTGAAGCTGAAGAATGGATGCAAGGATTACGTTTCGAGAACATATCTGCCGGAGTTCAAAAAATATCTTGGATTATAGGAGGCGAAAGCAATGAAAGAGACAATAAAAGATTTAGCAAAGAGCACGGTAATCAGTATTGGAATGGCAATGGCTATTTTCTGTCTGGGTGGAATTGTATTTGATGTAAGATACAAAGGGAATTTCAGCCTTGAGAATTACAGGTTTACAAAGATGGTTGTCGGTTGCGTTTTGGTTGGCCTTGGATTTGGAGTTCCGACCATTGTGTACAGGAAGGAAAATCTTCCAATGCCGATTAGAGTGTTGATACACATGGGTATTGGCTGCGTGATTTATACAATCGTTGCTTATGCAGTCGGATGGATAGGTGGGTCTGCAACCATCGGTCAGGAAATTATAATTACGGCGATTCAGCTGGCTGTTGCGTTTCTTATCTGGTTCCTTTTCATGAGATATTATCGTGCAGAAGCAAAAAAGATGAATGATAAGATACAGGCAATGAAGTAAGAAGTAGTAAAACATAGTTTTTGAGAACATCGGTCAGAAATGATCGGTGTTTTCTTTTACCCCAAATCAGGAAGGAGGGAGATGGATGGCTGGACGGCTGGACGGATGGACGGATCTAGGGTATCACCGTTGAGATTGGCGGCGATACTACCAAACTACAGACAGCCCTTAAGGGCGTAAATACAAAGATCAGAAATTATTGAGGATCGAGTTTTATCTCGCTATCGCGACGCTCGCCGCACACGAATACTTCGCATTCGGCTGCGGCTCACTGTTCGCGTAAATAAAGAAGGCAGGTACTCCGACAAAAGTACCTGCCCTCTTTTATAGTCAAACTGGCGTATTAAATTCGATATATCACCAGATCCGCATAACATGCTGCATGCCAAGGCTGACAAGCGTAATTCCCGCCCAGCAGGCCGCGCCGATGACGATCGGCTTCCCGCCGGTCCGGATCAGTTTCACGATGTCGCTGTTCAAACCGATCGCAGCCATCGCCATGACGATGAAAAACTTCGACAGGTTCTTGAGTGGTACGAACACCTCCGTGCTGACGCCCGCCTGTACACAGACCGTCGTGATCACCGAAGCCAAAACAAAATACAGGATAAACACGGGAAACGCCCTGCGCAGGCTGAAAGCTTCACTATTCGGGGCAGTGCTGTTTTTCTCCGACTGTTTTGCACGAACGATCGAAAGAACCAGCGTAATCGGGATGATGGCCAGAGTACGTGTCAGCTTAACCGTGACCGCTTTATCCAGCGTCTGGTTCCCGAGGCCCCACATGCTGTCCCAAGTGGATGCCGCTGCGGTCACCGAAGAAGTATCATTAACGGCCGTCCCGGCAAAGATTCCGAAGGCGTCTCCGCTGGTAGTATCAAAGCCGATGGCACGCCCCAGGATCGGGAAGAAAACCGCCGCAAGGACGTTGAAAAAGAAGATTACAGAGATTGCCTGCGCCACCTCATCGTCATCCGCACCAATGACCGGAGCGGTCGCTGCAATCGCAGAACCTCCGCAAATCGAGGAACCTACACCTACCAGTGTGGAGATGTTCCCCGGGACATGCATCAGCTGGTGCAGCAGCCATGCGATGATCAGCGAAGTGCTGATTGTACAAATGATGATCGGCAGGGACTGCTTTCCGGTTTCGGCGATCACCCCGAGGTCCATCCCGAATCCAAGCAGAACCACGGCTGTCTGCAGGATATATTTAGAAGTCCATCGGATCCCGCCTTCCGCAGGTCCTTTGTTTTTCCAGAACACAGTTACGGCCATTCCCGCCAGAATACCGATGACGGCTCCGCCGACAACCGGGAAGCGCTGTCCGATGATCCATGACGGAATGGCAATTGCAAGACACAGAAGAATTCCCGCGCCGTTTTTTCTTATAAATGACATGATAGATATGTCCTCCCTCTGTTTAATTTCATTGACAGGGATCATCATAGAATGGTAAATTCAAAATGTAAAATTATTTATTTCTTGTTTACGATATTATTTTTTTATTGATAAGTGTGTCTTATGCTGGACTTTCGAATCAATACGTTTCTGTGCGTCTGCCAGACCATGAATTACACCAAAGCCGCTGCGCAGCTGAACATTACGCAGCCGGCGGTATCTTCCCATATCCATTATCTGGAGGATTATTACGGCACATCGCTTTTTCTATACCGGAATAAAAAACTGTATCTGACCCGGCAGGGGGAAATTCTTAAGGAACGCCTGCAGGCCATGCAGAATGACGAGGTACAGCTCAAACAGGAACTTCGTCCGGAGGACACCGGGATAAAATGTCTGTCCTTCGGCGTTACCATGACTGTCGGTGAATATGCGGTTGTAAATCCGCTGGCCGGGTTTCTGAAACGGCATCCGGATATGAATATACACCTGAAATTCGGAAATACCGAGCAGTTGATCCATCTGCTCGAAGATGGCAAGATCCACCTAGCACTTGTAGAAGGATATTATCCCGGGGATCAGTATGAGAATCTGACTTACAACACAGAGGATTACATCGCGGTATGTGCAGCCGAGCATGTTTTCAGGAATGGGACGCCGGCCTGTCTGAGAGATCTTCAGGGGGAGAGGCTACTGATCCGGGAAAAGGGTTCCGGTACCAGAGAAATCATGGAGCGCAGCCTGTCCGCCCGGGGCATCCGGCTGCATGACTTCTCTCATTTCATCGAAGTGGAGAATATGCATACGATCACAGCCCTGCTGAAAGAGGACTGCGGGATTTCATTTCTGTATAAAATTGCCGTTAAGGAAGAGCTCCAAAACGGCAGGCTGCGCGAAATAAAGCTCCGGGATTTTTCCATGCAGCATGATCTCGACTTTATCTGGGAAAAAGGCAGTATCTATGCCGGTCAATACCGGAGGATCTGCGAGGAGCTGATCAAGGAAAAATGATGCGAACCATCACACTGAAAGAGCAGCGGCAGCGTGTGAACCTGTCACGAAAGTTGCACATGTCTCGTACAAGAAGAAACTTTAGTGCCAAGTTCAAATCTGATCTCGTCCTTGAGGTTCTGAAGGGGGAAAAGGAACCTATTCCGTGCTGATGGTTATCGTAACATCTCCTTGTGAAAGAAGATCTGCCATCTCTGCCTCATCCTTATCAGATATATGACCGAGCCTTGTGTATGACCAGCTGTTGGAGCCATAGAACACTACCATCTGATTGCCCGAATAAAGTGCAATGTCACCTGAACTCGTTGTTGTCTGTTTGTCATCTCGTGGCAAGCTCTGTCCTATGGAACCCACCTGTTCAAAACCGCCATACATTGACATCTGAATGGTAATATCACCATCTTTAGCCATATCCCGCAGTCTTTCTACAGCCTGATTGTCTTCCCACTCCACATTAACTTTTGTACCATCAATCATCATTATCATAGTACTATCTCCAACAGCTTCATCATCTGCTGAGTCATCTTTTTCTGCCAGCTGATACATAGCAGTTCCCTCCGACATGACATTCTCTTCTGAGCTTTCTGTTTCAACATTTTCTGATGTTGATATTTCAGTTACTGCATTCTGATTATCACCGGAGTTTATTGTATTTCCTGAACAGGCGCTCATACAAAACATGATTGTCATACAGAATGCTATCAAAATCATTTTTTCTTTCAAATCAAGCATCCTTTATCTTAAAGACTTTCCAAACTCGAAAGCCTCCTTTAACTCTTCTGTTTTCCCGGATGCCTCACCCATATCACCTATGCCACCACAGAATAAGGAACCTGAAAACTGAGCCTTTTCGAAGCAATCAACCCATCCTTGAAGTCCACTTTCTGCCTTTTTAGGCACAAACTCTTCATCCTCAGCTGCTACAGATAGCATATATACATTTCTAAATTTATAATCTGAAGGATATAGAGGATTGAGCCTGTCCAAAAGAGTCTTCATCTGACCACTCATCTCATAGTAATAAATCGGAGTGACGAATACCAATGTATCTACGTTCTTTACTTTGTCAGCAATCGTGGCAGCATCATCCTTAATGACACATTTCTGAGTATTCTGACATGCCAGACATCCTATACAAAAGCCTATGCTCTTCCCTTTAAGACTTATATGCTCCACATCATGACCTGATGCTTTTGCTCCTTCTATAAGCTTTTCAGTAAGTATATCTGAATTGCTATTTGCACGAAGGCTTGTTGAAATTACTAATACTTTGCTCATATCATCTCATCCTTTTATTTCAAATTCTCCTTAAAGAAGCTCTCCAGCTTGTCATAAGGAATATAATCCTTATCTCCACCATCATATAGATCTGTATGCACCGCATCAGGGATTATCATAAGTTCTTTATTATCAGCATACTTGCTGTCTTTGATCATATCTGCATAAGCATCCTTTGAGAAATAACATGAGTGTGCCTTTTCTCCATGGACAAGTAAAACTGCACTTCTGATCTCGTTGCTGTATTTAAGTATTGGCTGATTAACAAAGGATTCACAGCCGATTACATTCCAGCCACCATTAGAATTAAGGCTTCTCTTGTGATAACCTCTGTCAGTCTTGTAGTAATCATAATAGTCTTTCACAAAGAAAGGTGCATCCTCCGGAAGTGGATCTACTACACCGCCGCCAAGCTTATACTCACCTGCCTTAAGGTCTTCAAGTCTCTGAGCGCACATGGCAGCCCTCTTCTGATACCTTGCTTCCTCGCTGTCCTCGGAGTCAAAATATCCCTTTGCATTTACTCTTGTCATGTCATACATTGTCATTGCAGCTGTAGCTTTGATCCTTGTATCAAGAGCTGCTGTATTTACAGCCATGCCGCCCCATCCACAGATACCGATGATTCCAATCCTGTCAGGATCTACTTTTTCATTAAGTGAAAGGAAATCAACTGCAGCCATGAAATCTTCTGTGTTGATATCAGGAGATGCCATATATCTTACGTTCCCACCGGACTCTCCTGTAAATGATGGGTCAAATGCTATTGTTAAGAATCCTCTCTCTGCCATTGTCTGAGCATAAAGACCTGAGCACTGCTCTTTAACTGCACCGAATGGCCCGCATACAGCAATTGCAGGGAGCTTACCATCTGCATTCTTTGGAACATACATATCCGCTGCAAGAGTGATTCCATATCTGTTTACAAATGTGACTTTGCTGTGGTCTACTTTATCACTTTTCTTAAAGGTTTTATCCCATTCCGTTACAAGGTTCAGTTCTTCTTTTCTGATCATTTTACATTCCTCCGTTTTAATTACTTTTCTTTTTGGATCTGTCTTATCAAAAAATCCATGTTATCAACTTTCTTCTGACTGTCATGAAGTTCGTCCATCAGATGGCACCGGCATTTTCTAAGATCTCGTAAAAGCGTATCGGTATCACCTTCTTCATATATTTTCTTCATGAAGTATATTTGTTTATCGTCACAGCCCATATCTGAAAGGTTTTCAAGAATCTTTACCGTATCCATCTTATTTCTCCTTCCAGTTTTTATATTAAAACCTTGACCGGATTTTCGCTAATGAATAAAATAAATATCATGATATTCGTTTTTTGAATAACGCTTAAATAGTCAGCTTTATGGAGGATTTCATGGAAATAAAAAATCTCAGATATTTCCTTGCAGTTGCAAGGGAAGAAAATATGTCAAAGGCTGCTGAGCAGCTTCATGTATCACAGCCTACTCTTTCAAAGACATTAAAATCATTAGAGGAAGAACTTGGGAAGAAACTGTTTATCAGGCACAGCTTCAGTATTTCACTCACTGATGAAGGGATGCTCCTGCGTGACCGCGCACAGGATCTTGTGGCTATGTCAGATAAGATTGAACAGGAATTTAATTCCCTGGATGATATAACAGGTGGGGATATTTATTTTGGACTGGCCGAGAGCTATCAGATAAGATATCTTGCCAGAGAGATCTATAAGTTAAAAGAAAAATATCCCAACTTCACTTATCATATAACCAGCGGAGATACTGAACAGGTTACTGAAAAACTTGATAAGGGCATTTTAGACTTTGCTGTACTATGTGAAACACCTGACAGCAATAAATATGAATATATTAAGTTTCCGGAAGCCGATGTATGGGGAGCAATCATATCTTCATCTCATCCCCTTGCAAAGAAAAAATCCATCCATGTCTCTGACCTGATAGGACAGCCTCTGTTTGTCTCTGAGCAAAGCTGGAACAATGAAATCAAAACATGGGCTAAAGAAAGATTTCCTAAGCTAAAGCTTGAAGGCTCTTTCAGACTGTCCTATAACGGCTCTGTATTTGCAAGGGAAAACCTTGGAATACTTCTTACATTTAAAGATCTGATAAATACCGAAGGAACTGACATGGTATTCAGACCACTTTCACCTGAACTGAAGTCAGAACTATATCTCATATGGAATAAATATCAGACCTTTACTCCTATTGCTGAAAAGTTTCTGGAGCAGATAAAAAAGACTTTCAAGTAATTTTCAAGAAGGTCACAGCATAATAAAGCAATTCCTACATTTTTATTATGCAACAAACAAGATTAGACTTAGGGAGAGAAAAGTACAATGGCATTGTACTTTTGGGCAAAAGAAAAAGACGTATAAACCATATCAATATGGTCTATACGCCTAATAACTTTATTAAAACAATGCGCATACCAAAACTGTCAGGGCAAAGATTGCTGGAAAGACAGTCAAAACAATTCCGCTGTACGATTATCTGATAATATATGCATCTACAATCTGTCCTATGTATGCCGTATGAGCATCACGGTTAGCCATTGGATTAGATCCATCAACATCCTGTGGATACATTTGTTTTCTGATGTTTTCAGGAATTGCTGACAAATCTTGCTTCTGTGAATAAAGCACTTTGCATTCCAGTGTTATTGGATATTCCTTCACTCCCGGTGTTGTGATTATTTCAGCATCCTCAAGAGTAAGCCCCGCTTCTTTTACCTTATCAACATTGTTACCAGACAAACTTCCACATACCTTTACAATTTCTGGAACAGGCTTATCCAAAGGAATACTGATTGTAAATTCCTTTGTCTTATCAAGCTGAGCCTTTGTGTATCTGTGCTCTCTTACATATACAGTAAATGTTGGAACACTCCAACATGTTCCCAATGCACCCCAACCGATTACCATGGAATTAAACTTATCTCCATTGGTATTTAAAAGAATCCCCTTCGGAAGGGCTTCTGTTATTCTCTGTGCATATTCTGTTATATTTATTTTCTCTTTCATTTAAACAATCCTTTTTAATCAACATAATGAACTCTTGTTTCATCAAATCTGGCCTGCTGTGGTCTGTCTTCCGCAGGATATCCAAATGGAACAAGTGCAAAAGGTACAAGTGTTTCCGGTGTTCCTAAAACATCTGTCACCTTTTCTATTCTATCTTCTATAGGTGCTACTGCAAGCCATACCCCGCCAAGTCCAAGAGATGTGATTTCAAGTAATGCATTCTCAGTAGCAATAGCAAGATCAATCTTGTCAAATTCAGGGAACATAAGCCCTTTAGTCCTATAACACGGAACAAGTACCGCAGGTGCACCTGCAGCACACCCTGAGTACGGACTACACTGGGATAATGCCTTTATCTTATCTTTATCAGTAACAACATAAAATTCCCATGGCTGCTGATTTCCAGCTGATGGAGCAGCCATCGCAGCTCTTAGTATCTTTTCTATTTTTTCTTTTTCAACGGCTTTCTCTTCGTATTTTCTAATACTGATTCTCTTAAATATTTCTTCCATAGGATCACCTTTTCCTTTCAGAATCATGCCCACTCACATTACCAAATATATTATAAGCGGTCTTCATTTTTGCTTCATACAATTTTGTATTCTTTTCCCATGACCCAGCATCGGCCAATTACATTTCCTGTACTTATATATTGAGCACTTTGAAATTCAAACAGGACCGGAGCCGCCTTTTCATAATCAATCTTTCCTTTTTCATTCAGGCATTCTTCCTGTACATAGGTATGAATTGGTTTAAGGATATAATTTGTAAATACTCCAACTTCGATTGAATCTATAACTTCACAAGCCATTGAGACCGGAGCTTCATCAATGATTGGGGCATTTTCAAGATCTTCAAAATGATGTGAAAAGACCTTCGACTTATCAGTTTCTGCGCCTTTTGCAATCCCACAGTAGTCTGCTGCAACAAGCATACTCTGATTAACGAGGCTCACAGACATCTGTCTATTTTTCTTAATGATAGCATCCGTATATGCATGTGCCTTATCTATACTTACAAGAAGATGTCCATGGTCTACAACTCCAACATGTGCGATCACAAGAAAGTTTACCTTATCATCACCTTTAACTCCAACTATTGTTACTGGTGTGGGATACAATCCCATTACTGAACCTATATCTTTCTGCATGTTTTTTCCCTTTCATAATTTTACTTGAAATATTCTCTGTTTCGTGATAAAAATAGCACAAACAATATCGAAAGGTAAGTACGCACTTTTTAGGTATATAGTTGCTTTTTAGAAACCATAGGAGATTACTGATGTCAAAAGAAAAGATTATAAAAGAAAAACCATTTCATTGCCCAGTGGAAGCAACTTTCAGTCAAATCGGGGGAAAGTATAAAATGATCATTCTCTATCATTTGTTAGAGGATGGAACCCTGCGTTATAACCAGATACAAAAATATATTCCCCAAGCCACTGCCAAAATGCTTGCGCAGCAGCTAAGGGAACTTGAAAACGATGGTCTTGTACACAGAGAAGTTTACCCTGTTGTGCCACCTAAAACTGAATATTCACTTACAGAACGTGGTATTTCGCTAAAGCCTGTTATCGACTCAGTCTGTGAGTGGGGACGAACATACATGAAAGGAACATTCTGATTTCTATAATGCATGATTGACTCTCTAATCACACATATCATAGAAGCCCATTATTAAAACAGTGTACATATCCATGCTGCCAAAGCAGAAGCCGCAGGGAATATAATCAACAGTTTTATCAGCTGACTCTTTATGTTGTATCCGTACTTCCTACCTTGTGTCACGCTCTCTATTTCCGGAAAATAGAATTGGAAGAAGTGATACGTCATAAGCAGGAAATACTCAAAACAGATCATATCGTAAAGCTTATAGACCGTGAATATCAGTATAAAGCGTGTAAAGAACTGCCAAAAGGAATACTCACTCCTAAGTCCATCCCAAATAGAGATTACTCCCACACCAAGGATAAGAAGGAAGCTGAATACAATTAATGTCCATTCTATCACTTTTGTCCCATAAAATATTTCTTTATCCCGTGGTACTATTGCTTCCTGAAACTCCTTTGGAGCTGATGAAAACAACTTCTTGTCCTGAATAAATGCAACTGCAGCAAACATCATAATCGATATTGCCACACATAATACAATTGCCAAAAATATCGTTAGTAGGCAAGCGGTAAACCGCCAGTACCTGTTGTACCTAGCTAACCTTTACGATAATGGAGTCGAATAAATCTAAGGTTTTTTCGACTTCTCCAAAGAAGGCTTGGTATTGATGGACAAGATCACACGACGTTCGCCGTCAACAATGGCTTGATATCATTCAGGCCTGTAATGCCAGTGGTCTTACAAAAAAGGCCTGGTGTAAACAGAATGATATCAACATTATTCATCACCGCCTCCCTCCGGAACTGTTTTCTCCGCTTTTTTACGCGGCTCCGCTACTCTCAACACTTTCAATTTCTCAAGCACAGATCCTTGAGTGTAATTCCTCTTTGCCGGAATCTGCGAGGGATTGCTGTGCTTCATCAGAGCAGCCACCTGTTCGTCATAATGCAGATATCTAGATCGTCTTGCCATTTGCTCTCCTCCCCTTCCCTTGGCATAAAAAATGACCGACGCCTTTCTTGTTGAAAAGCAATCGGTCTAAAGTAATTGGCATCTGTTCAGTTACATGCACAAACTCTGTTTTGTCATCAAAGGTACTTACTCATCGTTACTTGCAAGTTTCTTCAACAGCCATTTTACACTCTTTACTGTCTCCTCAAACGACACGTCTGCCGCATAGGAATATTTTTTCTGATAGGATTCCCATAGTTTCTTGAGAGCAGCGCTGCTTTCAATATTTGAAAGAATCCCATCTGCATCCGCATACAGCAATTCTGTCCCTCTTTTCCGACAGGTGGCTGTAAATGCTGCTATTAAGGTCTCACGATCAATTCTGTTTCCATTTAATTGTGCTGACGTAAGCGGCATTACAGCAGTACCTCCATATATTGCCTGATCATTTTGTCCACATGGAATGATTGTGCATAAGACATCAGCTTGTTTAGATCCTTATCCTTCCTTTGAGCATACGTCTTTAATGCCGTATTGAACTCCTGAATTTCAATATTTCTGCGGCTTCGTACGATGTCACAAATCGTCCGTTCCGCATCATAAACCGGGATTTCATTTTCATAAGTATCCTTTACCATGACCTTCCCTACATCCAGCGGATCTTTTTTCACCGTATAAACTTTGCATCCGCTATCAACCAGTCGTTTTGTGTTATACCCCGTATAAATGGTCAGTGTATGCTGTATTGGTTCGCGATCTGTAAGGTTGTGATAATACAGTGCTTCCTCATGAGAAAAAACTGCCGCTGGGCAGCGCTTGTGAAGAACAAAAAGTTCATCGGGCCATGCATCTTCCCTGATATAGATCCCATGACCAATTCGCTCCAGATTATTCTCTTTTACATATTGATAAAAAGCACCTTTTTCAAAGCCGTTCTTTGCCGCATCTGATGCCGTAATGATCCCTGTATCAGTAAAAAGGTCTTCAATCGCGTGCACAAGTATCACTTCCTTTGTTCTAATATTGATTTATATTAGCACGTTAGTTGTGATATTTACCAGCAACCGGCAGCCTTCCCAGTGGGAGGAATTCTTCGATGGAAAGGATGACCTTCTGGCAACTCTGGACAGAATTTTCGATAAAGCCAGGGTGTTCATGATTAAAGGTGAAAGTTACCGCGGCAGGGAATGCCAGACACTGGCTGTAGAAGCAGGAATTGCAAACGAAAATGTAAAGTAACCGGATAATGAGATCCGGATCATTGATGCGTTGGCTGATTTAATGCGACCGTTTTTTGGCTGGAATAACCCGACCCAAAATGGCTGAAATCACCCGGCGCTAACATAATCAATGTTTAATGTTCTACATCTACGATCATTTTGCTGTGTGGAGGGAGCTCTAGAGAAGGTCAAAGATGCTCATCTGTCTGTCAATCCAGGACGCCTGTTTGGCAGTGTGTACAATATCCTGCTCTGTGAGATGTCCGATTAACAGCGGAGACGAAGGATCATGCTGACTCATATTATGGAGAACAGCGGATTGGTCGTAGTTGGCATAGCAATAAAGGCAGCCGTGTCCGCAGGTGTTGTACTCGCCAATATCAGCGCCAAGGAGACAGGAACACCCCTGCCGTGCAGGGGAATGGGTTGGCACGAGAAGTCTCTTTCCTATGGCATTTTCAATGACCTTCTTAGAAAAACACCCTTCTGCATCCACATGGCTTCTGACAAGGGATCTGTCTTCCAGACACAGGTGAATCTGCATACCCAGCCTTTCGGCGGTCATATTGAAAGAATCGATCAGCTCATTCTGTACGGACATCGGAACTGCCGATGCCTCTGGAAAATTGCGCTTTGTCTTTTCATACAGATCAAGGAAGCTCACTACACACTGATCGGTATAGGGCTTTAATTTCCCAGCCATCTCAGCGAATGTCCGTTTGTGGAAATCAACCGTATATTTTCCGAAAATAAAGACCGGATCGTACCTCCAGATGACACTCCTTCGGCCGGCGTAACGGGAAAGAGCTGCAAAGGCCTTCATAACCTTCTTCTTTTCCGGAACATGCGGCTCTATCTCCGTCCCGTAAGGAGTGATGGTCACCATGAAGAAAGTGCGGAATGCGTCCAGTTCATGGATCCTGTTCAGCATAGGAATTGGATTTTTTGTGCAAAAAGAGATGGCATCCACAACTGACGGGTCCAACCTGTATTTTGTCACGGAGACCGGATTGTATGGGTTCCTGACAAGGGCATATCTCTCGCGAATGCGGTTATAAAACCAGTCCGAAAAGAAGGCTGGGATATCCGTTCGGCTTCCTGTGTTGATAATCATTGCATACCTCTGAAATCCACTGTGCACATACCATTTCAATTCTGCACAACTTATCTGCAATCTGCTGATTTTCGAGACAACTGAACGGATAAAGGCATCAGAAATCATATTCCCGCACTTGCGCATTGCGGATACCGAATGAAGCGAACTCCTCGTTCGTCATGTCATGAAAATATGACTCGATAATTCTGGAAATGCCGTTGTGTGCAACGAGCAGATATGTCTTCTCCGGATCCCTTTTCAGATCATCGATCAGATTGTAGATGCGCTGTGCCATTCGCATCATGGATTCGCCGCCGTCAAAGCTGTCACAGAAGTTCTGCTTTGCTCTGGCAAACTCTTTTCCGTCTCGGGCGGTTCCCTCCCATTTGCCGAAATTCTGTTCAATGAGCCTTTGCTCGATCCGCATCGGCACACCGGTCATCACAGAAATTTCCTTTGCCGTGTCATAGGCACGGCTGAGCGGTGATGTCAGGATTTCATCGATGGTGATTTCTCCGGCATCCATCTTCAGCTTCAGGATTCTTCCTGTCTCTCTGGCCTGCTCATGCCCCAGCTCTGTCAGGGGACTGTCTGTTGCGCCGCAGATCTTATTTTCAACGTTCCATACTGTCTGGCCGTGCCGGACGAAGTAAAATTTACCCATAGTTGTGTTTAAGGCTCCCTTGATAAAATAATATTGAGAATAATCCTTGAATGCATGATCAATCTTGAAGAGCCGGATATACTGCATTCAGCAAAGAATCAGAATATGTAATCGAGAATGAACATTTTTATTCTCCATAACTCTTTATTCATTATCTGTTGATGCATTCTTTGCTTTCAGATAAGTGATATATTCATTCCCCCATTTTTCGATCGACTGCAATACTGTTCTGAATTTCTCTCCGATCGGTGTCAGCTCATATTCCATTTCTGCATATCTCCTTCACTGTCGGAATAAAGTAAATTTGAGCAGTGTAGAAAACGCTCCACTTGATTGTCCGTTGCTCTCAGATGCGTATTGCTGGCATGTATATTCGAGAGAATATTTTTATTTTCGAAACATTTTATAAAAACATAGAAAATTCTTAAATCAGAAGAGGTCCAGCGTGTTATCCAGATAGAGTTCTTCCCGCACAGCGATCTGGTATTCCGGTTTTGTCATGTAATAAAGAATGAATTCCAAGAGAAGAGCACTGCCAAGTCCGCGTCCCTCGATCTTGAAATTGGAAAAGCCCATTGGAAGGTAAATTTGTTGGATGCCCTCTATGCTGATGAAAGCAGGATTTTTCATTGCCGCAAAGAACCGGTAGCCTTTTTCTGCCTCCGGTGCATTGCAGTGAAAGGCAGAATAGTCCTCTCCTGGATGGGCATCTTCTCCAAGATTCCTAAAGCTTACGGCTTCGTAACAGCGCTTTCTGTCTTTGCATCCAATCCAGCAGCACTCATTGCAGAGGAATTCAACCTTATTCTTTTCGGTCTGTGACAGCGCTGCCAGTCTGGAAAATGCCTTATTGAGCCGAAAATCAGGAACGACATAAAGGAATTCCTTTCGATCCAATTCTTTTTTCAGCGCTTCAAATTCTGTCAGAACTTTTGTTGTAGAGGAGACATAATAAAAATCCGGATACTCCTTCGTCATATAGGAGAGGAGGAGATCCGAAGTAATGATGATGCCATTTCCAGGTTTGTGAAAGAGCCGGCTTAGCGCGTTGCATCTGTGATCGGACAGATGTTCCTCCCGGAGCAGTGCATTACTGAAAGTAAGTCGTGCAGAAATGCCATACTGCCTCGTCAGTGTCAGCACCTTCTGAGGATCCGTGCCGCTCTCTTCCACTCGACCGCCGGCCCAAAGACAGTCTGATGGCGCCCCGTATATGGATCCAATTTCACACCAGTTATAAAACCAATCTCTGTGATGGAGATACAGCGGCAGGAATTGACGATAGAATTCGTAAAACTCGAAGAGACCAGGCAGATGATAAAAAGCCGTCATACGTTTTCCTTCCTGAGCTGTACTGTTTTTGTTCTGTAAGATTCCGGCAGGGCATCCAAATCTACCTGGACCATTTCTTTTGTCATCCTCATTGTTGATTCACCACATTGTGACCGGCGCGCTGGTGACTGCGCGCCGGTCACGGTGTCATTCGATCTCATCGAAGTAGGAGCTGTCCTTGTGACAGATCGGACACTCAGCCGGTGGATTGACGTCCTCGCAGATATAACCACAAATGCGGCACTTCCACTTCTTAACAGGATCGAAGTTGGAGCTGTCCATATGACAAATCGGACACTCAGCCGGTGGATTATCTCCTTCATAGATATAACCGCAGACACGACATTTCCATTTTCGTGTTGCAGATCCGGGCGTTGTCACTTCCTCATAATCGCCGGTGCGTTCTGACCTTGCATTTTTGCCTGTTTCTTCTCCGAAAAAGGCTGCTGCACCGTTTTTCGCTTCTGCTCCATCTACGTCAAATGTCAGTAGTGTCTTATATTTTCCGGCATCTTCACCGAGCAGCCCACTCCTGTCCGTGTAGGATGTATGGAGCATTTCTTCAGCGATCGGCGAGAGAGGCTTTCTGTAAAACTCTTCGTACAGCTGCTTCAGCTCTGGATTCTCATGACTCTTTCGCAGCTTCATCTGCGCATCCCGCTTGTAAAGACTTTCAATACGGGAATCCACCATAGTTCTGCGCTCTTCCACATCGGCTTTCGGCTGTCCTCCGCCGCCAATGCATCCTCCCGGACAGGTCATGACCTCAATAAAATCATAATGTTTTCCGGATTCCTTTGCCATGGAAAGGAATCTGCGGACATTCGATGTGCCATAGATCACGGCCAGCTGAAGGCGCAGTGTTCCGATTTCTACGGCCGCTTCACGGATTTCCTGCATGCCGCGGACGGGCTCGAGTGTGTACAGTTCCTGTGGAGCAGGTTCATGTGTGACAAATTCGTAGGCAGTGCGGACGGCAGCCTCCATGACGCCGCCTGTGTTGCCGAAGATTACGCCTGCGCCGGAGGCCTCTCCCATCAGCTTGTCGAATTTTGAATCCTCCAGCGTTGAAAAATCAATGTCAGCCTTTTTCGCCCAGTCTGCGAGCTCACGCGTTGTGATGACATGATCCATATCTCTGAGACCGGGAAGATCCAGATACCTGGCGGAAGCATTCATTTCTCCGCGGCGGATCTCGAATTTCTTAGCGGTACAGGGCGTCAGCGCCACATTTACAATTTTCTTTGGATCTATCCCCATTTTCTTTGCAAAATAGGTCTTGATCGTAGGGCCCTGCATCCCTATAGGGCTCTTTGCGGACGAAATATTCGGCAAAAGCTCGGGGTAATAGATCTCGGCAAACTTCACCCAGGCCGGACAGCAGGATGTGAACTGAGGAAGTGGCTTATTGTGCGTTGTAAGCCTCTCCACAAGTTCGCTGGCCTCCTCCACAATCGTCATATCTGCCGCGAAATTTGTGTCGAGCACATAATCTGCGCCCAGTTTCCGGAGGAGTGCAATCATCTTTCCTTCGACAAAGCTTCCTCTTTGCATTCCGAAAGCTTCGCCCAGGGAAACCCTGACGGATGGTGATGTACTGACGATAAGAACCTTATCCGGATCCTTTGCTGCGGCTATTACGGCGTCCATCTCCGGTGTCTCTGTTATCGAGCTGACCGGACAGACATTCGCGCACTGGCCGCAATGGATACAGACGGCAGTGTCGTTGGTCTTTGACAGGTCATAATAGCCGAGCACGCTGATATAATCCCGGCAGATGTCTCTGCACTGACCACACTTAATACAGAGATTTTCTATGCGACGGATGGCAGGATTGTCTGCCTCAATTGGAACACGGATGCTCTCTGATAAATGTTTTCCCACTGCGCGCCTCCTTTTTTTATTGAAACTTACGCCTTTTCTTGTTCTGTCATCCTTCCGGGTCAGCTCATCAGAAAATGGCTGCAGGAAAGATCGATCCTGCAACCATTATACACCTGCCTGTGTTTCCCCGCCTTAAAAATTACACCGACCGAACTTTTTCAAATATCAGAGACCGATTTTTCCCCAGGCGGTAATTTTCAGGTGACTTGGTCACCAAAAAAATCCTGCGGACATTCAAGAGCCGTTTCCCCAGAGGAAAAAATGCCGGCCTGGCAAATGTATATTTTTTTATCTGTTTTTTCAGTTTACCATGATACCGGAGACGACAAAAGACCCGGAAAGCATTTGCACAATCGCATCGGCCTCCCGGGTCTTTCTGATCTGTATAATTCTTCCGGTCACATTCATCCAGTCTATTTTTTGCCCTTATCTGAATTTCACATTATGATCTTGTTCAGATACTGCTCTCTCGGATACATGCGCTGTTACCTCATAATATTTTTGCGGATATCCGCACTTTTTTCACGTATATTATACCGTTTATCCTGCCGCACCATCAAGATCATTCATGATATTTTTGCGGATATCCGCATTTTTTTAATATATCTCTAAAGAAAAACTGATTAAAGAGGCTGTGAAAAAAGCATAGCCTGAAAAACAAAGAAGGATCAAGGGTTATCAAAACCCAAGATCCTTCTTTTGTGTTAGAATTATACTTGCAATGAACAAATCTAACACACTTAATTCTACCTCAAAACAGGCAGTTTTGCCAATGCTTATTCAGGATTATCTGGACATTTGTGATCCGGTACTGACATTTGACCGATTCATGGGAGGAATCGATCTGGAGAAATATCTGAAAAACATCCAGAAGCACTATACTGGAAGACTCAGATATAACCCGGTCAGCATGCTGAAAACAGTACTGTTCGGATTTATGACGAATGGCTACATTTCCTTACGGGAACTGGAGGACCAGTGCAGGGTTAATCTCCGGTTCATGTATCTTATGGAGCACGAGAGACCTTCCTATCGTACCTTTGGCTACTTCATCAATGAAGTACTTGGAGATTCCATCGAAGAAATATTCAATGACATCAATCATAAAATCTTCGAAACAGAACATGTGGATCTTCAGCATCTGTACATCGACGGTTCCAAGTTCGAAGCCAATGCAAACAAGTATACGTGGGTATGGAAGAAGGCAACGGAAAAATCAAGATACCGCTTGTTTGACAAGATCACGGCACTCTTCCAGGAAATCAATGAGGAACTGGCTTATACGGGCATGAAACTCTGCATCAATACCGAGTATGCGCCAGAGTATATCCGGGAAGCCGCAGAAAAATATGTGGAAGTCTGGCAGCTTGATGAAACTCAGTTCAAACACGGCAGGGGCCATCATAAGACAGTCCAGCAGCGCCATTATGAGAAGCTAATGGAGTATGCACAAAAGCTGGAGGAATACGTTGAAAAGATCCGTATCTGTGGAGAAGGACGTAACAGCTACTCAAAAACAGACCATTCTGCCACTTTCATGCGGATCAAAACCGACTACATGGGGAATGATCAACTGCTTCCCGCGTATAATGTTCAGGTTGGTGTTGCTGACGAATATATCGCTGTGATCGATGTGAACCAGTACCGGTCAGATATGGACTGCTTTATTCCGCTTATGAATAAGTTCCGGGATATCTACGGCTTTTATCCGAAGTACCCGGTCGCAGATGCCGGATACGGTTCTTACAACAACTACATCTTTTGTGAACAAAACGGTATGGAAAAATACATGAAGTTCACCATGTTCAAGAAGGAAACAACTGACCGGAAATACCATGAGGATCCGTTTCGGGCCGTTAACTTCCCGATCGGGGCAGACGGAGTCATGAGATGTCCTAACGGAAAGGCGTTTCATCTTGAGTACCGCCGCCATGTAAGGGGGAACAACTATGGCCGGCAGGAGGAAATATATCGATGCGAGGATTGCTCTGGATGTCCTTATGCAGAAAGATGCAAAAAGGGCGATCAGAACCGGACTGTGAGAATCAACCATGAGCTTACCGCCATGCATCAGGAAGTGATAGACAACCTGGAGAGCATCCACGGAGCGCTCTTGAGAATGAATCGATCCATACAGGCAGAAGGTACCTTTGGGATCATGAAGAATGATCGCTGATACAAACGGATAGTGCGAAGAGGTATAAATTCGGTACGGCTCGAAGTATTTCTCGTTTCTATCGGGCACAATCTCTATAAATATCACAACAAACAGATGAAATCCAAGAAAGCCGCATAAGATACCAAAGTCGCTATCTTATGGGGTAAGGGGGATTATGCTCAATTTCAACTGAAATGGCCACGCTTTCCCTAAAATAAAAAGAGCGTGTGAAAAAACGAAAGTTCTTTCACACGTATAGGCTGTTATATAGTCTCATCGGTTGGGAAAGTTTTATTTATAATTTCCCCTATTTTTTGTAAAATCCCAAGATTCATATATCACCCACAAAATAGTTAAGATTAAAATTGCAAAGAAAGCAATTGAAGGCTCCCAAAAATCAAAAGGAATTATTAGGAATAATACTATACCTAGAGTGAACATCCTCTTTCCAATAATATAACAAACTTTGTGAGGATCTAAATCAGAATAATCTCCTGAAATAAACATAATCACTGTACTTGAGTGCTTTGTTTTTTTTAAAAATATTCCCAATAAAAGCATTATGCAACCATAAATCATATTAAAAATCAATAATTCTATACTGTTATTCATGAATTTCCACCTCGTTTAAAAATAGTGATGATCTGGTCTGTAACCTCTTATATTTGGTTCACCACTTTTAACATTTCAACATCATCTAAATCCATACAATAATTATCAGCACTTTCATTATAGCAATGAAGGAATTTAAAATTACATTTCTGAGTAATATCAAACATAATATTTTCCGGGCCCACAAATTCTCCATATTGATTTTGTACTGATTTGCTTGTTAAATCCACTTCCATAATAACTTCCTCTCGATTCAAATATTAGAAACCATCTGTTATCTTTGTGAAATCTGCATATATATCTTCTGTTTTTCTTACTTATATTGTGTGTTTAGTATACTTCCACTCTGCGTTATTTGAAATATTTTTTACATATATATTATCAAAATTGTAAACTGGCAAGCAGTGTCCTTTTGTACAAAAAAGGACTCCGCTTGTTGGTGGGCATCCCCCCAATCCCCCGAGAACTGTCCTGCGGACAGGCTGCGCACCAGACAGGTCTGGCACTTCTTCGCATAGTTGATGAGCTGCATTTTGTGTTTTGCAATATCACGGAGCCTTGCTTCCTTCTCCTTGATGGCATCGGAAAGCGCGTGAAACTTCACTGCACTCGACTTCGCCTTTTTCTCCAAATCCTCATAGTCGCGGATATCATGCTCCTGCAGATAGAGCAGTACCTTGGACATCTGCTTTACGTTGAAGATCTTCGCCCAGCGCTCGTATCCTCTGCCCTTTCCTTCCTGCATCTTCCGGTTGATATCGATCAGAAGGTCAAAGTCCTTCCCGTCCGCCCCATAAGGTCCATATCGCTCAGCGCCATGACTTTTGTTTTCTCCGGCGGCATCTGCAGTTGCATCACCGATTCTGTCGGATGCGTCACCAGCGCGTTCTGAGAATAGATCTACATTTGAATGTAATCCAGATCGATCTCCTTACTCGTAAACATGTCCGGATCATGCTCACGCATGCTGTAGATATTCCCATTCTGTCCGTCGATCACCACATGATCGACAACATTCATATCCATGAGTTTTGCCGCCTCGACCAGGCGCTTTGTGAGCTGCAGGTCCTCCCGGCTCGGTTCATTATCGCCGGAGGGATGATTGTGCATCAGCATGATGTTGCTGCAGTTCGAGAGGATACCGCTCTTCAAAATGTTCTGGATCGGCGCAAGCGACTGATTGATGCTGCCGATGGAGACGATGTTGAAGTTCACTGGTTTTAAGTGATTCTCCATATTGACAACGCACACCCACTCCCGGTCAAGCTCCTTCAGCACATCCCGCATGACTGCCGCTGCGCCTCCCGGACTTGTGAGCGGCGTCTGGCTGTAGTAGGATGGCCCCTCCATCAGTTTCAACCGGATATCCACCTGCTTCAGTCGGTAATCATCCATGGAATACTGACCGGCTGTCTCCTTCTTCCGCGGCATCAGGTGCCCTCCTTTCCCCTCCTACCTCAATTTCCATGTGGATCTGCACATCCTCTCCGCATTCGCCAAGATATCGGATCAGATCCTCAATTGTCGTAAACACAAGTTCTTCCTTATCCATTGCTGCCTCCCTTTGGGTCTGCTTTTCCCGCATTCTTATGTGACTCCGCTGCTCCCAGCATTTTCAGTTTCTCTATCACGGATCCGCGGGTGTGGCTCCTGTCCGCCGGAATCTGCGAAAGATTGCCGCGCTTCATCAGCGCAGTCATTTGTTCGTCATAGTGCAGATATCTTGATCGTCTTGCCATTTGCCTTCCTCCTTCTCATGGCATAAAAAATGACCGACGCCTTTCTTCTCGAAAAGCAATCGGTCTAAAGTAATTGGCATCTGTCTTGCCAACTTCATGTGTAGTTGTGGTTCATTGCCGGAAATTCCGGCAACTAAAAAATGGAAGCACAATTTGCACTGGCTTCCAGCTGGTAATTACTGTTCATTTATTCAGGCACATACAAACTGGGATTTATCGATCTGACTTTAATAATGCGTAGATGCTCACATCGCAGACACCTTGATTATTAACTGCCGCGCTTCTCAAGGTACCTTCATATTTCATTCCGCACTTTTTCATAACCAGTCCTGAATGAGGATTATTTACATCGTGTTTTGCCTGGACGCGATTCGCGCCGACCTGATCGAGCATAAAATTTATTACTGCACTCAACGCTTCCGAGGTTATTCCCTGATTCCACCACGGCCTGCCAATGCAGTAACCGATTTCTGCCATCTGCGTTTTTTCATTGGTTGATACGACAGAAATTGAACCAATCGGTTCATTGATATCTTTCGGCACAATTGCCCACTGATAAAAGTCCGGCTTTTCATAGGACGTAGTCCATTCATTCAATATATGGATTGCGGTATCCAAACTGGTATAAACAGGCCATGTCAGAAACTTTGTAACCTCTTTATCGGATGCCCAATTCCGAAACATAGCATCTGCATCTTCTATTACGAATTTTCTTAACAGTAATCTTTTTGTTTCTATCATGCGGGTTCCACAATGGTTCATGCTTACCCTCCAAATTCTGACTTATCTTTCTCTTCTATGTCTTTCGATCAGTAAAAGGATAAACATGCCTGACCATATGACCCATGCGATCAATGTTCCCTTTATAGGAAAAATGAAGTCAATAGCAACTCCAATGAAAAAGGGAATCGACCATAGCATCATATGCTTTCCGTAATCCTTACACATTTTCTTCTCATCATATTTTTTGCGTTCTTCAGCGGACTTCATATTAAAGCCTGTTAAGAAGTTCGCTGCTTTCCCGTTTGATCTGTAAAACAAGAACCCAATCAAAAAGAAAATAGCAGCCATTACCAGGTCCAGGATTATGCATGATTCCTTTAACGACATATTCATTTACCCCCTGATTCTCCATTCACTTACACTGACTATATATCATGTACCACGCTCGTGATCACTGCTCTTGCAATCTCTCAAAGCTTGAGGTTGCAATTTGCGGCCTCAAGCGATTTCGTCTACAAGTCAAACATACCATAAAGCGCCCAGGGAGGACAATGAATACTTCTCACTTTGCCTTTTCTCAAAGAGAAGGATCTTCTGCTTTCAAGGCTTTTCCTGCTGTCTGCACGCAAAAAGGCACTCCCTCTCAGATTGATTCTGAAAAGGAGTGCCTTGAAGGTTTTTTGCCTATGATTTTCCCCGGATCAATACAGCTTTGCGCCGGCCGGGATATGGTTGTCCACCATCAGAAGATGAAGTTCTTCGTCTTCGCTGTCCTTCTTGTTGTTCACAGCGGAGAGAAGCATTCCGCAGGAGTCGATGCCCATCATCTTTCTCGGCGGGAGATTGGTGATGGCGATCAGGGTCTTTCCGACCAGCTCTTCCGGCTCATAGTAAGCATGGATACCGGAAAGAATAATCCGGTCTGTGCCTGTTCCATCATCCAGAGTGAACTGAAGGAGCTTCTTGGACTTCTTTACTGCCTCGCAAGCCTTTACCTTCACCGCCCGGAAATCGGATTTGCTGAAGGTGTCGAAATCGACCTGCTCCTCAAAGAGCGGCTCAATCTTCACGTTTGAAAAATCGATGCTGTCGTTCGGTGTGAAGAATCCGCTCTTGTCTTCAGAAGCGGCCTTCTCTCCGGCTGCTTCTCCATCGGCACCTTCTCCGCTCTCTGCCTTCGCAGATGATGAAGATGCTCCGTTTTCAGCCGAAGCCGCTGAGGTTCCGCTGCGGAGTGTCGGGAATCCATTTCAGATAATTTTTTGATGATCTATTTCCACTTGTTATCGCAGGTTTCGTCCCGGTGCTGCCTGAAACCGCCTGTCTGTCACCATGGTTTATTGTTTATCTCCTGCCATGTGCCTGTTGTCAAATTGTTGTACATCGAATCTTTTGTTGCAGAGAATTGTACTTCCCAGTTCTGCCTCCTGCCAGAATCAATCACCGCATCTGACGGAATCGTTCAACGCACGTCGTTCTGCTATTGACACATTTCTATTCCGTATTATGCCTTGCGACGATTTGCTCTCCTTCATTTCTGATTATATGAGGCTGAACGGAAAATACCGAATACTTTCGTGTCAGAATTTCTGACATCACCAAAGTTTGCCTATTTTTCTCAAATTTCTATACGTGTGTCGTATGAAAGCTGTAAAAACGACGAGATTAGTCGACCATGCCGATTCGATAACAGCTGTCTTATATTGGTTGCCTTTTCATCCGTCTTGTTTGCTCTGAATTTCTGAAAACGAATAGTGTTTCCACAAGACTGGGCATCCTCCATAACAGTATGGATAGTAGGTACATATTGTACATTTATCTGAAGGTAAGCGCTGTAGATTACGGATCTCTTCTTGATATTGTACATGTGATCGCCATGTAAGAAACTCTTTAAATGTATGAAAATCCGTGCCCATCCGACCAAGGCTTTTATTCATAAACATATCGCAGGAAAGCAGATCCATTGATGGGCTAAATGTAATGGCATCCTGTGTGTGTACCTGACACGGGGCAGCAAGCTTACCATGTAGCTCTTTAAGCTGCTCTGTTGTATATGTACAAAGCGGAAAACTATATTCTATCCACCAATCAGGAGTGATGGCATCAAGCCGATCTTTATATGTCAGAAATTTTGATATTAATTTCTGCGGGTTATGAGACATACTATATTCCACAACATCGGTTTGAGTGCTGTCATTATCAATTATAAATGTAAATGAAAATTGCCGTCCACCATTTTTCAGAGCCACCTGCACAGCGTCACATACATGTTGGACATTTTCCATCGTAACAACCATAGAACACGTAAAATCCACCGGTAGTGTTGATACTTTTTTAATTGCCAACATTTGCCTATCGTAACCATCATACCCTGTAGTATTCTTCCATTCTTCTACATTAGATCCCTTCAATGAAATATCAATATATGTAATGCCATATTTCACTAACTCCTCAGCGAATCCATCATCCGCAAGTTGGATGCCACTGGTTGCGATAGTAGGTTTCATGGGATATCCCTTACTCTGAATATATTTAAGGATATCTATCAAATATGGATACAGAAGGGGTTCACCTCCACTAAGAAAAAGATACTCAACCCCAGCATCATTGCAAAAATCTACCAGCTTTTTCAAGTTCTCAAAGCTAATCGTTTTCTCTACGTGGTATCCCCATTCTTTTTCAAAGCAAAAATTGCATCGCAGACTGCAAGCTTGTGTTAAAACAATTTCCGCCTGCTTGAATTTCAATTGTTTCGCACTCATCAGGCTTCCTCCAGATTATACAGTCCATAAATGGAGGCCGCCGGATCAGAAAACACCTTTCTAGCGGTTCCCTGCGCCACGACTCGACCACCGGCTGTACCGCCGTAGATTCCAAAATCGATTATATAATCCGCACATTTTGCAATAAAAGGAATATTGTGTTCAATAATGAGAATAGTATCTCCATGACTACGTAATGTTTCAATCACTGAGATGAAACGTTCAATATCAGCATCATTGAGTCCAGATGTCGGTTCGTCCAGAATATAAAGGCTTTCTGATCTCGATGGCGTTCCCAGTGCTCTTGCCAGCTTTATCCTTTGCGCTTCACCTCCTGACAGATTCATAGACATCTGTCCAAGTCGTAGATATCCCAGGCCTAATGAAATCATGCTTCGCAGAACAGGTTCTATTTTCTTCGTACCAGTAAACACATCGAGAACTTGCTCGATAGGTGTCTCAAGTATGTCCCTTATATTTTTGTCGTTGTAATGAATTTTCAACACTTCTTCATGGAAGCGACTGCCCCCACATTCTGGGCACGTAATAAATGTATCAGGTAAATAGTTAAGTTCTATCTTTTTTAGACCTGTTCCCTGACAGCACTCGCATCGTCCACCTTTAAGATTCATACTAAACATACTGGCTGACATCTTGTTCTTTCTTGCTTCGGGTGTTGACGCAAACAAAGTCCTAATTTCATCATAGATGCCAAGATAAGAAACAATCGTTGAGCGTGGTGTTTTACCTATCGGAGCCTGATCGACACGAATTACTCTGTGAATTGAATCCATTCCGATAGCTGCCTTACATATTCCAGATTCCTGTCCAGCACAACATTTTGCAATAACATACGCAAGGCTTGTCTTTCCTGAACCTGACACTCCTGTAATGCATGTAATTCCACCAATTGGAAATTCAATGTTTTGATTTTGAATATTATGATACTTTATACTATGCAATGACACATAGTCATGAAATTTGGATTCCGGACGAAAAGCCAATGAAGGCATTTTCTGTGAAATACCATCCGACTCATTAATTAAATATCCACCCTTTGGACCACCAACAGGGCCAAGCTCTACCACGTGATCGGCTGCAGCAATATACCTAGGGCTATGTTCGATAGCGATTACAGTATTGCCTCTTGAAATTAATGATTCGGTTGAAGTAACCAGTTTAGAAATATCTCTTTCGTGCAAACCTTTACAAGGCTCATCAAGAATATAAATCAAACCTTTAAGAGAACATGTCAGCTGAGCAGCAATCCTCACTCTCTGTCGTTCCCCTCCCGAAAGAGTGGGAATAGGACGATTCAAGCTTAAATATCCAACATCTAGTAAAATTAACGAATTTATTCTATGACGAATGCTCGTGACAATCTGAACAGCGATTGACTGCTTTCCATCACCTGCCCATCCAGGTTCAAATTTACTGAGCCAATCATTCAGCTCTGAAAGTTCCATTTTTTCTATATCAGCATAATTTTTATCTCCGACATGATACAGGAGTACATCTGGTGACAATTTCGCTCCGTGGCAAATATGGCAAGGCACTTCACTCATATACTGAGCATATGGTCCTCCATCATCACTAATTTCCCCCATCGCTGATCTCTGATTCAAAATTGAGGGTATAGCACCGTTCAAATCAACATAATGTTTCTTTCTTCGTCTTCCCTCTTTGTACGATAACATATATCTTATATTTTCGTCGGCATAGAGTAACTGATGCAACTGTGCAGAAGATAGATTTCTGATCTTTGTGTCTATATCAATATCATACTGATCACACAAAGCTTCCAAATATTTCTGTTCCTTACTTTCTGGTGCGCCTTTAAAGAACAATATACCTCCTTCACGCAGTGTCTTGTCCTTATCAGGGATCAATAAATCTTCAGAAACCACGCGTTCAACACCCAGTCCGGAACAATTAGGGCAAAACGACTTTGGATTATTTGCTGAAAATATGCTTTCAGAAACGATGTGATTCGTCGTGCTGTTGCATAACGCAAAAAGGGATCGCATATAATAGGATATCTCCGAAACGGTCCCGACAGTTGATCTTGGGTTAACATTGTAATAATTTTGTGAAATATTTAGCGCCGGCCGAAGATTTTCAATACTACCAACCTTGGGCTTATTCATTAATTTTTGTCCATAAATATTTCCAGTAATTCCTTCAAGCAGTCCTCGCTGGCTCTCAGCATAAATTGTGTCAAAAACAAGGGAGGACTTTCCACATCCAGAACAACCAGTTACACATGTGAACGCTTCCAATGGTATTTCCAAGTTCAAATGCTTAAGATTGTGTTCATATGCATCTCTGATTTGTATCTTCTCTTTCATTCTCATTACCCCTTGTCCGTTTTGCCTGACATTGATCAACTACATAATGAATAGCTTTTGCGGTTTCACAAAAATAGGTATTAATACGAAACGGATCACCATCAGAATTTTCATTTGAATTACTCATCATGCAAACAGTACAATACTCTTTATCTTCGCAATTTATGCATTTAGGGAACTTGTTCCATTGAATCTGCCGTAAAGCACTTATTTTCTCGGAGTTCAGCCATATCTCGCGCAAGGATTTGTGATCAAGAGTATTAATCTCATTTGTCTGCCACCCAACGCATGGATAAACAACTCCTGTAGCAGAAACGCACAGTAAATAACGGCAAATAGAGCAAACTGGATCTTTAGGCCGTCTGCTAATAACTTCTTTTGAATTCGGAATCCACTGATCGCCGTATCCACTTTCCAACATTTTTTGCACCACCTCAGAAATCTCATAGGCTGAAAGACGATGTGTTAAATTTCGTCCCGTATGATCATATTGTGCAAAAATCTGTGGTTGTATTGCTGTGCCAATATTATTATGATCTCCCCATTTCACTACATCGAGAAAAGTATCTTTATTCTCTTTCATAACTGGACAGGATATCTGGACCGGTATGCCGGCTAATATAAGATCTTGAACTGCTCTTTTGGTCTTTTTGAGGCTTCCGTGAATACCAGTAATTTCGTCATGTACATGAGGATTCATGGAATATATTGATGTCTGCACTGAAAGCAGTGGATTCTTACGCATTTCATCAATAATATTGTCATCTAGCAGAAGCAAATTTGACAGTACATTTACGGACAAATCCATATCATGACAGTACTTCAGAAAAGGTATCATATCAGGATGTAATAATGGCTCCCCTCCCGATAGTGTCACATGGATTATATTCATTCTTCTGCCATCTTCTACAATGCGATAAAACAAATCCGGTTTTATCAACGTTAATTTTTCCTCATGAGGAATATAGCAGTGTATGCATCTTTCATTGCATTCGCTCGCCACTTCAATATGAATTGCCCTCAAAAAGTCAGATTGCCGGATCTGTGCTCCAGAATATGCATCAGATAAGGTCACTTCTTTTGAACTAGTATTACTTTCTCTTCGAATACAGCAGTCAGCAGAAACCCCAGAATCAAGAAATCCCTCTGCAACTAGACCATCATAGAATTCTTCTGTATCACGTTTTAGCTCTTCAATATCCACATCTTCGAAAATTTGGAGAAGTTCAGATATTATCTCTTCTATAGCTCTGGGTTTCCTTGACAACATAGAAAGCATCACAGAACCACTCTCAGACACATATTTTTCACCAGGATCTCGATAGTCATTTCTCAGAAAGCGATACCCATACTCAGAATTATCAGCGAGATAACCATAGCCATTGTATGGTCGGAATAAAACTCGATCGCTGATCTTGTAATACATATTAAATCCCCCTTATGGCAAACAAAAAGACGCAGCCTTGTATAAGCACTGCGTCCAAATAATCTCCGAGTATTCCCTTTCAGGCTTTTTTATCGCAGGGCCTTCCACAAGGTCCATCACCACATTTCGCAGCCTCTACTTTTTCGGGTTTTATGACTACTGGTTTTGTATACTTCATATTAACCTCCCATAAGAAATCAAGTGCAAATATCTGTGCGCAATGGCATAACATTCACGCCATACACGATACGCCCTATTTTTTTAATTATACATCAGCGGTAATCTGCGTCAATGACTTTCACTTAAATTCAATTCATTTCCTTTGCTATACATTACTATTCTTCATCGCAACTTCTCTCAAATAAGGCACCTTATCCCAATAAAAATTATCAGGTATGCAGAACATACCTGATTTCCACTATATATTCACGCAATAGTATCTATTGCCAAATGAATTTCTTCCGTCTTGTACTTAAAACAACTCATCAAGCTTCGCCGCGAGATTTTCAAAGGTTTCTTCCTTCTTCCGATCCGTCGCTTCCGCATATACGTCCATCGTAGTCTCGATGTTCTTGTGTCCCATGATGGATTGGATTACCTTGAGATTGCTCTCCACCTCGCAGAGCCGGGTCGCAAAGGTATGCCGGAGATGATGGCAGGAAAATTCCGGAAGCAGCAATGGCTCGCGGCCTTCCCGTGCAGCACTGAGACGCTCATCGGCGTTATAGCTGTTCACAATCCGCTTAATCGTGCGGTTGACACTGGCGGGATTCGGCAGGGTACCGAACCGGTTCTGAAAAATGAAACCGGAGTATCCATCCACTTCCTGTTCATTACTTCCGTTCGAGTCCTCCTCTTCCCGCAGGATATCCAACGCATCCCGAACAGAATCCAGAAGCGGAATCGTGCGGATGCCGGCATCGATCTTGGGCTTGTGAATATGAAACTCCGTCGTCCGATCCTCGGAGGTCGGGTAATAGGTTAGGCTGTGGTTGATGCTGATGAGACTTTTCTCAAAGTCGATGTCCTCCCATCGTAATCCCAGCCCTTCCCCAATGCGGCATCCCGTTCCAAGCAAAATGGTAAAAAGCGGCCACCAGTGCACATAGACCGGGTGATTGGCGATATAATCCATGAATGCTTTCTGCTGTTCCACCGTCAGAGCGTGCCGGACGCCCCTGTGAATTCCGCTTTTCTTCGTAATTTCCGTCATAACACCATCCGTCGGATTCTTCCGGATAATGTCGTCTCTGACTGCCATCTGAAAAGTTGGATGCAGGAGCGTGTGAATGTTGTCCACCGTGGCGATGGCAAGCTTCTCGTCATTGATGAGATGAAGGTAATACTGCAGGATATCCGAATACTTGATATCGATGAGCTTTTTCTTTCCGAAATCATTCCGCACGAAGCGATTATACATGTAGATATAATTGCTCCGAGTGCTGTCGCGGAGATTTGGCTTCATCTTGATGTACCGGTCAAAGGTATCGTTAATCGTCGCTTTTCCGGCGGCGTACAGATTCAGCCCATCCAGTTGATCTCTCGTCAGCTTTTTCTCCCTCTCCCGCAGTTCCATGAGACCGGAAGCATAGATGTATTTTCTTCTTCCAAGCGGATCGGTGTAGGTGTACAGATACCGGTTGTCAGATTTTCTCTGCACCTCTCCGGGCTTTAGCACCCGTCCCCGGTTGTCTTTCCTTGCTTTTGCCATGTTTAATTTCCTCCTGACAAACTGGAAACGGTCATGAAATGCATGACGTTCTATGTTAGATTATTTGACGTTTTGGTTCTGATTCGATTATACGTTACTGCAAAGCTTTGCTGATTAACTTTCGTGTCAGAATTTCTGACATGAAGAACATTCCAGACGCTTAGTTCAGTATCACGGTTCCTCCGCAAAGGTCTCCAGATACTTTTCAAATTTTTCAATGCTCACCAGAACCAGTTTATCCACTTTGTAGGTTGCCTTTGCCTCATGCGCCATCTGCTGGAACTTGGAAAGTCCCATGCTGTAGAGTTCAGCGCCTTCCTTATACCGCACGAACTTTTTCTTTGCCGTCGATTTGGTTTCCCGGATTTTTGCTTTTCTATCTGTCATCTGTCTTTCTTCCATGTCTGCCTCCCATATTTACTTTGTAATGTTTTCTCTGCCGTATCTCTGACCTGCCTGCGGATCCTGTAGATCTTCGTGTAAAACGACGGATTAAAATAATCCTGTCCCTTAATCATCTCCGCATTCATCTTGCAGGCGTAATAATTCTCCAAAAGATGCGCCTTCTCACAGGGCAGTATCTTCATGCATGCCTTCACTACGAGATAGTCCTCTTTCATTCTGGCGATTGTCACAGCTTCCATCCGGTATTCCTCCGGACACTCCGTGTTTTTTACCTCCTGATCAAGGTTCCCGGTCTCAATCGCATCCAGCAGCATGATTCTCTCGACCGCTGTGTCCGCGGTTGGATCCGCATATCCGGATTTCCGGATCCTGACACCTGGATCTCCGAGTTCCCGCCTTCTGCGCTGCATCTTGTCTGCTTCAATATTGATGCATAAAAGCTCCCTGAGCCCCTGCAGCATCTCCTCAAACCCCGGATAGTAATTCAGGATGATGTCGATTTTCCCCCGGAGTGACGCATTCCGGTACCTGGTTGTAATTGTCTCTTCATCCACCATGGATTCCTCCTGTCGGTACTTTGTCTATGCAGCGCTGCTTGTCTTGTCCTGACATCATTCAGGATAAAGTATCCTGCTCTGTTATTCGTTACCCGAACTGACAACATTCGCGCAAAAGGTTGTCAGTGTGACAACTCCATCTCCAGCGTCCCTCTGAAACTCCTGCCTGGCAGGCAGACACTAATCTGTACCAAAGGTCAAAGATCGTCTTTTCCGAATTAAGGCAACAGGTTCCGCTCCATATCAGCAAGTGCTCTGATCTGCAGAAGAGCCGCCTTCCTTGCCGCATCGCTTCGCAAAGACAGCATCACTTCCATCATCTCCTGCATCTCCGGATCGACCTCACGGATGTTCCGCTCTGGATATTTCCCGCAGAGAAGATAATCTGTTGTCGTCTGAAAGATCTCCGCGAGCCGGATGACCACATCAGAGGGTACAGTTCTCCGATCCGTCTCATAGGAAGAGATTGTTCCCTTGTTTTCAAAATGCAAAAGAAGTGCAAGCTGTTCCTGGCTCATCCCATCTCTGTTTCTTAAGTTTCTGATACGGCTCCCGATTGTCCCGCTCTCTTTTCCTCTCCCATTCTGCTCCATGCTCTTTCCTTTCCGGCACCGTACAAGACGGAAGCCGGAGACATGAGGCCTGTTTTTCTGAATGAGAAGTTCCCTCGCAGGTCAATGGATTTCTTTCCATGAACGCAACCATGAACGCAAAAAAGAAGCCTGCAAAACAAGACTGTGATCGTAACAGCGGTTGGACACACATTTTGCGTCTCAAACTGCTGATCCAGCTTCCGTTTTGCAGGCTCCTCTTATCCATTTTCAAGCGCGCTGTCTCGTGGCCACTTCTTCTGTATGAGGGATCGTCCCTCCAGGCTGGCCGCGCGCCGATAAGTTCAGCTCTATAGGCAAACTCCTGATATCCCGTGTTTCACCCCTTCGTCTTTCCTTGAACGCTGGCGGACTGTTGAAGCTGCAGATTCCTGCCTCTTCCGACATCCTTCAGACAGCAGGCATCTGCTGTGACAGCCCCGCGACCGATCCGGCTACAAATCGACGGAATATCTCATCCATATTCGATTTTCACGTGATTTTGATTCCTGCAGCCGGTAGATTGGCCGGTTCTGTCAGGGGAAGCTCTCTGTCTTCCTATGCCCGCGGCGTCTTCCGGTTCACAAACCAGAAGCCATTTTCCTCATAAAACAGTTCGACTCTCTGTCCGAGAATCCGGCAGACATACCGGATCCCGGCGCCTCCTGCCTTGAGGCTGGCACACCGGTCCACGCGGAGGATCTGATCAATATCGTATTTCCGCCCGTCCTCCCAGACGAGGCGGAGCGGTTTCATCCTCCCGTCAGAGGAAAAATCCGCGACCACCTCGACATAGGCCTTGTAAGGGCTGACCGTCAGCGTCTTCTGCGCGTGTTCACTAAGCGGTGCGTCACTGCGCACCTCCGGACGGTCCGAGCGCCCGGAATCATGATGATAGTCGTAAACGCCCATGCGGCTCACCTTCCTCCCCGAATATCACTCGTTTTCTCTGCATACCCTTCCACGCTCCTTCCCTGAATGCCGCTCGTTTTCTGTGCATACACAGTCATCTGCCTTCCGCACAGAGCGATGCCTCACATCCGCTCCGGTTTCCATGCTCCAGATACGAATGCGGATGGATCATGTGGTCTTCCGCCGTTGCATTTAATGAGGAAAGATACCGGTCCTCGTGCATGATGCCCCGCTGCACCGCCGCATATCCATATCGACTGCGGATCAGCGTCACCATCCGGTCCGCCCGCATCTGCCGCTCACGGTACTGCTCATTCAGGAACAGCGAGAGCTGCCTCGGCTGCCCCTCCGGTTTCAGGTCTCCGACGCTGATCCCGATGCTCCGGATCGGCTTCTCCCAGCGATACAGCTTTTGAAAAATGTCAAATGCCGTTTTCTCAATCTCTCCGGAAATATTCGTCGGCGCCGAAATCTTTTTCTGCTGATGAAATCCCCAGAGATCCGAGTTTCTCACATACACAGAAACCACCTGTCCCTCAAAGTGATTCTTCCGGAGGCGCTCCGATACGCTCTCTGCAAGGAGATAGAGGACAAGCCGCACATCCTCGTCATTTACCAGATCCCGCGGCGTGGTCGTGCTGTTTCCGACACTCTTGACCGGTGCCTCCACGCCGAGGTCATTCACCGGTGTCTGATCCTCACCTCTTGCAAAGACCGACAGCATCAACCCGATCTTGCCAAACCAGTTCTGAAGGTAATGCGGATCCGCTTCCGCGAGCTCCCCGATGGTGCGGATCCCGTATTTCTCCAGCTTCTTCTCCGTCCTCCTCCCGACATACAGAAGGTCCGACACCGGAAGCGGATAGATCATCTGCTTATAGTTGCTTCTATCAAAGACCGTGATCGCATCGGGCTTCTTATAATCGCTCCCGAGTTTTGCGTAGATCTTGTTCCAGGAGACGCCGATGCTGACCGTGATGCCAAGCTCCCGGCGGATCCTTGCACTGATCTCCTGCGCAATCCGATAACCGTTTTCGATGGTCCGCGTGTGATCGCCAAGGAGCGCACAGCTCTCCGTGAGATCGATCCAACATTCATCCAGGCCGAAGCTCTCCACCTGTTCGGAATACTCCTGATAAATGGCTCTTGCCATACGGGAGAACCGCAGATACAGGTACATCCTCGGCGGAACAAAGACAAGATCCGGGCAGCACTGCCTCGCCTGCCAGAGCGCCATGCCGGTCTTCACTCCCCGGCGCTTCGCGATGTAATTGGCCGTGAGGACAATCCCGTGCCGCTCTTCCGGATCCCCGCCGACCGCAAGCGGCTTTCCGACAAGCTCCGGGTGATGCAGCATTTCCACCGACGCATAAAAACAGTTGCAGTCCACATGCAGTATGATCCGATCGGACATCCTTCTCACCTCCCAGCTCTTCCTGCCTTACGGGACTTCATATTCTCAATTCCGGGTATCTCTGCCAGTTCATAAATCGTGATTCTCCCTCCCCGGATGACTGCTTTCTTATCTGTTCCGCACTGCGGGCAGTGAATCACTGCTTCTCCTTTGGACAGGACCATGAGGAACTGTCCGCACTGCGGGCAGTGTACACGATATCCTTTACTCCCCTTCTGCATAACTGATTTCATTTTCATCATCATTAACACACTCTCTTTCATTCTCACTGTCTCATTCCGGAAAGGGAAACGAACCGATGATGAGAACGCCTTCCGCCGGATACTTCCCGGCGGCTGTTCTGCTCCCTGCTGATCACAGGGTCTGCAAAGAGAACCTTGGCATCGTGGTTTCTCTCTGTATGGCCAGTATAGCGCTATTTATCGTAGTTGAAAATGGACGATTTAGCCCGTTTTTACTTTTGTTGATAGTATTTCTCTTGACTTTGCCGTACAGAGTGCTATTCTGTAGGGGAGAGGATAAGACCTGCACGCGGCGGGATATCCGCTGTGGAACGAAATCAGAAATGTCAGAAAGAGGTGTTCTATGGAAAATATCGGTGCAATCATCACAGCTTACCGGAAGAAGGCACACATATCCCAGACCGAACTTGCAGAGAAGCTTCTTGAAGAAGGTATCGAGGTCAGCCAGAAGAGCGTTTCCGCCTGGGAGACCGGGAGAAATGAGGTTTCCGCGCGGATTTTCCTGCATATCTGCCGGATTCTGGAGATCCCGGACTGCCTGGAGGAATACTTCGGAAGCAACCCAAAGGACCCCCTGTCCATGCTGAATGACGAAGGGAAGCAGAAAGTGCTCTCTTACATTGATCTTTTGATCCATCCAGTGAGCTACGTCAAGGAGACGAACGTGATCCCGTATCTGGCAGCTCCCGCGGAGACTCCTTCCATGACCCGAATCCGGCTCTACGACGCAAGAGTATCTGCCGGGCATGGAGATTTTCTCGATTCTGATTATTACACGACCATCGAAGTGCCCACCAGAGACGCACAAGACGCGGATTTTGCCGTTACGGTAAGCGGAGACAGTATGGAACCGGCATTTCATGATCACGACATGGTTTATGTGCACCAGCAGGAAACGCTGGACGACGGGGAAATCGGGATTTTCTCGCTAAACGACAACGCGTATATCAAGAAGCTGAAAAATGACAGCGACGGGACATTTCTCATTTCCCTGAATCAGAAATACGCGCCGATTCCGGTGCATCTTGACCGCGATGACTTCCGCGTTTTCGGGAAGGTGTGCAGAGCAGTCCGGTAAAGATCGCAATATGTCAGTCAAAATCTTATAGGGGAGGTGATGCAGCTTGGAAGAAAGACCAAACAATCTGCTGGAGGCCCGAAAGTCCGCCGGGCTTTCCCGGAACAAAGCCGCTGAGGATCTGAAAGTCGATCCGAAAACGCTTTATCGATATGAAAACGGGACGCAATGTCCGAATGTCTAT
The DNA here is from genome assembly GCF_052118825.1 of Bilifractor sp. LCP21S3_A7. Taxonomy (NCBI): domain Bacteria; kingdom Bacillati; phylum Bacillota; class Clostridia; order Lachnospirales; family Lachnospiraceae; genus Bilifractor; species Bilifractor sp. LCP21S3_A7. Next base: position 1,394 of record NZ_JBQKGL010000011.1, on the reverse strand, counting down.
GTGGCGATCCGGCTCTCCGAATACTATCACCGGACCGTAAAAGAATTGTTTCCGCCAAGAAGCGGGATCTGAAGAGAAAGGAGGCGCTCATGCCACTCTGGAATCCATGGCACGGCTGCACCAAATGCAGTCCCGGATGCCGAAACTGCTATGTTTACCGGCGTGATGCCGAGTTCGGCAAGGACGCCTCTATCGTAAAGAAAACCGCCTCTTTCAACCTTCCGGTGAAAAAGGACCGGCATGGAGACTATAAGCTGAAGCCGGAGGACGGCACCGTCATGACCTGCTTCACTTCTGACTTCTTTCATCCGGACGCCGATGCATGGCGGCCCGAAGCCTGGCAGATGATGAAGATCCGCCCGGATCTGCAGTTCTATTTTGTCACTAAGCGCCCGGAGCGGTTCTACGAAGGCCTTCCCGCGGACTGGGGCAATGGATATGAGAACGTCCACATCTGCTGCACCTGTGAGAACCAGTACCAGACAGACCGGCGCCTTCCGGTCTTCCTGAATCTTCCGATCCGGCACAAGGAAATCATCCACGAACCGATGCTGCAGGAAATCCATATTGAAAAATATCTGGAACAGTACCACGATCAAATCGAATGTGTCTCCTGCGGAGGAGAATCCGGGGAAGATGCGAGGCTCTGCGACTATGGATGGATCATCATCACCAAGATGCAGTGCGTTGAATATGGCGTTCCATTCCACTTCCATCAGACCGGCAGCCTCTTTAAGCGCGGAAGCCGGATTTATCACATCGACCGCAAGGAACAGGAAGAACAGGCAAGGAAATCAGGGATTGACACGCCGTGTTCTCCGATTTGATGATTGGTCTCACTCTACTGGTCAGCTGCGCTCAGTTCCAACACTCCAGCCCTTCCGGGTCTCCGAATAATCGGTTGTGAAAGTTTTATTTATAATTTCCCCTATTTTTTGTAAAATCCCAAGATTCATATATCACCCACAAAATAGTTAAGATTAAAATTGCAAAGAAAGCAATTGAAGGCTCCCAAAAATCAAAAGGAATTATTAGGAATAATGCTATACCTAGAGTGAACATCCTCTTTCCAATAATATAACAAACTTTGTGAGGATCTAAATCAGAATAATCTCCTGAAATAAACATAATCACTGTACTTGAGTGCTTTGTTTTTTTTAAAAATATTCCTAATAAAAGCATTATGCAACCATAAACTGCTGGTGAAATCGTCAGCCAGGACAGCGACACGGAACAAGCGTACTTGGCGTTTATCTGCAAACGGCTCAAGCTGAATTTTAGGTAGCTGTCAGTAGAAGAACGGAAGTGGCTGAAAAAGATTGCGGAAAAATCCGACTTGCTGAAGAATCCAAAACCGCAGAGAGGACGAAGATAAAAAATGCCTGAACGGCGGT
>NZ_JBQKGL010000010.1:0-135693 GCF_052118825.1 Bilifractor sp. LCP21S3_A7 | reverse complement strand
CAAAGTGTGAAGCGGTGGGGCGAACGCCGCGGCAGACCGACGAAGTCGGTCACATGTGGCAGCTGCGAGAGTTGCGAAGCAACGGAGCAGCTGGCTTTATACAGTATGTGGCACGACTTATCGTATGGGGTTACTGTATAAAGCCGTCGTCACGCGCGAAGCGTGTGTAAGAGACTGTATGCGATGTCGCATGCAACAGGTGTAAACTATATAATTGAAAACATCTATTTTTATCGGGGTTTATTTACATGTTTTCCAAATTCAAAGACCATTTCTACCAGTCCGATCGTATCGACTGGAATAATCTGACCTTCACCAGAGCTGAACTCTGGAAGCTGCTGTATCCATTGATGCTGGAGCAGCTTCTGACCTCCTTCATGGGTATGGCAGATACCATGATGGTTACAAGAGCCGGAAGTGAAGCAATTTCTGCAGTCTCTCTGGTCGATTCCATCAACATCCTGGTTATCCAGATTCTTTCTGCGATGGCTGCCGGAGGAACGATCATCTGTTCACAGTATATCGGACATAAGGATTTCAAGAAGTGTAATGCCGCAGCAAGACAAGTGGTACTCACGGTATTGATGATATCCATCCCTTTGGCACTCCTCTGCCTGATTCTCCGAAGACCACTCCTCCGTCTTGTATTCGGTTCGGTTGATCCGGCAGTCATGAAAAACGGTGTGACGTATTTCTTCTACACATCGATTTCCTTCCCCTTCCTTGCACTCTTTGAGTCTGGAGCGGCATTTTACCGTGCGGGTGGAAACAGCCGTTTTCCAATGACACTATCCGTAATTTCCAACTGCCTGAATATATTCGGAAATGCGGTTCTGATCTTCGGCTTTGATATGGGGGTTGCAGGAGCGGCTATCTCTACCCTGTTGTCCCGTATTTTCAGCGCCATTGTGATTTTCTATTTTCTCAGAATACCCAGACAGCCGATTGTCATCGATCATTATCTGCGTATACGTCCTGATTTTCGGATGATCCAAAAAGTTCTGTCAATCGGTGTTCCTTCCGGAATTGAAAACGGGATGTTTCAGTTTGGCAAACTGGCAATCCAGTCCAGCGTCTCGACCCTTGGTACAATTAATATTGCAGCGAATGCAATGATGATCATCCTTGAAAACCTGAACGGCATCGGTGGCATAGGAATCGGAATCGGTCTTATGACCGTTGTTGGTCAGTGTATTGGTGCAGGGCGTGTAGAAGAGGCAAAGTATTACATTGTAAAGATAAGCATGATCGCTGAAGGTGTCGTGCTCATCTCCTGCGTTATTGTTTTTGTGATTGCAAAACCTGTGATGTGGCTTGCCGGTATGGATCCGGAAGCTGCTGATATCTGCTTTAACATGCTGATCTATGTGTCTATTGTAAAGCCAATTGTCTGGATTCCGGCGTTTATTCCTGCTTACGGTATGCGATCTGCCGGAGACGTGAAATTTTCCATGATCGCGTCCAGCATAACCATGTGGTGCTGCAGGGTTCTTGTGACCACACTGTTGATTCGTGTGTTCGGTTTCGGACCGATTGCTGTATGGATCGGTATGTCACTTGACTGGCTGGTGCGTGGGATTGTATATTCTCTGCGTTATCGTTCCGGTAAGTGGCTGAATCACACTGTTATTTCGTAAAAATACATTTTATTTACGCGAACAGTGAGCCGCAGCCGAATGCGAAGTATTCGTGTGCGGAGAGCGACGCGATAGCGAGATAAAACTCGCGCAGCATGTTTTATCTCGTTTGATGTACCGGGGACATAATAATGAAGTTGCTCACATATCATGGATGTTAGCTGCTTTCTTATTATCAATAGATAAGGATCAGGAGGAAAAAGAATGTCAGACAGAAAAATTCTGGAGGGAATTGAGCCTGCGGAGGTTTTTCGCTATTTTGAGGAGATTTCGGCGATACCAAGACCTTCCGGTAAGGAAAAGAAAATCAGTGATTATCTGATTCAGTTTGCCCGGTCACACGGATTTGAGCATTACCAGGATGCCTTGAACAATGTGATCATCATAAAAGAGGCATCTGAGGGATATGAGAATCAGGAACCGATCATTCTTCAGGGACACATGGATATGGTTTGTGAAAAAAATCCGGGTGTGACGAAGAATATGGAAAACGATGGCCTTGATCTGGAGGTCAATGGTGATTTTATCTCCGCAAAAGGGACGACTCTCGGCGGTGATGACGGAATTGCGGTTGCTTATATTCTGGCAATTCTGGACTCGGCCACACTGAAGCATCCGAGACTGGAGTGTGTGATTACAGTTGGCGAGGAGGTAGGAATGGATGGCGCGAAGTTCATCGACTGCTCGCCTTTGAAGGGCCATCTCCTTTTAAATCTTGATTCCGAGAAAGAAGGCGTTGTTCTGGCCGGATGTGCCGGCGGTGCGTCTGAAAAGGTAATTCTTCCAATCACCCGGAAACCAGCTGAAGGACAGAGAGTGGAGCTTCGCGTAACAGGTCTTACAGGCGGCCATTCGGGTACGGAAATAAACAAGGGGCGGGCGAATGCGATGCTTCTCTTATTCCGGACAATCATGGAAGCGTCTCGTGAGACAGGTGTGCGGTTGATCTCGATGCGCGCAGGCACAAAGGACAACGCGATTCCGAGAGAAGCGGCGGCAACAGTTGTGGTTGAGGATTTTTCAAAATTCGTATCTTCCGTTCAGATTAACGAAAAAAATATTCAGAGGGAATACCGGGCGGTTGACCCTGGTCTTCAGATTACGGCAGAAGAGGCATCCGGCATCCCGGAATCCGGAGCGGATGAAGATCCACTGACCGTGGAAGACACACGCAGAGTTATTGCTCTGGCAAACTCGCTTCCCTCCGGAGTTCAGCGTATGAGCGATGAAGTAGAGGGGCTTACGGAAACTTCCCTGAACTGGGGAATTACCAGTCTGTCTGACGGTGAATTTTCAATGTGTGCTTCGGTGCGCAGCTCTGTAGCATCGGCACTTGCTGCACTGATTCAGAAAATCGGCTGGATCGCGTCAGCTTACGGGGCAAAGGTGGTTGAAAGTGGTGCATATCCACCGTGGGAATGGGTCGAGCACTCTAAGCTGCGCACGCGGATGTCGAAGATATATCGTGAGATGTTCGGGAAGGAACTCGTCATAGAGGCAATACATGCCGGTGTGGAGTGCGGTCTGCTTGCCGGGAAGATTCAGGGCCTGGATGCGGTTTCCATGGGCCCGGATATCTTCAATATTCACACCCCGCAGGAACGGCTGTCCATCTCCTCTGCCAGGAGAATGTATGATTATATCCTCAGGATCCTTGAATATAAAAATTCATAGAGATGTACAGAGAATCATTCTTCCAGAGCTTTTTGCGCATCCGTCAGCTGTTCTTCAAGATCACTGATTTCCAGCTCCAGCATCGGACGCGCTTCCTCAGCCTGTGTAATCCTTCGAAGCTGCTCCAGTATAGAACCGTCATCCGGCTTCAGAAAGCTTGACAGAAAAGCCTTCGGATACAGGAAGGCTTTTTCTGTATCCGAAAAACGAATCGTCATACGTCCGTTAACACACGAAGAAACAGTGCCGGAGCCGAAGACACGGTGCGCAACAGAAATTCCGTCAATTGCCGGAAGCTGAAGGGAGAGCAGGTCTTTCAGATGCGCTTTCTTCACAGAGAGTTCCCGACGGATCTCATCGATACGCCCGGCAAGCTCCCTTGCCCGTTTTGCTCTTTCCATCCATTCATCTGTAAAGGATGACCGGATGCGCAGATGCGAATAGAAGTCGTTCCGGTACGCACAGTCGAGAATATCATAAGCCAGAAAATGAAGATTATTGCTGATTTCTGCGGGAAAATCCACCATACGGTTCTGATGGAGCTTCAGAATTTCAGGATAATTCCATACTTCCTCCAGAAGGTTATCGCACATTTTGTAGTAACCCTTAAGGGAAAAATGATTGCCATACATGAAATAATCCCCGAATTCCGTCGCCTGAGCGAAAAGATCAGCAGCTTCTTTTTTATAGAAATAATTATCGGAAGGAGAAAATGTTGAGAGAAGATTCAAAACAGAGACTGCGGTCTGCTCAAATTCAGTTTTCCCCTCGAATCTCCGTCCGATCCGGACGTTGATGTCGTTTCGAAAATCAAGAATGCGGGAAGCACGCTGATCCAGATCACCGTGATCCTCCGTATAAAAGAGCCGGATCAGTTGTTCTCTGACGAATGCTGTTTCTTCCGGGATGTCGGCGAGAGTGGTGATGCCCTCGAGAGAGCGGTGCATCGGAGTATCAAGAAAGGCCCTGATTCCTGATGTTGACGCCCGGAGCATTGCCGGAAAATCTGCATCATCCGGATTCCAGTTTTTTTTGAAATCGGAAAGGCCTTTCCGCAGAGAATCAGTGCCAGAAATTTCGCCTGCTGCTGCACTGTCAAAGCAAAGTCTGTACTGGGTGAAAATCAGATCTGAATTTTTTGTGTTCATTGTATACTCCTGTATGATTGTACATTTGCGTTGCTTAAAATACTGCGCAGAAAGATAGTAAATTCGCGCTGCCTTAAATACTGCGCAGAAAACTTCAAAAGTATAACACATATACACGTGCAATTATATCCTTGCGGAAGAAGAAAAACTGTGCTACAATTGGAAAGCTGTTTAGAAAGCATGTGCGGAAATTTCCGGGGTGGTGCCTCCTGCGAGGTTCCCCGGCAAGTTGAACCGTACAGAAGTTTAAAACCAAAAGGAGAGAAATACTATGAGCGTAATTTCAATGAAGCAGTTACTCGAAGCCGGTGTACATTTCGGACATCTTACAAGAAGATGGAACCCCAAGATGGCTCCCTACATCTACACAGAGCGCAATGGCATCTATATCATTGACCTTCAGAAGTCTGTAGGGATGGTAGATGAGGCTTACAAGGCTGTTGCGGACATCATCGCTGACGGCGGCAGAATTCTCTTTGTGGGAACAAAGAAGCAGGCACAGGACACCATCAAGACTGAGGCTGAGCGCTGCGGTGAGTTCTATGTCAATGAGAGATGGCTCGGCGGAATGCTGACAAACTTCAAGACCATCCAGACACGTATTGCCCGCCTGAATGAGATTGACAAGATGGAAGAGGACGGGACCTTTGATGTTCTTCCGAAGAAGGAAGTCATGGGCCTGAAGAAAGAGCAGGAGAAGCTCGTTAAGAATATCGGCGGCATCAGAGAGATGAAGAAGATCCCGGATGCTATCTTTGTTGTAGATCCGAAGAAGGAGCACATCTGTGTTGAAGAGGCTCACGCACTGGGAATCACTCTGATCGGTATCTGCGATACCAACTGTGATCCGGAAGACCTCGACTATGTAATTCCGGGAAATGATGACGCGATTCGTGCCGTTAAGCTTCTGGTTTCCAAGATGGCAGATGCTGTCATCGAAGCAAAGCAGGGAATGGCACAGGAATCCGGCGATGAGGCTGCAGAGGAAGCTGCTGCGGAAGCTGCAGAGGCAGAATAATTAATCATACAACCTACAGGAGGAATTCGAAATGGCTATTAAAGCTTCTCAGGTTAAAGAATTAAGAGAAATGACCGGTGCCGGAATGATGGACTGCAAGAAGGCCCTGACGAACACCGACGGAGATATGGATAAGGCAGTTGAATGGCTTCGTGAGAACGGTATGGCAAAGGCACAGAAGAAGTCCGGACGTATCGCCGCAGAAGGCATTGTTATGTTCAAGGCTGCTGATGATGGCAAAAAGGCGGCAATCGTTGAGGTAAACTCCGAGACAGACTTTGCTGCCAAGAACGAGAAGTTCCGCTCCTATGTGGCACAGGTTGCAGATCAGGCACTGACGACAACCGCTGCAGATATCGACGCATTCCTGGCAGAGCCCTGGAAGTTCGACACAAGCAAGACCGTTAAGGAAGAGCTTGACGCAGAGATCGCGGTTATCTCCGAGAATATGCATATCCGCCGTTTTGCACAGGTTGAGGAGCCGAACGGATTTGTAGCAACCTACAATCATGCTGATGGAAAGATCGGCGTTCTGGTTGACGTTGAGACAGATGTTGTAAATGACGCGATTAAAGAGATGGCAAAGAACGTTGCCATGCAGATCGCTGCCATGAGACCGCAGTACACAAGCAACGCTGAGGTTCCGGCAGACTACATCGCGCATGAGACAGAGATTCTTCGTGCTGCAATCATGAACGATCCCAAGGAATCCCAGAAGCCGGAGAAGGTCATCGAGGGAATCGTAAAGGGCCGTGTCAACAAGGAACTGAAAGAGATTGTTCTTCTCGATCAGGTTTACGTAAAGGCTGAGGACGGCAAGCAGTCTGTTGAGAAGTATGTTCAGCAGGTAGCAAAGGAGAACAATGCAAAGGTTACCATCAAGGGCTTCACTCGTTTCGAGACCGGAGAGGGACTTGAGAAGAAGAACGAGGATTTCGCTGCTGAGGTAGCTGCTCAGGTTGCAGGAAAGTAATTCCGGTGGATCTGAATTGTGCCGGAGATAATCCGCGCACCTGTTCCTGATCTCAGAGAAACCGTGAAAAATTAAAAGCATTACAAAACAGAAAAGCTTCGGAAGCACTGTCACACGAAGAATATACGTGACTGTACTTCCGGAGCTTTTCTATTTTCAGCTTTCAGAGCTTTGCTGTTTTCTGTTTGAAGGAACTGTCCTCCGCTCGGAACTGTTGCAGATGTTCCGAATATTGCTTTGCTATTTTCTGTTTGAAGGAATTGCCCTCCGGCGATATACTGTTATAGACAGCTAATGAGTGCCCCCTCAGAATGAGGGCATGAAAAGCATATAATAAACCCGCGTCAGACAGCGCCGGGAACGGAAAGGTATAAGACGATGGCATACAATACTTCAAAAGAACTCCGAAACGATGTGATTTATTCCGTTTTTGTAAGAAACTACAGTGAAGAAGGCACCTTTGACGCGGTCCGTCGGGACCTTCCCAGGATCAGGGCACTGGGGACCGATATCATCTGGCTGATGCCGATTCATCCCTGTGGTGTGAAAAATCGTAAGGGCAGCCTTGGGTCTCCGTACGCGATCCGGGATTACCGTGCGGTAAATCCGGAGTTTGGAACAGCAGAGGATTTTCGACATCTTGTGGACGCAATCCACGACAATGGTATGAAATGTATCATTGACGTTGTATACAATCATACTTCACCCGACAGTGTTCTCGCGAAGGAACACCCGGAATATTTCTATCATAAGCCGGATGGAAGCTTTGGCAACCGGATCGGAGACTGGTGGGATGTCATTGACCTGGATTACAGCTGTCATGACCTCTGGAAGTACCAGATTGACACCCTGAAAATGTGGGCCGGGGAATATCAGGTCGATGGATTCCGGTGTGACGTCGCTCCGCTTGTTCCGGTTGCATTCTGGAAGGCAGCCAGAGAAGCCGTGGAGGAGGTACATCCGGGATGCATCTGGCTGGCAGAAACTGTGGAACCTGAATTTATCTCCTTTAACCGCTCGCACGGCATTCCCTGCGCATCGGATTCAGAAATTTTCCAGGCATTCGATATCAGCTATGCGTATGATATTCACGGAATCTTCTACGATTATCTGACCGGGTCAAAAAGGCTGAAAGAGTACGCGGATGCAGTCAACCTTCAGGAATGTATCTATCCCGACAATTACGACAAGCTGAGATTCCTGGAAAATCATGACCAGCTTCGGGCTGCATACATGATTCGTGACACGAAGGCACTCCGCAGCTGGACGGCGTTCCAGTATTTCCAGAAGGGAACTGTTCTGATTTATAATGGACAGGAAAGATGCGCGGATCACACACCGGGACTGTTTGACAGAGATACTATTTCCTGGAAAGGAGAAGATATCACGCCCCTGCTTCAGAGACTCTACCGGATCCGGAAAGAGGATCTTTCTGCAGACTGCAGTATCTGTCTGCATGCGGAGGACAGGGAGATTCTGGTTGGAATCCGCACAGAAAACGCGGACCGGCCAGCCGGGGAAACCGGAAAGAGAGCAATCGGAATTTTTTCTCTCCGAGGAGAGACAGGACTTCTTTTCGTAAAGCCCTATGAGATACCGGACGGAGTCTATACAAATCTGATTGACGACACGAAAGTAGAAGTGAGCATGGGACGGATATCGGTCAGCGGTGAGCCGGTGATCTTTACCGTATAAGTCCAGCCGCAATGTTCCTGGCCCACAGGGGAGCCTGCTCACCAGTCGGCAAGTTCATTAGCGGTACGGAAGCTGCCTGCAGCTTCCGCATCGCGGAAACTTATCCATTGCGGCGGTCCGCCTGAACGATGCAAAGAGGTAAGCGGCTTAGGAAATGCAGTGTGTAATCCGAGAGACAGTGTGTTGTTCCGATACGGAGGTGATACAGTATGGAACTTACGAAGTATATCGGCTGCTCCAGAGCGGCAAGGAAGCTAGATAAGGCAGATCTTGTTCTGAAAAACGCGAAAATAGTCAATGTATTTACCGATCGCGTAGAGGAGGGAAACGTCGCAATTACAAACGGCATGATTGTCGGAATTGGAGACTACCACGGCGCACGCGAAATTGATCTGGAGGGGCAGTATCTCACCTCTGGATTTATTGACGCACATCTTCATCTGGAGTCGACACTCGTAAATCCGCAGGTGCTGATTGCCAAGGCAACGGCACACGGAACCACGACCTTTATCGTTGATCCTCACGAGGTGGCTAACGTGGCAGGAACAGCCGGAATCGATTATCTCCTGTCCCAGACGGAGAACTGTCCCGCACACGTCTATGTGATGATCGCCTCCTGCGTCCCATCCACACCGATTGATGACAACGGGTGTACCCTGACTGCGGATCAGATGGCTCCCTATCTGAAAAACCGCCGTGTTCTTGGTCTTGGTGAGGTGATGGACTGCATGTCTGTCATCAATGGGGATCCGGAGATGAACCGAAAGCTTGAGCTGTTCGACGGCAAAGTGAAGGATGGCCACGCTCCGAATCTTTCTGACGAGGAGCTTGCTGCCTATGTCATGGCCGGTGTGACCACTGATCACGAGGGCACCACCTATGAATACGTCATGAAGGAACGCTCCATGGGCATGACCTGTCATATCCGGGAGGGGAGCGCCGCAAGAAATCTGGAAATGATAGTAAAGGGCATTGTCGAGAACAATACAAATACCGAGGGCTTTTGTTTCTGCACGGACGACAAACACATCGAAGATATCGCCCGGGAAGGCGACATCGATCACAACGTCCGTAAGGCGGTCAGTATGGGCATCAGTCCGATCGCCGCTGTCAAGATGGCGACAATTCAGCCTGCGCGATGCTATGGCCTGAGAAGAACAGGAGCAGTCGCGCCCGGATATGACGCAGACCTTGTGGTATGGGATTCCATCAAGGACTTCAATGCCCGGATGGTCTTCTACAAGGGAAAGCTGATCAGAGGGGAGCAGCGGGTGAAACCTGCACCGTGTCCGCCAGAGCTGACGGATACCATCCACCTCGGGAAGATCGATCCGGAAAAGCTGAAAATACGCCTGGACGGGCATCCCTTCCCGGTGATCCGCATGATCCCGGGACAGATTCTCACTGAGCGGAGAGACCTGCTCCTTCCTGGGAAGGAGTATTTTGAGGCGGATGGCAATCTGGACAAGATCGCGGTTTTTGAGCGGCACAAGGCGACCGGAAAAACCGGCGTCGGTGTGGTACAGAATTTTGGACTGCGGGAAGGCGCGATCGCGTCCTCGGTGTCTCACGACAGCCATAACATCATCGTCATCGGAGACAACGACCGGGACATTCTTCTAGCGGTAAAGGAACTGGAACGAACGCACGGCGGCTATACGATCATCCGGAACGGTGAGGTCTGTGACACCCTTGAGCTTCCGATCATGGGACTGATTTCCGACAGGAGCTACAGCTATGTCAATCAAAAGCTTCGAAAGATGATCCGTCAGGCACACCGGATGGGTGTTCCCGAGGATATGGATCCCTTCATTACACTCTCTTTCATGGCGCTCCCGGTTATTCCGGAGATCCGCTGTACGCCGAGAGGCATCTACAGCGTCACGGGCGGTGAATTTCTCCGCAGGGCATGAAAAAATTCCGTTGTTACTAAAGTTTCTAAATTTTTCAAAAACACTTGACGGGAAGACCTGCGGATGATAGCATTCTGTTTTACAGAAGCATAGAGGGAGTAATCAAAATAGCCCGTCAACAAGCGCGTCTGTCCATGCGGCAGAATGGTTGGCTATACCTCGGGATTCGTTCAGGTGATGAGACTTTATGCAGACGGAAGGACAGAACGGTTTGTTCTGCTTTTCCGTCTGCGTAAAGTCTCTTTTACTGTATAAGTCCAGTCGCAATGTTCTTGGTCCACGGGGAGCTTGCTCACCAGTGGGCAAGAACATTAGCGACGACAACAGGTATGAGCATGGAGCGGTGCGAAGCAACGCGGAAATGCTCATACCTGTTAGCGGCACGGAAGCTGCGAAGCAGCGAAGTGACGCGGGGACTTATACAGTGTGTGGCACAATGTATCGAAAACGCAGACAGGATCGTCACGCGCGAAGCGTGTGTAAGAGACTGTATGCGATTTCGAAGGCAACAGGTATGCGTATGAACGACGCAGCGGTTGACGGCAAAGAAGAAAGGAAGGTGCAGCTATGGCGGACTGGTATCAGAAGAATTCGGAAGAAGCCCTTCAGGAGCTTCATTCCACAAAGGAAGGTCTCACAGATGCTGAGGTCAGCAGACGTCAGGAACAGTACGGGTTCAATGAGCTGAAGGAAAAAAAGAGGGAATCGGTATTTCAGATTTTCCTGGGACAGTTCAAGGACCTGATGGTAATCATCCTGATTATTGCCGCGACAATTTCCATGCTGACCGGCGATGTTGAAAGCACACTTGTTATATTTGCCGTACTTGTGCTGAATGCTGTTCTGGGGACTGTTCAGCATGTAAAGGCGGAAAAATCTCTCGAGGCACTGAAGGCACTGTCTTCGCCGACCGCAAAGGTAATCCGGAATGGAAAACGCATTGAGGTCGAGTCCAGACAGGTTGTTCCGGGAGATATCCTTGTGGCTGAGGCAGGTGATCTGATCGTCGCGGACGGCAGGATCCTGGAGAATTATTCTCTTCAGGTCAACGAGAGTTCTCTGACCGGAGAATCCCTTAACGTGGACAAGTGTGACGATACGCTCGTTGGTGATATGCCGCTTGCGGACCGGAAGAACATGGTCTATTCCGGCTCCCTTGTCACCTATGGGCGCGCCGTGGTTCTGGTGACGGAAACGGGAATGCAGACGGAAATCGGCAGGATTGCCACACTGATGAACCAGACGGGTGAGAAGAAGACGCCGCTTCAGAAAAATCTGGATGATTTTTCAAAGAAGCTTGCGACAGGGATCCTGATTATTTCGGCGGTAATTTTTGTACTGGGAATCGTGCGGGGAATGGAGCTTCTGAATTCTCTTCTGTTTGCGGTTGCGCTGGCGGTTGCGGCTATTCCGGAGGCGCTCAGCTCCATCGTCACAATCGTGCAGGCTATGGGAACACAAAAAATGGCGCGGGAACATGCGGTCATCAAGAAACTTTCCGCGGTGGAGTCTCTGGGCTGCGTATCGGTTATCTGCTCGGACAAAACCGGCACTCTGACACAGAACAAGATGACGGTGCAGCAGATTTATGCCGGCGGAAGAGTATTCGGGCCGGAAGAATTTGACATGCATCAGCAGACACACCGCTATCTTCTCTACGACTCTGTTCTCACCAATGACGCGACACTATCAAACGGAAAGGGTGTCGGAGATCCGACGGAGTACGCGCTCCTGGAGATGTATGGCAAGGTCAAGGGCCTGATGCAGAAGGAAGAGGACCTGACGCTTTCTTACGAGGACCTTCGCATGATGCTTAGGAGGATTGAGGAGGTGCCCTTTGATTCCGACCGTAAGCTGATGAGTACAAAACACCGGATTCACGGTGTGTCTACCATCTTCACCAAGGGCGCCGTAGATGTGCTGCTTGACCGCTGTGACAGCATCCGGGTCAGCGATGAAGAGATCCGGCCGATTACCGCGGAAGACCGGAAGAATATCACAGAGCAGAATCGGAAGTTCTCGGAAAACGGTCTGCGTGTTCTGGCATTTGCGTACAGGGAGTCCGAAGAGGAGCTTACACCGGAGACAGAGTATCACTTCACCTTCCTCGGACTGATTTCCGAGATGGACCCGCCGCGAGAGGAGTCCATTCAGGCCGTACAGCATGCAAAAGAAGCGGGAATCCGAACCGTGATGATCACCGGAGATCATAAGATCACAGCGACCGCGATTGCGAAGCAGATCGGCATCTTCCAGGAGGGGGATCTCGCGGTAACCGGCATGGAGCTGGATGAAATGTCGGATGAAGAGCTCAGCGGAAAAATCGAAAAAATATCCGTCTATGCCAGAGTATCTCCGGAGAATAAAATCCGGATTGTCGATGCATGGCAGAAAAAGGGAAAAATCGTTTCCATGACCGGAGACGGTGTAAACGACGCACCGGCTCTGAAGAAGGCAGATATCGGCGTCGCTATGGGCATCACGGGAACGGAAGTGTCCAAGGATGCGGCGTCCATGATTCTGGAAGATGACAATTTTGCGACGATAATCAAGGCAGTGGCGAACGGGCGGACCATCTACACAAATATCCGTAACGCCGTTCTCTATCTGCTGTCCGGCAATCTTTCGGCAATTATCACCGTTCTGGTTACCTCGCTTCTGGCGCTTCCGATTCCGTTCCAGCCGGTACAGCTTCTGTTCATTAATCTGGTGACAGATTCACTTCCGGCGCTGGCGATCGGAATGGAGCCCGGCTCAGACGATGTTTTGAAGAAAAAGCCCAGAAACCCGAAGGCTGGAATCATGGACCGCAACTTTGCGCTGCGGATGATTTTTCAGGGAGGATTGATTTCCGTGGCTGTTATCATCGCCTATCATATCGGCCTTGGACAATCCCCTGCCATGGCATGCTCGCTTGCGTTTCTGACACTGACCTGCTCACGGCTGCTTCACGGCTTTAATTGCCGCGGAGAAAAAAGCCTGGTCCGCCTCGGATTCCGGAAGAATCCATACAGTCTCGGCGCGTTCCTGCTCGGACTGCTTCTGGTGATTCTTGTTTCTGTCACCCCTGTGGGCAGGAGCCTGTTTTCGGTATCAGCCCTGAACAGCAAACATATTGTGACCATCGGCGTTCTGGCACTGATACCGACGGCAATCATTCAGATTGTCCGGATCATCCGAAGAAAGTGAGGAATCACAGTGAGCAGCAGATGTACCGAATATTTCAGAGATGATCCGATTCTGATGGAATACCATGACAGAGAATGGTGCAGAATCAGACATGATGACCGGTTTGAATTCGAAATGCTCTGCCTGGAAGGCGCCAGCGTCGGATTATCCTGGAAGACAATCATTCACAGAAGGGCCTTCTATCAGAGGGCCTTCCACAATTTTGAGATAGACGCCTGCGCAGCAATGTCCGATGCTGAACTGGAAGGCCTTATGGCTGATGAGGGACTGATTCGGAACAGAAGCAAGATCTTCAGTGTGCGCCGGAATGCTGCAGCGGTTCAGAAGATCCGTGAGGAATTCGGCTCCTTTGACGCGTATCTGTGGAGCTTTACGGATGGCAGACCACGGGACGGGCACTGGAAAACGCCGGAGGAGATCCCCGCGGTTTCCGGACTTTCCCGGCAGATGAGCCGCGACATGAAGAAGCGGGGACTTTCGTATGTAGGGCCTGTCATCACATATTCTTTTCTTCAGGCTGTCGGAATCGTAAACGATCATCTGGAAGACTGTGAGACCAGAAAACAGCCATAATGTTCAGGAAAGCTGGCCGACTCTGCGGAGAATCCTCTTGAAATGCTCCCGGTCATAAATAACCGGAACCGGATACAGAGGATTGGCTTCCTGAACTGCCCACGAGGCCATCTGATCCAGGTCATCTTCGGAGATTTTCTCAATGTGATCCGGAATGCCAAACGTCCGGTTCATGTCGCGGATTTTCTGAATAAAGGCAGCAGCGCATTCACTGTCCGTGCCTGCCGCAATATGAGCAAATCTGGCGAGATCTGCGAGCGGCCGTTCCACTTTTTTTCCGTAATCCTCGAGAACGATGGGCAGAAGGACCGCGTTGGCGAGCCCGTGCGGAACATGATACATGCCGCCAATGGTGTGGGCCGCCGCGTGTACGTTCCCCACACAGGCGGTGGTGAAAGCCAGTCCGGCCTTGAAAGAGGCAAAAAGCATTTCCTGACGTGCCTTCAGATTGTCCGGTTTTTTAAACGCTTCAGGAAGATAACGAAAAATCGCTCTGACAGCTTCCCGACATTGTCCGGGTGTCTCCCGGCGGTGATAAGGCCGGTTAAGGTATGCCTCAACCGCATGCGTCAGAGCGTCCATTCCCGTTGTGGCGGTCAGAAACGGCGGAAGAGAAACAGTCAGAACCGGATCGAGAATTGCATAGTCCGGACAGAGGACAAAATCGTTGATCGAATATTTATGATGCGTCTCCGGGTCGGTGACAACGGCAGCGACTGTGCATTCGGAACCGGTGCCTGCAGTCGTCGGTACCGCAAGGAAGAGAGGGGTTCTCCTGCGGACCTTCAGAGTTCCACCCATCTCCTGCAGCGTTCTGTCGGGTCTGGCGATCCGTGCCGAAGCCGCCTTTGCCGCGTCCATATTTGATCCGCCGCCAATTGCCACAAAGCAGTCACACCGCTCCTGTGTATACATGGCAGCGATCTTTTCAACTGTTTTCGTATCCGGATCAGGACGGACATCGGAAAAGAGCGAATATTCCTTCAGTGTTCCGCACGCATTCACGAAAAATTCGCTTTTTACAATTCTCGGTCCCGTGACAATCATCGGATGTAATTTCCCTTCTTTTTCCAGTATTTCATTGATACGATTCAAGGCATGGGCTCCCGAGACCACCTGAGGGCCCTTTCCCGGTAAAATCCGGATTCCAAGTCCGAATGCACTCTGATAGAGCCTGTCGTATATTTGATCCAATTTCAAATCCATAATAGATATCCTTTCCGAAATCCGGCAGCCTGCAGATGGTGCGGATTTCCCTGACGGACAGATCCTGCCCGGAATGCTTCAGCGTTACCATCTCATTATACCCCTGTTGTCCCCCGAGCGGGGCATTGCATATGTATAAAGCAATGCAGAATACACCGCCACCAGCTGGATAAAGATTGCTCCGTGCTTCAAAATCGCATCTGGTTTTCTTACGCATACTTCGCGGCAGGTGGTCTGTCTGCGTTTTCGATGAACATGGCACAATATTCAGATTATTTATTGACGAAATCGAAAAATAGAACTACAATAGCCTTAAACTCGTGAATGATTATTCACGACATTGCAGAGAGAAATTTCATTTTCGACAGGAGGGAAAGTATGGCTTATAACGGGTATGCAATTGACGCAGATCATTATCTTGACGCGGGTGCGGTGACGCGGAAACTGGATGCATTGATCCGGAAACCGGTTTATTCAATCAAACCGGAATACCTGCGGGAGTATGAGCAGGAATATTTTGACAAGAAATGTCAGAAATCAAAGGAAATGACAGATGAGGCGAAGAATGTTATTCCCGGGGGTGTGGAACATAATCTTGCTTTCAATTATCCGTTTCCGATTGCAATTGCAAAGGCAGAAGGAAACCGTATGGTTGATGTAGACGGAAATGAATATTTTGACCTGCTTCAGGCAGGAGGCCCGACCGTTCTCGGAAGCAATCCTCCGGAGGTGCGTGATGCCGTCATTGACCTGCTGAAAACATGTGGACCTTCGACCGGACTTTTTCATGAATATGAGTACAAACTTGCAAAAAAGATTACGGAACTGATCCCTTCGGTGGAGATGATCCGTTTTCTCGGATCCGGTACAGAAGCGTGTATGTGTGCGGAGCGGATCGCCCGGCTGAAAACCGGAAAGAAAAATATCCTGAAGATGGGAGGCGGTTATCACGGCTGGTCCGACATGCTGGCATACGGCATAAGAATCCCCGGTACAAAGGGTATTCTGTCTCACGGCGTTCCATCCTATTGCTTTGCACACACTGACGAGTATTTTCCGAATGATCTGGAAGATCTGGAACGGAAGCTGAAGCTGCATCAGCTGGATGGTGGAACCGCAGCAATTTTTGTGGAGCCGGTAGGACCGGAATCCGGAACCAGGCCGGTC
Source organism: Bilifractor sp. LCP21S3_A7 (assembly GCF_052118825.1). Lineage (NCBI taxonomy): Bacteria > Bacillati > Bacillota > Clostridia > Lachnospirales > Lachnospiraceae > Bilifractor > Bilifractor sp. LCP21S3_A7. Next base: position 119,500 of record NZ_JBQKGL010000010.1, on the reverse strand, counting down.
TCCCGGGAGTTCATCCAGGGAACGGAGCGACTGGCGCACAAGTACGGAGCACTGCTGGTCTTTGACGAGGTGGTGACCGGATTTCGTATCGGAGTTCATGGCGCACAGGGATTTTTCAATGTTAATCCTGACCTCACCGTTTTCGGAAAGGTCGTCGCGGGAGGATATCCGGGAGCCGGCGCGGTTGGCGGGCATAAAGACTGCATGGCATATCTCGGAGCCGGCCTGGACAACCAGGGCAAGAAGCTCCATAAGGCAATGTGCGGAGGGACTCTTTCGGCCACACCTTTGTCAACCTGTGCAGGCTATCATATGATTTGCGCAATCGAGAGAGAAAATGCCTGTGAGAAGGCCGGAAGGATGGGTGATCGTCTGACGAAGGGACTTCAGGAGTCCATCCGCAGACACAATCTTCCATTTGTGGCGTTCAACCAGGGATCCATCTGCCATCTGGACACGGTCGGCACCATGCATTTCTGCATCGACTGGGGCAAACTCTGGAAAGTTCCGGAGGTTCTGAAACAGACAGGCATACGTCAGACCGAGATGGAGCACATGGGGGCTGCCTATATGGCAGAGGGCATCATTACTCTCGCCGGTTCACGTCTGTACACGAGTGCGGCGTATACGGAAGAGGATATTGATGAACTGATTCGCAGGTTTGACAGAGTATTCTCCAGGTGCGGAAAGATAGATACCGAGATCGATAAGAAATTATGGAAGTAAGAAATGATCGAAATGGGAAAACAGACAAGGAGGCAGTGATGGCATATGATATCAGTGAAGCAAAAGATCTGGTAATCCGTGCGGGAAAGGAGCTTCTGGAAAGCGGGCTGATCGCCCGCACCTGGGGCAATATCAGCGCCAGGATATCGGATCATCAGTTTGTCATCTCGCCGAGCGGACTCGCTTACGACAGTCTTACTCCGGATGACATTGTAACGGTAAATATAGAGGACGGCTCTTATGTCGGAAATGTTAAGCCTTCCAGTGAAAAGGGAGTACATGCGGCAGCCTACCGGCTCAGGCCAGACGTGAATTTTGTCATACATACACACCAGGATTATGCGACCGACCTGTCGGTACTTGGAAAAACAATTGTGGTGCCCGAGGCTGAAGCGGACGACGAAAAGGCTCTCGGCCCGATCATTCCGGTCGCCGCATATGGCCTGTCCTCTACAAGGACCCTTACGCGAAATGTTGAGAAATGCATCGCGCAATACCCGGACAGCCGGGCGGTTCTTATGCGCAATCACGGCCCGGTGTGCATGGGAGCCGATTACGAGGACGCCTTCCGGATCGCACATTCCCTGGAGAAGGTCTGTATGAACCGTTTTCACAATCTGGTCGGAGGTGATCTTCCTCCGGTGGATGATCCGGATTACCGTCTCGGAAAATACAGCAGGATCTATCATCGCGAAATTCAGGAAGAATTTGATGAATATTATGAAATCTTCCGCAGACAATCCATAAACTGTGTCATAGAAACCGGGGCTCCTTATATCCGGCAGATCAGCGCATTCGGGAAGGGAATTGTGCCGTATGTTGACGATCTGGCTCAGATGACCGGAATATACATCCGGTGCGTTCCGGAAGAAGCCGGAAAAGAAACGATCGCACGGGCACTCGGAGGCACCTGCAGCGCAGTGCTGATAAAAGGAAAGGGCGCCGTGTGTACGGGAGGCAGCGAGGAGGATGCAGAGGCGGTTCTGATGGTTCTTGACAAGAGCTGTCAGGCAGCATTGCTCGAGAAATCCGGACGCCATCCGAAGGCCGTGAACCCGCTTGGAGGGATTCTTGAAAATCTGGTCTACACATTAAAATATTCAAAACTGAAGGGATAACTGAAGAAATAATCATGGAGAAATATATATGCTGAAGAAGCTGACAAAAGCGCAGCAGGACTCCATTCTCGAACACGCGATTGAGGAATTCGGGGATAAGGGCCTGTCCAAAACAACCGTCAGCTCCATTGCCGCAGCATCCGGCGTAAGCGTCGGAGTAATCTATAAATATTACAAAAACAAGGAAGATCTGTTTCAGGCATGCCTGAACTATTCAATGGAGATGCTGGGAAGAGTTCTCGAAGAGGCAATACGTGATTCGGCATCTTTCCGTGAGGCAGTGGAAAGACTTGTACATGTATGCAGGATTTTTCCTGAAAGCCATAAAGGATATATCCGGATGTATCACGCGATCACGATGAAGTCCGCAGCCGATCATGCTGTGGATTTCGCAAAGAAAATCGAGACAATATCAGCCCGGACATATGAAACCATGTTTTCAAAGGCGAAAGCCGCAGGAGAGCTCTCCGCGGAGATCGATTCTCATGCATTTGCTTTTTTCTTTGACAACCTTCTGATGATGTTTCATTTTTCATTCGGATGTGATTACTACGAGGAGCGCCTCAGGATCTTTCTGAATTGCGGTGACGGGGCACCGCCGGATGGCGACGGGCTGGAACATGCGCTGGTCACATTTCTATGCGCGGCTGCAGGAATCCGGAGCTGAGCGTACAGCGGGTTTCAGAGGCTGCGGCACAGAGCGCGCAGAATGGAGAGAAGATGGAGGAAACCTATATTCTGACCTATGATATCGGTACAACCGGTCTGAAGACCGGGCTATTTGCCGTAGGTTCCAGAGTGCGGCTGATGGCCGGCGCAACTTGCGGTTACCATCTGTATATTCTGGAAAACGGAGGCGCAGAACAGGACGCCGATGAGTGGTGGAACGCCATGTGCAGTACAACAAGGCAGGTTCTTGAAGCAGTTCCGGAGATCCGGACGGAGGATATCGCAGGTATTTCTTTCTGCTCCCAGATGCAGGGGCTGGTTCTTGTCGATGAACACGGGGTGCCGGTACACAGACCCATGAGTTACATGGACCAGCGCGCTACGGAAGAAATACGCAAAGGCATCGCAAACGGGGTCCGTATTGCGGGTGCGAATATCGCGAAGCTGATTCCCTCCCTGCTGATCACCGGGGCCGTGTCAAGCTCGGTGAAGGATCCGATCTGGAAATATAAATGGATCGAGACTCATGAACCGGAAAATTTCGCGAGAGCATACAAATGGCTCGATGTGAAGGAATACATTATCTGCCGATGTACCGGAAGATTTGTCATGACAAAAGACTCTGCTTATGGAACACTCCTTTATGATACAAGGAAGGGACATGAAGGATGGAGCAGAGAACTCTGCAGGATGTTTCACATTCGAATGGATCTGCTTCCGGAGATCATCCGCACAACAGATCCGGTCGGCCCGCTGACCCGGAAGGCGGCAGAGGAGCTCGGCCTTGCCGAGGGAATTCCGGTATTTGGCGGCGGAGGCGACGCGACGCTGATCGGAATCGGCAGCGGGTGCGTTCACACCGGTCAGACGCACATCTATTCGGGAACTTCCGGATGGGTCTCTACGATTGTAGACAGACAGCTTGTGGATGCCTCAAGTATGATCGCGGCGATTGTCGGAGCACAGGATGGCCGGTTCAACTATTTCGCGGAAATGGAGACTGCGGGGAAATGCTTTGACTGGGTCATGCATCACCTTGCTCTGGATGAAATCAATATCTATCTGGATAAGCACGATGTGTGCAGCAGTCCGGAATCCACCTGCCGTTCTCTGTATGAATACCTTTCTGAGGTCGTCGAGCGGGCAGAACCCGGCGCGGGCGGAGTGATCTTTACCCCGTGGCTCCACGGAAACCGCTGCCCCTTTGAGGATCCGTATTCCGCCGGAATGTTTTTCAACATCAGGCTCGAAACCGGAAAAACGGAGATGATCCGTGCGGTGCTTGAGGGTATCTGCTATCATCTGCGATGGATGCTCGAATGCCAGGACAGAAAGATTCATACCTCAGAAGTGATCCGGTTCTCGGGCGGAGGCGCCCTTTCGGATGTCACAAGTCAGATGCTGGCGGACATCACCGGCAGGACGATTGAGGTTGTTGCTCACCCGCAGAATGTCGGAGCGGTAGGGGCAGCCGCTACCGCCTCGGTCGGCCTCGGCATTCTGCATGATATCGAGGATCTGGACCGGCTGATTCCGGCGGTTCGGTCATTCCGCCCGGATCCGTCCAGACATGAAGTTTACAATCGTTCTTATCAGGTGTTTACCCGTCTGCATCAGGCTAACCAGAAGTTCTTCCGGGAACTGAATGCTGCCGCTTCGAAATGAAGGGAGGAGCGCGATGACTGAAAAAAAAGCCGGTAAAGAAGTGCTGCGTGCGGTGAAATTCACTCTGTTTTCCATTTCAGCCGGAATTATCCAGGTGCTTCTCACCACAATTATTCTGGATCAGATCGTCCGGCTGAAACCCTACTGGCTGTGCTATCTGATCGGACTGGCCGCATCGGTGATCTGGAACTTCACATTAAACCGTCAGTATACCTTTCAGGCGGCAAACAACATTCCGATTGCCATGCTCAAGGTTGCAGCCTTTTATGCCGTGTTTACTCCGGCTTCCACCTGGGTGACGGGCATGCTGACAGATCGTGCCCGTTGGCCGCATCTTCTCGTTCAGATCCTCGTGATGCTGAGCAACTTTGTGCTCGAATTCCTGTACGACAGATTTATTGTATTCGGTAAGTCCATCGATACAAACGCGAGAGCACAGAAGAACGCCGGTAGAGATGACCCCTGAGCCCCGCAGCAAAACGAGATAAAACACGCTGCGCGAGTTTTATCTCGTTATCGCGGCGCTCGCCGCACACGAATACTTCGCATTCGGCTGCGGCTCACTGTTCGCGTAAAAAAAATCCTCCCTCACAGGCTCTGATAGGAAAATCAGACTCTGAAGGGAGGTATTTTATTGCCGGCTGAAATGGCCGGGGTCTGTCCAGCTGTCCTGATTCGTCAGATGCAGCTAGCTGTACATACATCAGGAAAAGGGCGTCGAATCCGTGTCCGCCCCGGGCAGTCATATACAGAAAACAGCCGGGGCAGGGTTATCAGCTTTTAGGCCCCGATCATGCTTCCACGGAGACAAGCTCGATCTTGAAATTGAGCTCTTTTCCAGCCATCTCATGGTTGGCATCGAAAGTAATTGTCCTGTCATCCTTTGCAGTGACGACAACCGGAAACGGCTGTCCCATAGCGTTTGAGAGGTATACATGGTCGCCTGTCTTCAGACCGGCGGTACCCTCCATCTGGCTGATCTCTACCGTGAAGATCGCTCTTGGATCGCGTTCGCCGTAAGCCTCGTCCGGAGTGAGATGAATATTTACAATATCTCCGACATTCATATCTACGACCGCCTTGTCAAAGCCCGGGATCATCATGCCCGTTCCACAGACAAACTCCAGCGGTTCTCCCCGGTCGTACGATGAGTCAAAGACCGTCCCGTTGTTGAAGGTGCCTTCGTAATGCGTCTTCACCGTCTTTCCGGCGTTTTTACCCTCCAGGATCACCTTCATTTCATGACAGCCGCCTCCACAGCATCCGCCGCAGCCTTCTTCCTCATCGCCACCGCAGCAGCCGCCGGCGCATCCGTCTTCATTGTCACCACAGCATCCGTCTTCGCTGTCTCCGCAGCATCCGCCGTGACTTTCGGATCCATGGTGATGCTCACAGTTCACTCCCTCTGAAGAAAGCTTACCGGCGAGAAATGCCTGAACTGCCTCATCCGTATCACCCTGTGCGCCAGAGACAATCTGCAGCCCCGCGGACTGAAGAGCCGACTGGGCGCCGCCGCCGATTCCGCCGCAGATAACCGTATCTGCGCCAAGGTCTGCAAGCAGTCCTGCGAGCGCCTCATGTCCGATTCCGCCGGCTCCAATCACCTCGCTCGACACGATCCGTCCGTCCTCAACGGTATAAATCTTGAAATTCTCTGTTCTTCCAAAATGCTGGAAGATATTTCCGTTATCATAAGTAACTGCAATTTTCATAAATAAAATCCTTTCGTTTGTTGCAGGCGGAAGCCCACTCGCTTCAGGTTGTGGGCAGCTGACAAAACATTTTCATCAGCTGCTGGCTCTGAAATCTTTGGCTTTTCCGACCGATTCAACCGTGTTTCACGGGTTATCTCACTGTCACGACGTCTGCGCAATACAAACGGTACACGCTGCGGCAAAGCCTGAATAATGCAGACCGTATGCGGAATTACGACGCCTGCGCAGTGCGGACAGTATGAGAAATTACGACGTCTGCGCAATACAGACAGTATACGAAATAATAAGAAGAAAAGCAACATCCTCAGCATTTCCCGCTGCAAGGTAAAAAAAATTAACGGATAAATAACACACAAACGCTGAAAGATGTGTTACAATACAATCAGTTCCGGACTTCAGAGGACAAGGTACCGCCTGCAGCGCGGCATTCGTGTTGGAAGAGCCTGATGAATTCCGGGAGAGGGAACAGTCAAATCTAATATTGCAGCTGGAGAACAATGAGTCAGTCGCTGAACAGTACGTCGTACTGTTTATGTGCTGACTCTTTTTTTGCGCGAGACGCAGGGGGAAATTCATAAAGCTCTTTTTCCCTGCTGCCTGCGGGGGGCCCTGCAGGTCAGAAGTCCAGAAATCAGGAGGTAAAATGTACGATGCTGTATGATGTGATCATTATAGGAGCGGGAGTGAGCGGATGCGCGATTGCCCGGGAGCTTTCCAGGTACAGACTCAATATCTGTGTGCTGGAAAAGGAAGAAGATGTCTGCTGCGGCACAACCAAGGCCAACAGTGCGATTGTGCACGCCGGTTTCGATGCAGCAACAGGGAGCATGATGGCAAAGCTGAATGTTCGCGGTAACGAAATGATGGATAAGATTGCCGCGGATCTTGATGTACCGTTCCGAAGAAACGGTGCCCTTGTGGTCTGCACGGACCCGGAAGAGTTGGGAGGACTTCAGGAGTTGTATGACCGGGGAATTGCCAACGGCCTCAGCGCCGACAGCATGGAAATCCTGAACAGAGAGGAAGCTCTCGCCATCGAGCCGAATCTCGCGGACGATGTCGTAGGCGCATTTCATGCAAAAACAAGCGGAATTGTCTGCCCGTTCCTTCTGAATATCGCGATGGCAGAAAATGCATACGTCAACGGCGTCGACTTTTTCTTCAATACCGAAGTGGAAAAAATCGAGGCAGAGAACGTGAATCCGGACGGAGAGAGGATCTGGAAGATCCGCACCTGCAACGGAGAATACCGGACCAGGTACCTTGTCAACGCGGCCGGCGTCTATGCAGATGTCTTCCACAATATGGTAAGCGCCAGGAAAATACATATCACCCCGAGACGCGGCAGCTACTGCCTGCTTGACCATGCAGCCGGAAATCATGTGTCCCACACGGTGTTTGCACTGCCGGGGAAAATGGGGAAGGGTGTTCTGGTAACGCCCACGATTCACGGCAACCTGCTGATCGGACCGAATGCACAGGACATCGGGAACAAAGAAGGCACAAATACAACGGCGGACAGCCTGAACGAAATCATAGAAAAAGCCGCGAAGAGTGTGAAAAATATACCTATGCGCCAGGTGATCACTTCCTTTGCCGGACTCAGGGCTCATGAAGACGGCCATGATTTCATTATCGGAGAGGTAGAGGATGCGCCTCATTTTATCGACTGTGCGGGAATTGAATCCCCCGGCCTGTCCTCGAGTCCAGCGATTGGCGAATATGTAAGACAGCTGCTGGAAGAGAAGATGAAACCGGAGCGGAAGGAGAACTGGACCGGAACCCGAAAGGGAATTCTGAATCCTGCTTCTCTTTCCTTTGAGGAGAGAAACGAGCTGATTCGAAAAAATCCCGCATACGGAAGAATTATCTGCCGATGCGAATCCGTGACCGAGGGAGAAATTCTGGACGCAATCCGCCGCCCGCTCGGCGCCCGCTCCCTGGACGGCGTCAAGCGCAGAACGAGAGCAGGCATGGGACGCTGTCAGGCAGGCTTCTGTTCTCCGCGTACCATGGAGATCCTTCATCAGGAACTTGGACTTCCATATGAGAAAATCACCAAGAGCGGGGGAAATTCCAGACTGGTTATCGGCCGCACAAAAGAGCATAGCGGGGAGGAAGAATGATGGAGACAAATGAGATGATGTCTTATGATATTGTGATTGTCGGCGGCGGTCCCGCCGGCCTTGCGGCGGCTATCGCGGCCAGAAAAAGCGGAACCCGGAGGATTCTGATCCTGGAAAGAGATAAGGAACTTGGAGGAATTCTGAATCAGTGCATCCACAACGGATTCGGGCTTCATACCTTCAAGGAGGAGCTGACCGGTCCGGAATATGCAGACCGCTTTATTCAGCAGGTATATGATTTGGGTATCGAGTACAGACTCGATACGATGGTGATGGACATCTCTCGGGATAAGGTTGTGACCGCGATGAATCGGACTGACGGGATGTTCCGGATTCAGGCGGGTGCCGTGATTCTCGCTATGGGATGCAGGGAGAGACCAAGAGGTGCTCTGAACATACCGGGATACCGGCCTGCCGGCATCTACAGCGCAGGTACGGCACAGCGCCTGGTGAATATCGAGGGTTACATGCCGGGACATGAGGTCGTCATCCTGGGATCCGGCGATATCGGGCTGATCATGGCGCGCAGAATGACTCTTGAAGGGGCAACCGTCAAGGTTGTCGCGGAGCTGATGCCTTACTCCGGAGGCCTCAAGAGAAATATCGTGCAGTGCCTGGATGACTTTGGAATTCCGCTGAAGCTTTCACACACCGTGGTGGACATTGAAGGAAAGGACCGCGTGAAGGCGGTTACGATAGCAAAGGTGGGAAAGGACATGAAACCGATTCCGGGTACGGAAGAACGGTATACCTGCGACACGCTTCTTCTGTCCACCGGCTTAATCCCGGAGAACGAACTTTCCGCAGGCTGCGGAGTGGAGATGAATCCGGTCACGAAGGGACCGTTTGTCAATGAAATCATGGAGACGAACATTCCCGGTGTATTTGCCTGCGGGAATGTCCTTCATGTTCATGATCTGGTTGATTACGTATCAGAAGAGGCAGGCAGGGCAGGTGAAGCTGCTGCCAGATATGTGCAGAGCGGATGCGCTGAGGCATCAGGGGAACAGTCACCTATTCGGCTTGTCGCTGCCGGCGGAGTCCGGTATACCGTTCCGTCAACGATTCACACGGATCGGATGGATGATCTGCTGACAGTCCGCTTCCGGGTCGGAGCGGTTTATCGTCAGGCCTATGTGAGCGTTTATTTTGATGACGAGCGGGTTCAGCATCAGAAGAAGAAAATCATGGCGCCCGGAGAGATGGAACAAATCATTCTTCAGAAGAAAAAGCTTCTGGAAAAGCCGGACCTGCGCACCATCACAATAAAAATCGAAGAGGACGATACGCCGGAACCGGTGAAGAAAGCTTCGGAAGAGAAAACGATTAGCCACGCAAATGCGACATCCGCAGCCGCGGACAGTGCCGCACGCCGGCAGACCATATGAAGGAGGCACGGAGTATGATGCAGAAAAGAGATCTGACCTGTATCGGCTGCCCCATGGGCTGCCAGATCACAGTAGAATTTGAAGGGGAAGAAATAAAGAGCGTAACCGGAAACAGCTGCAAAATCGGAGACCGGTACGCGAGAAAAGAGGTCATTCACCCGGAGAGAACCGTAACCTCAACCGTCGCGGTGACAGGAGGGGACAAGGAGCGCTGTTCGGTGAAGACCAGGGGAAATATCCCGAAGGACATGATTTTCGAATGCATGGACGCAATCAACCGCGTCTGCATTTCAGCTCCCGTAAAGATCGGAGATGTCGTCATTCCGGACGTCTGCGGAACGGGTATCGATGTCGTTGCAACAAGAAATATCCACAGGCAGTGAGCCACACCCGACAGGGCAGAGATTTCACAGCACGCTTTTCGCGCGGCTGTGAATCCCTGCCCTGTTTTTTATGCGAGCGTCGCGATAGCGAGATAAAACTCGCGCAGCGTGTTTTATCTCGTTTGCGTGCAGGTACGAAGCAGCTTCCGGTAATACGGATAAGACACCCGGCAGCATTCTGCTTTTTTACGTGCAGGCATGAAGAAGCTGTGCGGCACAGACCGCGTTCTGTTGACAGAATTATTTGTCTGTAATTTCCAAAAAAGATAGAGAATTCGGATAAAAAATATGCTAAAATAGACACAAGTCCTGGTTATTTAGGCGTATGAAACGGATAACCGAGATTATGGAAACGGTAGGATTGCGGAGAATCCGAAATTTCACGGAAGTGGACATAGATGGTCAGGACAATCAAATATTTCAGAAAGGAGAAACATGGTGAATTATACCAAGTATGCGTTGAAAGACAGCGAAGAATTGAACACTCTTCTCAAAGACAGAGACAATATCTTCGTTGTCGCCTGTAACAAATGCTTCAAGGAATTCGACACCCTGAACGAGCCGGATGCGGACGAATTCGCGAAGCTTGCGGAGGCACAGGGCAAAAGGGTCACAGGCATCGCAAAGGTTGACTTCCTCTGCAATCAGGTCCGGACAGAAGAGCGTCTGCCGGATATGATCCCGGAGGGAACTGACCATATTGCGGTTGTAGCCTGCGGTCTTGGTATTCAGACAGTCGCGAATATGGAGGTTAAACCCGTACTTGCCGCGGCTGATTCACTGAACTATACCGGATATCATGGTATGGCCCTGACGAAGAAGACCTGCGGTGCGTGTTCGCAGTGTTATCTGAACCTTACCGGAGGTATTTGTCCGATTGTTGACTGTTCCAAGAGCCTTTTAAACGGCCAGTGCGGAGGTGCAAAAGACGGAAAGTGCGAAGTCGACCCGCAGAAGGACTGCGCATGGCAGAGAATTTATGACAGACTGAAGGCACAGGGCAGGCTGGAGGAATTCCTTGCGCAGCCTGTGCAGTTCCGTGATTATTCCAGAATCAGCCACAGGGAAATCAATGACTATGTAAAAAATCTCCGGGAGAGAAGATTCTCCGGTTATTACGGAGGTGTCCATCCGAGCGAACGCAAGGAAATTACCGAGGATATTCCGCTCGCGAAATTCCCGGAGCCGGAACAGGTAATTATTCCCTTGTCCATGCATGTTGGAAAGCCAGCGGTTCCGATTGTAAAAGTGGGAGATCACGTAAACGTCGGACAGAAGATTGCGGAACAGGATGGATTCATCAGCTGCTGCATTCACTCCAGTGTGAGCGGAACCGTTACTGCCATCGAGCCGCATACCCATCCGAACAAGGGACCGGGCGTGATGTCGATTGTGATCCGGTCTGACGGCAAGGACACTCCGGACGCATCTGTGAAACCCGCCGGAAAGCTGGAGGATCTCACACCGGATGAGATCATTGAAATCGTAAAGGAGAAGGGCATCACCGGAATGGGCGGCGCCGGCTTCCCGACCTATGTGAAGCTCAAGCCGAACAAGCCGATTGACGCGGTCCTTCTGAACGGATGTGAGTGCGAGCCGGTTCTCACCGCGGATCACCGAGTTCTTCTTGAGTATCCGGACGCTGTCATTTTCGGACTGCAGGCGATTATGAAGGCGGTGAATGCGCCGAAGGGATACATCGTTATAGAAGACAACAAACCGGACGCTGTAGCCCTGCTTCAGTCAAAGGTGAAGGATATTAAGAACATCGAGGTACGGTGCGTAAGGACGAAATATCCGCAGGGTGCCGAAAAGATGCTCATTAAAAACGTGATGGGACGAATGGTTCCGAGCGGCGGCCTTCCGGCGGATGTCGGCGCTGTCGTGGACAACGTCAGCACAGCGAAGGCGATCGCTGACGCCATCCGGACCGGTATGCCGCTGGTGGAACGGGCGGTGACCGTATCTGGAGAGCATATGGTTCATCCAGGAAATTTCATGGTCAGAATCGGTACGAATGTGCAGGATATCATTGACTACTGTGGAGGCACAACAGGAGACGATATCACCATCAAGATGGGCGGCCCAATGATGGGATTCGCGATTTCCGATACGAACGTTCCTGTGATCAAGGGGTCCAATGGTATCATCGCTGTCGATACACAGCACAGTGAAGAAGAAGCCTGCATCCGCTGCGGACGCTGTGTGGATGTATGTCCTATGGAGCTTGCACCGCTGAATTTTGCAAAATATGTGGATGAGGGCGACGCGAAGGCTCTTCTTGCAGAAAATATCAGAGACTGCTTTGAGTGCGGCTGCTGCCAGTATATCTGCTCCTCCAAGATTCCTCTGGTCACCAAGATCAGAAAAGGAAAAGCCATGATCAGGGAGGTGAAGTAAAGTGCTGATTACTGAGTTAAAATCAAAAGATACCATCGATTCCCTCGTGACCGGTAAGGCATTCATCATTAACTGTCACGGATGCATGGAGGTACGCTTCCCCGAGAAGGAAGCAGATGCGCTTGAGAAATCTCTTGCAGAGAGCGGGAGAGTGACCGGTATCGTCACAACAGATTATATCTGCAATCCGGACAACCTGAAGCTTCAGCTGAAGAACCACGCGGCTGAAATTGAGGCGGCTGACTCGATTCTGGTATTCTCATGCGGAGTCGGCGTGCAGACGGTTGCGGATCTCTACCGGAACAAGCCGGTATATGCCGCCTGCGATACGATACGGCTTCCGGGTTATCAGGGCGTCACCCCTCTTGAGACAGACTGCGGACAGTGCGGGACCTGCTATCTGAATCTGACAGGAGGAATCTGCCCGATCACCGCATGCTCCAAGAGCCTTGTGAACGGTCAGTGCGGCGGTGCCCGGAACGGTATGTGTGAAGTAGATCCCGAGATGGAATGCGGATGGGAGCGCATATACAGACGGCTGAAAGCCCTTGGGCGGCTCGACGCCATGCGCTGCCCGACCCAGCTGCACAATTTTGCAACTGATGAAGCAACCAGAGAATGTAAAGAATCATAAATGAAAGCAATTCGGCTTCCGGACCTGAGATACCGTGCAATACAGTTCCCGGGGCCGGAATGCTGAAAATCTGCCATAGATCACGAATATCAGGAGAGACAATTATGAAAATTACAGAGTTGTTTAAACAGGGCGAATTTGTAGTATCTGCCGAGGTCGGCCCGCCAAAGGGATTTCACATCGATGAACTGGTGGAGAGTGCAAAGAAATATTTGAGCAAAGTCGACGCGATCAACGTAACGGACTGCCAGTCCTCTGTCATGCGGATCGGTTCTCTGGCCGTGTGTAAGACGCTGAAGGATGCGGGGCTCAATCCGATTTTCCAGCTCGCCTGCCGTGACAGGAACCGGATCGCTCTGGAGTCGGATCTTCTGAGCGCCGCGCTCTTCGGCATCGACAATGTGCTTGCGCTCACCGGAGACCACACGAAGCTCGGCGATCATCCGGACGCGAAGCCGGTATTCGATCTGGATTCCGTTTCCCTTCTGCACACCATGTGCCTGCTGGAGCAGGGCAGGGATCTCGGAGGGAATGATCTCGTCGGTGAACCGCCGAAATTCGCCAAGGGTGCCGTTGTGTCTCCGTGCAGCGACTCCGTAGACGCACAGCTCATGAAAATGGAGCGAAAGGTAGCGGCGGGCGCGGAATATTTCCAGACGCAGGCTGTCTTTGAGCCGGAGAAGTTTATCAAATTCATGGAACAGGCAAAACAGTTCGGCAAGCCGGTGATGCTCGGCATCATCATTCCGAAATCTGTCGGCATGTGCAAATTCATGAACAACAATGTCGCGGGAATTTCTGTTCCGGATTCCATGCTGGATGAGCTCAGAGCAGACAAGGAGAAGACGAAAGCCGGAATCACCGGCGTTGAAATCGCTGCCCGGATTATCCGGGAGTGCAGACCTTACTGTCAGGGCGTTCACATCATGTCGCTCGGATGGGAGGACAAGATTCCGGAACTGCTGGAAAAGGCCGAAATCCGCTGATTTTATTATCTGTTTTCTCTTCCGGTAAAGACCGGTGGAGAAAACAGTCCAAAAAGACGGTCCACATCACTGCCCGTGATCCGGGTGTGATGGGACCGCCTTTTTTTACGCGAACAGTGAGCCGCAGCCGAATGCGAAGTATTCGTGTGCGGCGAGCGTCGCGATAGCGAGATAAAACTCGCGCAGCGTGTTTTATCTCGTTGATAGATTATAGTTTCTGATCCGTCCGGATCAATTTCTATCTTTTTTGCAGAGTACCGCGTCCATAGCACGCGAAGCGGCGCGTGGGCGTGTGTGAATGCCAAAACAAACTCATGCGTGATAGGACCGTTTTGCGATTATTGTGTGAGCGTCAGAAATGTCTGCTTCATGTCACATTTCAGGCGGATTTCATGCTTCTCCAGCACCTTCTGCATCGCGCAGAGCGTGTCCGCGACATCCGGCCGGTTGCAACTCTCGCCCATATGCCCGATTCGCACAACCTTTCCGGCAAGAACATCAAAGCATCCGGATATCAGAATGTTGTAGTCTTCCGCCATTTCCTTCAGCAACTCCCGGTCTGTGATACCATCCGGCACATTGATCACCGTTACCGTGTTGGACATTCCGCTTCTCAGATAAAGGGAGAGACCGGCTGCCCTTACAGTTTCCCGTACGGCACCGGCAATCCGGGCATGTCTGTCGAAGACATCCGGGTCATCCAGGAAGTTGTCGAGCGCCTGCCGGAGACCGTTGATGTCGCTGACCGGCATGGTGTAGGGGAACCACTGATCCTTATAATAGTTTTTCATGGCCAGAATATTCGCATAAAAACTCCGGATCGGTGTCTTACGTTCTTCCATGGCACGGAAAGCACGGTCGCTTACCCAGATCATTGTCAGGCCGGGCGGACAGGAGAGCGCTTTCTGAGACCCGCCGCAAAGGATATCGATGCAGCTTTTCCCGAGATCAAGAGGTTCTCCGAACATGCCAGCAACAGAGTCCGCAACGACCATGATGCCGTAGGAATTCAGAAGTCTGCTGATGGCTTCCACGTCATTGAGCACACCGCTCGGTGTATCACAGTGAACAACGGTCGCATATTTGAAATGATGGTCTTTTTTCAGATAAGTTTCCAGGGCATTCAGAGGTACCGGCTCGTGATAATCCGTGGTAAAGAGGACTGGAACCCCTCCGTAAATTTTCACAAAATCTGCGAATCCTTTTCCAAAAATGCCGTTATCGATGACGAGAACCCGGTCGCCTGGCTCCGTTAGAGATGCACAGGCGGCTTCCAGCCCCAGAATACCCTCTCCGCCGAGGATGAAGGCAGTCTGATCGGTGTGCAGCGCCTTCGAGAGCAGCTCACAGGTTTCATGATAGAAATCGTAGAATGCCGGATCAATGTCCGGATTGGTGCAGGGCAGCGCCCTTGCGTCTCTGACGTTCTGGCGGACCTGAGAGGGTCCGGCCGTCATGATCTTGTACATAATATCATCACCTCTGATGGAAAAAATATGAACATCCGCACAACAAAAAACGTGTGCCTCCGCGGTGGTATGACGCTGACAGACTCAGACAGCCACCGCATAGGCCCGGCGGGTAACCCTCCGAAGTACCGGAAGAACAGCCAGAACGATAACGGCTGCCGTTACGACCTGCAGAATGTTGCCCGGAATGGAGCCAAAGGGGGTGATCCAGTTTCCATATAGAATCACCTCGGCAAAATAATAACCGACAATTTTGATCAAGAGAGCAAGTATCATGGAAACCGTGTCATTCAGATGCACATTCCGGATCGGACGTTTTTCTGCGAACAGACCGACGATAAAGCCCATAAATCCGACGATAACCAGGGTAAAAGGCGCCCAGGCCGTCCATCCGCTCAGCAGATCGAAAAGCCCCATCCCGATTCCTCCCGCGAGGGCACCGGTTCGCCTGCCAAAGAGAATCGCGGCAATGAACAGGGGGACATTTCCCAGATGAATCAGTCCGCCGCTTCCCACAAACGGAAGACGGATGTTGATCAGCCAGGTCGCCACATAGGTGAGAGCAATCATCAATGCAGTGGTAACCAGATCCTGAGTACGGCTTTTAAATGGGATCACATTGGATGCTTGTGTTTTCTTTGTCGTATTTTTCTCTGTCATATTTGTTTCCTCCCGCCATTGAATTTTGAAAATCTGCGTCTTATTCTATACGCTTTTGGGTATATGAGTATTTCCAATTCAGGAGAAAAAAATATGATCAGATATTTCTCTGCAGGAAATCGGGCCTACCGTTTCGGTCGTTGTCCCGCAGAACCATGCCGAGGATAAAACCGGTGATCATGCCTCCCAGATGGGCCCAGGCATTGACACCCGCTCCGATATTCTGAAGGAACATAAAAACGGAAAAAATAATCATCAGCCAGGGATTCGCGCGGCGATTTGTCTTCTTTCTGTCTATGACCGCAGCCCCTGCATACGCGCCGATCAGTCCGAAAACGGCTCCGGATGCGCCGGCAGATATGCTGTAGTTTCCGGTGGAAAGGTCAACTGCAAGGCTGAGAAGGTTGCCGCCGATCCCGCTGACCAGGTACAGGATCAGGTAGCGGATTTTTCCATACTGCCGCTCCAGAGACCATCCGCAGTAAGTCAGCGAAATCATATTGGAAAAAATATGACTGAACCCGAAGTGGATAAACATGCTTGTAAACAGTCTCCACCACTCATGCTCCCCGATCATCAGCGGCGCATACTGCGCGCCTGCCTCAACGACTGCGTTGTCTCCATTGCTTCCTCCTGTCATTTCTTCAAACAGAAACACAAGCACATTCGCGAGAATCAGCAGAATTGTGATGACAGGAACTGTAGGACCGCGGCCGGACCGCCTTTTTCTCCCGAAAGTGCCAGAAGAAGAGACGGTATCGGGCTCGAAGGGCGAATTTTCCGGCGAATACCGGTCGCTATATGTACGGATACAGTGATCGATCAGATCACGTCCCCACCGTTCCGCTTCGTCCTGACTTCGGAAAAGTCCGGCCTGCAGCACGTTTTTCTGAGGATCCAGGACCTCACAGCGGATTCCTGCTACCTCATAATAAAATTTGAGTGAATAATCCCGGTATTTCTGTGTTTTCATCGAATCGTTTTCCTCCCAGATTTCTCTCATTGTACCACAACATGTTTGACCAGAGGATCGCTTCATCTGTTTTCTTCCTGTTGTTCTGCCAAAGACTCTTACTTCCCGTTCCTCTATGCGAGGCGGTATCCTGCGGGTACTTTCGGTGTATTTCATTTAGTTCCGTCTTATAAGTTATCCGGTTCCGTGCTATAATCAGATAAAAGGCGCTTGTCCGGGGACACATTCTGAACAGGAGACCGGACCCGGAGCGGCAGACATGAGGACGAGATATGAGTGTAGCTAGAACAGGCATGAATCAGACGAACATCCAGGACTTGAACAGGGAACTTCTTCTGAACTTTCTCCGAAGTGAGGGCGAGTGCGCAAGGATTACACTTGCAAAGCTTTCCGGATTGAAGCAGGCTACCGTGACCAACATTATCAATGACTTTATCCGGTGGGGAATTGTAAAAGAGGTCGGTTTTCTGACCGGGGAGAAGGGACGGCGTTCAATCGGCATTTCTCTGAATAAGGAGGAATATGGCGTCATCGGAATCCGGATCACCAGGAAGAACTACTCATTCGGTTTGTTCAACATTGCAGGAGAAGAGATTTTTTCTCGTATATCTGAGGACTTCACCGGTGTATCTGCAAAGGAGGTGTTCTCCCACCTGTTAAAATCAGTGGATCAATGCATTGGCGAGGCAGGGGGACGTAAGATCCTTGCAATCGGAGTCGCAATTCCGGGCCCCTATAACAGGGTAACCCGGAGAATTGAGCTTATGACGGGGGCATCCGGCTGGAATGAGGTCCCGATTGAGCAGGAACTGAAAAACAGGTACCATATTCCGATCTATATCGAACAGAACGCAAACGCTGCGGCTGTTGCGCAGTACTGGTATAATCGCGACAAACTGGACGATGATCTCCTTGTCTATGTCGCTGCGGGGCAGGGCATCGGTGCCGGCATCATCAGTGACGGAGAACTCGTCCGCGGCAGCATCGGCACCGCCGGAGAAATCGGACATACCTCCATCGATATGAATGGGCCAAAGTGCATCTGCGGCAACAGAGGATGCCTGGAGAATTACTGCTCATCCATTGCGTTTACGAGATTCCTCAATGAGCGGAGGCGCAGGCGCAATTCCTCCGGAGACAGTTCTTCCGGTTCGCCGGAAACAGACAGGGCGCTGACATTCCGGGAGGCAGCAGAACTGGTCCGTGAGGGAGATGAGGATGCCGTGGCGGTCTATCTGGAATGCTGCGACCGTCTGGCGGTCGGCGTCGTCAATATCATTAACAGCTTTAATCCGAAATACCTCATGCTGGGAGATGAAATGTCCCATGTGGCACCGGATCTGATGCTTCAGAGGGTGCGGCAGAGGGTGCGGGAGCGCACAATCCCGGCAATTTGCGGGAGTACAAGCATCAGTCTGTCTGTCGTTGAACATGACTCGATGGTGAATGGCGCAGCCATAGTTGCGATCACGGATATATTCCGCCATCCGTCGGATTTTTTCAGCAATGTGCAGAAGAAGGGAGAGTGATTCCTGGAAGCAATGCATACAGCACATGGAAGGCAAAATCGTGACGGCCCATGAGTATGAAGGACCAGTAATTTCCTTAAACAGCATACATGGACAGGTAAATTTATTACAGCACACCAGGACAGACGAATTTGATATTGACTTTATGCATTAATCGAATTAATCTATAAGTTGAGCGAAGAAAATTCCTGCGCCCGTTCGGACCGCTTCGCCCACCCGTTCATCGGGTTCAGTGTAAAATGTGATATTATTTATTCATCATTTATTTTAAGGAGGATCGCAATCATGAAATTCTTTATCGACACAGCAAATGTAGATGAAATCCGTGAGGCAAATGACATGGGAGTCATCTGCGGCGTTACCACAAACCCGTCTCTGATCGCGAAGGAAGGCCGCGACTACAAGACGGTTCTGAAGGAGATCACCACAATTGTTGACGGTGCGATCTCCGGAGAGGTCAAGGCTACCACAACCGATGCGGAGGGAATGATCAGGGAAGGCCGGGAGATTGCCGCAATCCATCCGAACATGGTTGTGAAGATCCCGATGACGGCAGAAGGCCTTAAGGCAATCAAGGTTCTTCACTCGGAAGGCATCAAGACGAACTGCACATTGATCTTTACGGCAAATCAGGCACTTCTTGCAGCAAGAGCAGGCGCGACATATGTATCTCCCTTCCTTGGACGTCTGGATGACATCAGCACAAGGGGCGTAGATCTGATCCGGGAGATATCCGATATCTTTGCTGTCGCCGAGGATATCGACACCCAGATCATTTGCGCATCGATCCGCAACCCCATGCATATTACGGATTGTGCACTCGCAGGAGCGGACATTGCAACCGTTCCATTCAAGGTAATCAAACAGATGATCCATCATCCACTTACGGATGAGGGAATTGTAAAATTCCAGAACGATTACAAGGCTGTCTTTGGAGAGTAAGCGGGCATGAGATATCGGGTGTCACGGACTATAATAAGCCGCGGATTCCCTCACATGCGGCGCCGTGATTATCCGGGCAATTGGGTCACGGTGCCGTTTTTTTACGCGAACAGTGAGCCGCAGCCGAATGCGAAGTATTCGTGTGCGGCGAGCGTCGCGATAGCGAGAAAAAACTCGCGCAGCGTGTTTTATCTCATTGCGAGAAACGACAGGCGCCTTGTCGCTGCCGGCCGATATTCCTTACAGTCACGCCGATATTCATTACAGTCACAGTGTATTTGAAATGGAAAACATCTTTGCCCATCCGCTGTCGCTGCCATCTGACATTTATTACAGGAGACAATGAAAGAAATGGAAAATCTGGAATTACAGAAAATCGCTAATGAAGTCCGCAAGGACATCGTAACCGCCGTACATTCCGCGAAATCCGGCCATCCGGGCGGGTCTCTCGGAGCGGCGGATATTTTTACCTATCTGTATTTTGAGGAACTGAAGAACATTGATCCGCACGATCCGAAGAAACCGGACCGTGACCGCTTTGTGCTTTCCAAGGGTCACTGTGCGCCGGGACTGTACTCCGTTCTGGCGGAGAGAGGCTATTTCCCGAAGGAGGATCTCGTCACCCTCCGTCATGTCGGCTCCTATCTGCAGGGGCATCCGAACATGAACGATACCCCTGGCGTGGACATGTCTACGGGATCGCTCGGACAGGGTGTCTCCGTTGCCTGCGGAATGGCGCTCGCCGCGAAGCTGGCCGGAGAGAGCTATCATGTATACACGCTGCTCGGAGACGGGGAGTGCGAAGAGGGTGAGGTCTGGGAGGCCGCGATGTTTGCGGGCGACAAGAAGCTGGACAATCTCACCGTAATTGTGGACTACAACAATCTCCAGATCGACGGAACCCTGGAGGAGGTCAATTCACCCCTTCCGCTCGACCGGAAGTTTAAGTCCTTCCGTTTTCATGTCATCTCCGTGGCAGACGGAAACGACTTTGATCAGCTCCGCGCCGCGTTCCGCGAGGCATCCGGGATCAAAGGCATGCCGACGGCGATCATCTGCAGAACCGTGAAAGGAAAAGGTGTCTCTTATATGGAGAACAACTGCGGCTGGCACGGCAAGGCACCAAACGACGAGGAGTACGCGGAGGCAATGGAAGAACTGAAGAAAGCAGGTGAAGCATTATGTCAGAAGTAAAGAAAATCGCCACCCGGGAGAGCTACGGAAACGCTCTGGTGGAGCTTGGAAAGAAGCACGACGACCTGGTGGTTCTGGACGCGGATCTTGCGGGAGCGACCAAGACGGGAATTTTTAAGAAGGCATTCCCGGAGCGCCATATCGACTGCGGAATTGCCGAGGGCAACATGATGGCCGTCGCGGCGGGACTGGCAGCTGCGGGAATGGTTCCGTTCGCAAGCAGCTTTGCCATGTTCGCGGCGGGACGCGCGTACGAGCAGGTCAGAAACTCCATCGGCTATCCCCACCTGAATGTAAAGATCGGCGCGACGCACGCGGGAATCTCCGTCGGAGAGGACGGAGCGTCCCACCAGTGCCTGGAGGATATCGCGCTGATGCGCGTGATCCCGGGGATGACCGTCATCGTTCCATCGGACGACATTGAGGCGCGGGCAGCTGTTGAGGCAGCATATGCGTACAAGGGACCGGTATATCTGCGGTTCGGACGCCTGGCGGTTCCGGTGATCAACGACAGACCGGACTACCATTTTGAAATCGGCAGGGGCATCACCCTTCGAGAGGGAAAGGATGTGACCATCGTCGCGACAGGACTGGAGGTGCAGTCGGCGCTTGAGGCCGCACAGAAGCTTGCGGCGGATGGCATCGATGCCGAGGTGATCAATATTCACACGATCAAGCCGCTGGATGAAGAGCTTATCCTTGCGTCCGCGAAGAAGACCGGGCGGGTTGTCACCGTGGAGGAACACTCTGTGATCGGAGGACTCGGCGGAGCGGTCTGCGAGGTACTTTCGGCGAAGACACCGGTTCCGGTGCTCCGGATCGGCGTCAACGATGTATTCGGCGAGTCCGGACCGGCTGTGGAGCTTCTTCACAAGTACCGTCTCGACGGAGAAGGTGTATATGGCCAGATCCGCGCGTGGCTTTGATGCGAAGCATGAGCTGACCGGCGCACGCAGGAAGATTGTCCCGGCAGTACCTGTGCGTGGGTCTGACACAAAGCCGGGCATTCAGTGAACTGTCAGAGAAACAGGATGACAGAAACATGTTGTGAGGAACGGACATGAACAAGACGAAGAATAAGGTCCTGATTTTTTCGGACAATCATGGAGATATTCTCACCATGAATCAGATCATAGAGGCGGAATGGCCGTTTGATGTACTCATACACTGTGGGGACGCGCAGTGCAGTCTCGATTTCGTTCTGAAGCATCGTGCACAGTTCCGTCTGCTCGCCGTAAGCGGAAACTGCGATTTCCGCTCTGCATTTCCGGAAGAACGTATTTCACAGGTGGGCGATCATACGATACTGATTGTTCATGGTCACCATCATTATGTAAATGACGACACAGACTTTTTGTCGGCAGCAGGTATCCGGAACTATTCGGATATCATCTGCTTCGGTCACACGCATGTTCCTCTGATCCGGAAAGAAAAAGGCGTTCTTCTGATCAACCCGGGCAGTCTGACCAGATCCAGACGATACGACAGGAGAGGGACCTATGCCGTCCTTCACACCGGAGGGCAGGAGGACGAAAAAGTTATCCTGAAACTCACGAACGGAGAGATCATTGACGGATAACGATGTAACTTTTTGATTGACTGCCTTATGCATGCGGCTTTTCTGATTTCGATGCTTTCCTTGTGGCATTTCGGTACTTTCCGGAAAGCCGTAAGGCAAAAAGCATCATCAGAGAGGCCGTTTTCTATTTTTTCCGGAGTGCCGCCTTCATCCATTCCCTGCATGCATCTTCTTCGTGTGTGTTATTCATTTATATCTCCGTGCGTGAAATTTATTTATACCTTGTGTGTGTCTGCGATTTCGTATAAGATGAAAGCGAACAGCCGTCTCGCGGCATGTCCGGTTTTCAAATTCAGAACCCGCTGTACCACCACATTCCACAACAATCATCACGCAACAATATCATTACGCAAAATATCACTACATAACAATATGGAGGATATCCGTTGAACACACAAACACTACAGGCCATTCAGGGCGTGCTGATACCGTTTGCCGGGACGGCTCTCGGATCCGGCTGCGTCCTTTTCATGAGAAAAGAACTGAGCAACCCGGTTCAGAGGATGCTGACCGGGTTTGCCGCCGGAGTTATGACAGCCGCATCCGTCTGGAGTCTTTTGATTCCTTCTATGGAGCAAAGCAGCTCATGGGGAAAGCTTGGATTCCTGCCGGCCGTCATCGGATTCTGGCTCGGAACACTATTTCTGCTGCTTCTGGACCATGTTATCCCACATCTTCACCTGAACGCAGAACAGGCCGAAGGCCCCAAAAGCCATCTCGCAAAAACAACCATGATGGTTTTTGCCGTTACGCTTCACAACATTCCGGAGGGAATGGCGGTCGGAATCGTCATCGCCGGATTTCTCACCGGATCTGCCGAGATAACGGCAGGAAGCGCACTCGCCTTATCCGTGGGAATAGCCATCCAGAATTTTCCGGAGGGGGCTATCATTTCCATGCCTCTGCACGCGCAGGGCAGGGGAAAGGGAAAGGCTTTTGCCGCGGGCGTTCTGTCAGGGGCAGTCGAACCGGTCGGCGCAGCACTCGTGATCGCCGCGTCCTCTGTTTTTGTCCCTGTCATGCCTTATCTGCTCAGCTTTGCAGCCGGAGCAATGATGTATGTGGTTGTGGAGGAGCTGATCCCCGAGATGTCCGCAGGCAGGCACTCCAATCTCGGAGTGATCATGTTTTCCCTGGGCTTCACTTTGATGATGGCACTTGATGTTGCACTGGGCTGAAAAGACAGGGAGATGATCGAGATCAATTTGGCACTGGGCTAAAAGGACAGGGAGATGATCGAGATCAATTTGGCACTGGGCTGAAAGGACAGAGAGATAATGGCGCCTGATGCGGCACTGGACTGACGAGACAGAAAGAAGTGGATACCGACATGGTTAAAAATTTTGACATCAATGAACAGAAATACAGCATCCGCTGCAAATACTACTGCGGAAAGGACCCGCATTCCGTGACGGATATTGTGATAGCCACATACGGGTTTGGGGGAAATAAGGATAACAGCGCGACCGAGAAATTCGCGGAGAGACTGATCTCGAAATACAGGCATTTCGGAGTTGTTGTCTTTGACTGGCCTGCCCACGGCGCGGATTCTCTGAACAGATTTCTTCCGGATGAATGCGTGACCTATTTTGATCTGGCCGTGAACTACGCCAGACAGGAAATGCACGCACAGAATCTGTATGCATACGGAACCAGCCTTGGCGGATACATCACGCTCCGTTATCTGACAGAGCACGGCGATCCCTTCCGGAAGATTGCTCTGCGCTGTCCCGCGATCAATCTCTATGATATCATGATGGCTGACATCACACCGGACGAGCAGACGAAACTGGACCGCGGAAAGGAGATCGTCAGAGGATATACACGAAAGATACGGCTTACCTCGGAATTTTTTGATCAGCTCCGCGCAGCCGATGTACGGAAGAGAGAATACTTCGATTTTGCCGATGACATGCTGATCCTCCAGGGCACAAAGGATGCGTTCATCCCCTTTGATACCGTCCGGGAGTTTGCGGAAGACAACGTCATTGAACTGATCCGCATGGAAAATGCAGATCATCCGTTCTCAGACCCCGGAATCATGGATCTCGCGATCTCAAAAATCATAGAGTTTTTTCACCCGGAGCAGTGAGTGTGCTTCGATGCCGGTTAAGATCGTGGAAGCAAAGACCACTTCCGGCGTTTTTGAAATATTCATCGCCGCCAGGTAAACGCAGGCGCCTTTTGGGGAGTCATACGCAGGGGCGGTGTAAAAGAAAGCAGGTAGTCTATGAGTATTCGACTGGAGGAAGAAAGTTTCGCACAGTACCGGCCGGGGCTGTCTCTGAACGCGGCATTTCCGGAAGACAAGGTCCCGCTTCTGCAGATGGAGCATCTGCGTCAGCTCGATTTTATGATCGGGCGCGGGCTCTCCTATGAAAATACGATCAATGCATTTTTTCAGCAGCTCTATCTGAATGAATCGATGCGTTCCCTGAAAGAGCGGCAGGACATGGTTGTTCTTCTGGACAATGAAGGCGCCCTTGTCCGCGACAGCGGAGTCTGGGCTTTCTTATTTACCCCGGGAACGACAGAAAACCAGACCCTCAGCCCGGAGACCCGGCTGTACCCTGTATATATCGATATGCTGAAGCAGGTGGAGGAGGGACGGATGGTCCGTATCTTTCTTCCGGTATACAGTGAACGCTCTCTCCTGATGGGAGCAAAGAAATACAGTATCCTCGATGAGTACGCAGCCCTTCACCGGGGCGGTTTTCTGACTGTGGCAAAGAACATCGTCGTAAACGGCCCGCAGGAGCTGTACCAGAATGTTCCGGTGCTTTCCTGCGGTGCGCTGAAGACTGTCGATGTATCTGAGATAGACAGCTACAGCACAATCCGTGCACTCATGCAGGACTATGCCTTCCAGTATGATCACCGGATGTCCGCCGCTCCGATTCAGCCTCTGTCCATCGCTGTATTCGGCGCTCCCGGTTCCGGAAAGTCCTTCGGTATCAAAGAGATCGCCGGGAGTGTCGGACGCTTTCGGATTGCAACAATCAACTGCTCCCAGTTCCGCACGACCGAGGCACTTTTTCTCGCTCTGCACCGGGAGCTTACAGAATCAGAGGACGGAAGCATCCCGCTGATCTTTTTTGATGAATTTGACTCCACCTTTGAGGGGACGGAGCGCGGATGGCTGAAATATTTCCTTGCGCCAATGCAGGATGGTGAATATACGCTCAAGAAAAAGACGATGACGATTGATGCGGCGGTCTTCGTGTTCGCGGGCGGAACCGCAGGATCATTCGCTGAGTTTCTGCCGCAGACCGAGGAAAGACGGGCGGAGTTCCGCAATCTGAAGGGACCGGATTTCGTAAGCCGACTAAAGGGCATGCTCGATATCAAGGGACCGAATCCTACGAGCCCGACCGACCGGACGAGCATCATTCGCAGAGCGCTGCTGTTCCGCAACCTGATCATCCGGAAATATCCCGCAATTTATGATGAGAATTCCGGACAGATCAATATCTCGCGAGGGCTTCTCTCAGCGCTTCTGCGGGTATCCGAATACCGTCACGGTTCCCGTTCGCTGGAATTTATCCTGGCAATGTCGAAGCTCTCCGGCGAGAAAAAATTCACCCCGGCATCTCTTCCTCCCAGTGAGCAGCTGGATATCCATCTCGATGTCCGTGATTTTCGTGACAAGATCATGTTCGAGCAGTTCATCGGCGCCGGAATGGAGGCGACCGCAAAAGCTCTCTACGAGATCGGCAATGAGGATGAGGCTGGAGGCGCTTCCGAACCGCCTCACTGGAATCTGGTCGGAGAGGACAGGAGAGAGAATTACCGCAGCATTATCCGCTTCGTGGGAGAGCATCTGATGGATCCCCGATCCAGAATCGGTATCCGTCACATCATCCCGGAGGCGCCGGATACACTGCAGGAGCCGGAGGGAGAAGATCTCCGGTATCTCTGCCAGCTGCTCCATGAGGGATGGAGGAAACAGATGATTTCCGCCGGCTGGCGCTATGACGAGGTGGAAGACCGCGAGCTGCTCCGCTCTCCCCGCCTCGCTGAGTATGAGAGCCTGTCGATCGATGCGCGAGATGCGATAGAAGGAATTCTGCTTCGTCACATACGGCACATCAACCGGATGGGATACGAATTTTTCCGCAAGTTTAAGCCGTAACAACAGATCATGACCGGGATCCACGGCATCTCTGCACAAATGGCTGCCTCATTACTTCAATGATCGGAAGAATTCGAGAAAGTGACGTATTTTTACGGCAGAACGATGCCGTTTCATCGCAGAAAGAGTGAATGGTATGAAAAACATCTGGAAAAAGACAAAGTATCTTCGTGAGAGAATCCGTCTTGACCGGAAAACCTTTCTTCTGTATACAGTGCTCCGTACCCTTGTCATTCTGACTGCCGTGCGCTGCTTCCTGACACAGAATTACGAAGGCTTTGCTCTCTGTCTACTGTCGCTGATTCTTTTCCTGCTTCCCTCATTTTTCGAGGAAAAGCTGAAGCTGGAAATACCGCCGCTTTTTGAGGGCATCATCTATCTCTTTATCTACGCGGCGGAAATTCTGGGCGAGGTAAATCATTATTATACGGCGATACCCGGATGGGACACGATGCTTCACACGCTGAACGGATTTCTGTGCGCGGCAATCGGTTTTTCTCTTGTTGATATCATGAACCGGAAGAGCCGGAGACTCAACCTCTCACCGCTGTATCTCGCCCTTGTCGCTTTCTGTTTCTCCATGACGATCGGCGTAATCTGGGAGTTCGTTGAATTTACCCTGGATCAGCTTTTTTTCCTGGATATGCAGAAGGATTTTGTGGTAAAGACCATCGGTTCCGTGACCCTGGATCCGACACACTCCCAGATACCGGTCAGGATCTCACATATAACAAAGACGATCATCGATACGGCGGACGGCAAGACGTACACCATCAACGGCGGTTATCTTGACATCGGAATCATCGATACCATGAAGGATCTTATCGTCAACTTCATCGGTGCGGCTGCCTTCAGCGTGATCGGATATTTCAGCGTAAAATACAGGGACCGCAACAGCGGTGTCAAGAATTTCGCAAATGATCTGATGCTTCGCACGCTTTCCGACGAGGAACTGCTCAAACAGCGTGAAGAGATCGATAAACGGCTAGCGGAATCGAAGGAAGAAAGAACAAACCTGAAGAACTCGCTGAAAACCAGGCTCTGACAGGAGAAATCGAGAATTTCTCCGGGAAGGAGGCTCCTCATGAAACGGTATATCTCAGATCAGCATTTCTACGATGATGATGTGATGCTGCAGCTCGATCACCGGCCGTTCCGGGACGTGAAGGAAATGAATGAGTATATGATCCGCCGCTGGAACGATTCGGTGAAAAATGATGATGAAATCTATGTCATCGGCGACATGTTCTCCTGGTCCGGAACCGGCCGCGACCCCGAAAAGCTGAATGCGGTGCTGCACCGGTTGAAGGGAAGAATCTATCTGATCATTGGCAACCATGATTTGAAGTGGTTTGACCGGCCTGACGTAGACAGCGGACGTTTCGAATGGATCCGCCATTACGCGGAAATCCGCGATACGGAGAGAAATGTCATCCTCAGCCATTATCCTATGCCCTTCTACGGCATGAATCATATGCGGGACAAAAACGGAAAGCTCAGGACCTTTATGCTCCACGGCCATGTCCACGATACCAGGGAGGCTGAGCTTCTCTATGACTTTGAGCGAAGGACTGCGCAGGTGACCGTCACAACAGCTGGCGGAAGAGCGGAGCCGGTGATCTGCAACCTTGTGAACTGCTTCTGCGGCTACTCTGATTACCGTCCCCTGACGCTCGATGAATGGATCCGCAGAAGAGCTGAACTTTTGCAGTTTTTCTGAGAATGGAAATTGTGCACTTTTTCTAAGAATGTGAAATATCTGTGTTCTTCTGTAAAAATCAAGGGGAATCTTTTCCTGAATTGCACCGCGAATTTTGGTGAATCATTTCGTGCCATCTGCGGTATAGTTAAAAGCGTAGTCAACAATCGCATTCATCTTTCGCGGGATGACGATAAGGATGTAATACGATGTTTCTGTCCAGCGCCCCGCATAGCGGACGTATACATGATTCAGCCGGGTTAAGCGGCCCGGAGAAAGAGGTACAGGTATGGAAACATTAATGGCAAACGCAAGAGACATGAGCAAGAAGGGAAGACAGCTGAGAAAACAGGGCTTCATCACCGGGTCAATTTCCGGTAAAAAGCTGGAACACTCCATCAGCCTTCAGATTCCCGAGAAGAATGTAAAGCAGTTCATGCTTCATCACACGGTCGGAAGTAAGGCTCTTGTGGATGTCGATGGCACAAAGTATATGACAATGATCAAGAGCGCTGACTTCAGCGTTCTGACCAATCATTTTATTGATATGACCTTCCAGCAGCTTCAGGCTGATGAAAAGGTAAAAGGTGAGGCCGAGATCATTCTGGAGAATGAGGACCGCGCAAACGGATTCATTACCAGCAACTGCAATGAAATTGAATATGAAGCATATCCGGCAGACATTGTCGATCATATTGTCATCAACGTTGCAGATTATCCGGTCAACACGGAGCTTCAGGTAAAGGATCTTGATATCGCGAAAAATGACAGAATCCACATCCTGACGCCGCTGGATACCAGCGTTCTTCATGTATCGGAGCATCGTCACATCAAGGCGGAGGATCGTGCGCTGCTTGAGGAAGAGGATGCAGACAGCACCGACACCAGCGCGTCCTGATCCGGTCTGCAGGATCCCCGGAGCGGGAAAGATCATTTCGCAGCAATTGAACAGATTGATCAGAAGAGCCGCAGCCTGCTGCGGCTCTTTTTCTATCGTTCGCTCATCAGCTGTTCTCCTGACTTTCAGTCATCGGCTTTTCACACCTCTCACAGAATACTACCATCACCCTTGTCCATGACAGAAGGTCCCGACCTCACATGTCCTCACCTCTGTTTCATTCTCTTCTGCAATCTATGCAGTACCGGTCTGTCCTTCTCTATTTTTCAGACCATCCTTCTCTATTTCTCAGTCCTTGACACATGTCCGATATCGGACTATAATTTAAATTATAAGTCCGATTTCGGACATGTTATTTACGCGAACAGTGAGCCGCAGCCGAATGCGAAGTATTCGTGTGCGGCGAGCGTCGCGATAGCGAGATAAAACTCGCGCAGCGTGTTTTATCTCGTTTTCCTTCTATTTTGCAGAGAGGATCCGCCGAAATGAACAGAGAGAAATCGCAAAATGATCTGCTGCTACAACAGCAGACAGAGCTGAACCGGATTGCCAAGGAGTACGATGAGTGCTATCGGAATCTGTCAAGAGTATATGGCATACCGGAGGGACAGCTTTGGACGCTTTATGAGATGCGGCTTCGCGGCGGCAGGATGGCGCAGGCCGACCTCGTGAACGCAACCTTTATGCCGAAGCAGACGATCAATTCCAGCATCAAGAAAATGGAGGCTCTGGGCCTCATCTCTCTGTCCCGGGAGGGGAGCGGCAGAAGGAAGACCGTCACTCTGACGGAGACAGGAGAGGCACTTGCCCGGAGAACCGCGGATCGGGTAATCTGTGCCGAGGCGTCGAGCCTCTGTAAGATGGAAGAGGAGGAGAGAGCGCAGCTGCTCAGGCTGTTTGGAAAATATATTTCCGGACTTCAGCAGTCGGTGAATGAGGAAAAAATGAACCATGGCCGGGATACAGACGGGTACGACTGCGACAGGAAGCGTTCTCCGTAACGAAAAGGCTAGCACGATTCTCAAGGAGGTTCCTGATGAAAACCAAAGCGATCCGTCTTTCGGATCATTTTACATACCGCAGACTGTTTCGTTTTACACTACCGCCCGTGATCATGATGGTCTTCACGTCCATTTACGGTGTCGTAGACGGATTATTTGTCTCAAATTATGCGGGAAAAACTGCTTTTGCTGCCATAAATCTGATCATGCCGTACCTGATGGTGATGGGGTCGTTAGGGTTCATGATCGGAACGGGTGGTTCCGCTCTTGTTTCCATGACAATGGGACAGGGCAGGAGACAGCGGGCAAATCAGCTGTTTTCCATGATGATCCTGTTTACGGTGATAACCGGCGCGCTCACTTCCATACTCGGTAATCTCGCCATGGAAAGGATGGCACTGTTCCTTGGCGCAACCGAGGAGATGATGCATGACTGTCTGGTCTACGGATGGATCGTGAACGGATTTAATCTGGCTTTCATGCTTCAGAATTTGTTCCAGAGCTTCTTTGTAACCGCAGAAAAGCCGAGGCTCGGGCTCTATGTTACGATTGCAGCCGGCCTCACTAATATGATCCTCGACGCGCTGCTCGTCGGCGTGTTCCGCATGGGTGTTGCGGGCGCCGCGTGGGCAACCGGCTTCAGTCAGGTTGTCGGAGGAGTTCTGCCTCTGTTCTATTTTGCCCGGGCGAATTCAAGCCGGCTCCGCCTCGAACCGGCGAAGCTTGAGCTTTCTCCGATTCTCAAAGCCTGCGGCAACGGATCTTCCGAGCTCATGAGCAACATATCCTCATCCATTGTAAGCATGCTCTATAATTTCCAGCTGATCAGGATGCTCGGCGAAGACGGAGTGTCCGCATACGGAGTGCTGATGTATGTCAGCTTCATTTTTGTCGCCATTGACATCGGATATTCGGTCGGCTCCGCCCCGATCGTCGGCTATCATTATGGCGCCGGCAATACAGACGAGCTGAAAAACATGCTCCGGAAAAGTTCAGTGATCATGGCAGTCACGGGCGTCCTGATGACTATCGCGGCCTTCCTTCTGGCAGATCCTGTCTCCAGGATTTTTGTCGGATATGATGCGGAACTGTATGCACTGACGGTACACGCATTCCGGATTTTCTGCCTTGGTTTCCTGCTGTCCGGATTTGACATTTACGCATCTTCCTTCTTCACCGCGCTGAACAATGGAAAGATCTCCGCCGCGATTTCTTTTCTGCGGACACTGGTTTTTCAGAGCGCCTGTGTTCTTCTGCTTCCGGGATTGCTCGGCGCGGACGGTATCTGGTGGGCGGTCACGGCGTCCAATGTATTTGCGTTTATCATATCTGTTCTGTTCCTGATCAGAAAGCGGGAGACGTACCACTATTTTTGACAGATGAATGTGTACTTTTTGGCGTGCATCCCTTTCCCCGGAAGGGGAAACAGAGTATACTGATTTATATCAGACTTGACTGCAAAGTTAACGTACCGTTTCCCGGAACTGTTCGCACAGTCGGTGAGGGAAACCGGCTTTTTCTGAGTGGGAAAGGGTCCGTGAAGAAGAAAGCCGGCCATTCTGTTTCTGAAAAACAGAATGGCCGGATGATGATCTGATCTTTTCAAGGTCCCTTTTGCGGGCCTTTTTTTATTTACGCGAACAGCGAGCCGCAGCCGAATGCGAAGTATTCGTGTGCGGCGAGCGTCGCGATAGCGAGATAAAACTCGCGCAGCGTGTTTTATCTCGTTGTCACTCATGCCCGGCGGAAAAAGCAGGAATTTCACATCCTGCACATGCCGTTGCACCACGGCCGGTATCCGGGGAATCGGTGATATAGTTTCCGGAGGTTTTATATGTTAAAAATCGCAGTTTACGGCAAAGGAGGTATCGGGAAATCCACGATGACCTCCAATCTGGCGGCAGCGTTTGCTGTTCTTGGCAGGAAGGTGATCCAGATCGGATGTGACCCGAAGGCGGATTCCACCTCGAATCTTCTGTCGGGGGAGCCGCTGATTCCCGTTATGAATTATCTGCGGGAGCATGAGGAGGATCCCTCAAGTCTTTCGGAGATTTCCCGAAAGGGATTCGGCAATGTTCTTTGTATCGAGACAGGTGGTCCGACCCCCGGACTCGGCTGTGCCGGAAGAGGAATCATTGCAACCTTCAACCTTCTGGATGAGCTGGAGCTCCTGGAAACGGAGAAGCCGGATGTGGTCCTCTTTGATGTCCTCGGTGACGTCGTGTGCGGGGGTTTTGCGGCTCCTATTCGGGAGGGATATGCGGATACGGTTCTTATTGTGACATCCGGGGAGAAGATGGCTCTCTATGCAGCTGACAACATTTCCACTGCGGTGAAAAATTTTGAGGACAGGGGATATGCTTCGGTCGGGGGAATCATCCTGAACCGGCGGAATGTTCCGGAGGAGGAGGAGCGGGTCCGTTCCTTTGCCGCAAAGAAGGGCATCGATATCATCGCGGATATCCCCAGGTCCGACCTGATCAATCAGGCGGAGGATCTCGGCAAGACCGTGATTGAGAAGTTTCCGGATTCGGAAATCGCCGGAAAATTTATGGATCTCGCCAGAAACCTTCTCTCCGGGGCAGCTCCGGATGTGGATTCGCAAGAAGCCGGGCAGGCTGAACGTTTTCATTTTTCCAGACTATATGACTGTAACTGCTGACCGATTCCCGGGAAGTCAGAAGATCCTGACCGGGGAACCTGATCATCCCTTGTCCCGCAAACGGAGCGGCTGCAAACGGTATACAGTCATGGGATTCTGCCTGCCGGCAGGGGATTGCCCGGAAAAACAAGCTGACACAGCATTGTCTGGAAACCAGGCCGTCAGAGACTCTTCCGGAAGAATAAGCTGACAGAGGACTGCTTTGAAAAATAAATCTGAGAAGAACTTTAAAATCGAACCGAATTACTACACTGCCGCCGAGCTTTCCCGGGCGGGAAAAGATCATATTCCCGATCTCTATCAGACAGGACGCCACCTGATCTATTCTTCTCCGGCTACACTTGCCTACAATTCACCGGGCGCCGAGGGCTTCGGCGTAAAGCGGGCAGGACTGTCCGTTCCCGGATCGGTCATGCTGATCGTATCGCCTGGGTGCTGCGGCAGAAACACCGCTGAAATCACGAGAATCCGCGGCTATGAAGATCGTTTTTTCTATCTTCAGATGGATGAGACGGATCTGGTTACAGGCCGGCATCTGAAAAAGATACCGGCTGCGGTCCGCCGGATCGCCGGATCTCTTCCGGTGAAGCCGTCCGTGATCATGATCTGCATCACCTGTGCGGATGCTCTCCTCGGCACGGATCTGGAACGGGTATGCCGCAGAGCAGAGAGGGAAGTGAATCTTCCCGTCCGCCCGTGCTACATGTATGCGCTGACGAGAGAGGGCAGAAAGCCGCCGATGGTATATGTGCGGGAATCGCTGTACTCCATGCTTCCCCGTCAGAAGAAGAGAAGCACCAGTGTGAATCTTCTTGGATATTTTGCGCCGCTTCATCCCGAGAGCGAGCTCTTCTCTCTCTTAAAATCTGCGGGAATCCGGAAAATCCGTCAGATTTCAGCCTGTAAGGATGTGAACGATTTTTACAGAATGGGAGAAGCAAACTTCAATCTCGTGCTGAATCCCGAAGCGAGGGGAGCAGCTGAAGCACTCACAAACCGGCTGGGTATTCCCAGCATCGAGCTAACCCGTTTCTACGAGACGGATCTGACCGGGCATCAGTATCAGGCATTCTTTGCGGCACTGGGCATGACTGTTCCGGAGAACGTGAATGCGATGACAAAGGAGAGGGCGGACAGTGCGGGGGCGGCGCTCCGGGCAGAATACCCGGATCTCTCATTCAGCATAGGAGAGGTTGTAAACGCCAATCCTTTTGAGCTGGCGCTTGCTCTTCTGCGGATGGGCTGGAGGGTAACC
This sequence comes from Bilifractor sp. LCP21S3_A7, assembly GCF_052118825.1. Classification (NCBI taxonomy): domain Bacteria; kingdom Bacillati; phylum Bacillota; class Clostridia; order Lachnospirales; family Lachnospiraceae; genus Bilifractor; species Bilifractor sp. LCP21S3_A7. Next base: position 85,697 of record NZ_JBQKGL010000010.1, on the reverse strand, counting down.
GAAATTTTTGCAAACCCTGCTGCTGACTGTTATCCCTACATCGACCGCATCGCCGCCCTGTGTCCCGACATCCGGGTGTATTCCAACACAGATCCGTCGATGCTCAGCTATGAAATCCGCAGTGCGGAAGGAACCAGCGGCACGCATATCACCATCGGAAAGGATGCCGCATACTATCATCCGGACGCCCTCCATCTGAATTTCAATGAGGATTCCCAGCCCTTCGGCTATGAAGCTGCCTGGTATCTCTGGGAGAGGCTTGGAGAACTTGTCCGGGAGAAGGTATCACCTGCACGGGAGGGCTCAACTCTGCCGCAAGAATTATCCGCGCAAGAGGAGACGTCAGTCCCGATGGCACCTGAGAAGGCACTTGCCGGACCGGTAAAGGGACTCGATATGTACCTGACTCCCTTTGCCCCGGATCAGTCCGGCGCTGTCTCTGCGCTCTATTCACTCGATGGAATGATCGTCATTCTGGACGCGGGAGGATGCACCGGCAACATTCTCGGATTCGATGAGCCCAGATGGCAGCACCACAAGGCAGCTGTTTTTTCCGCGGGACTCCGCGATATGGATGCCATCATGGGAAGAGACCGGGAGCTTGTTCAGAAGGCTGTCTCTGCATTTTCCGGAACGGAATGCTCGTTCATCGCCCTGGTCGGAACCCCGGTGCCTTCTATTATCGGAACGGATTATCGGGCGCTTGAGCGGATGCTGGAGAAAAAATGCGGATGCCCGGTCATCAGCATACCGACCTGCGGAATGAAAACCTGCGAATCCGGATTGGAGCAGACGTATCTGACCTTATTCCGCTCTTTTTCCGGGAAAGGGAAAGCTTCCTCTTCAGATGGCAATCTGTCTGGCCATTCGCAGAGCGGAACGGCTTTGTCCGGTCACCCGGCAAAGGCGTCCGGAACTGCCGGCGTGATCGGGTGCACTCCGCTGGAATTCGTGGACATCGCGGACCAGAAAAGAATCCGGGATCTTTTGAAGAGCAGAGGATACGGAAGAGTTGTTTTCTACGGCTCTGACGCAGACCGGCAGGATTATGAAAACGCCGGGGAGAACGTCAGGAATTTTGTCCTGTCGGGAGCAGGAATCCGATCCGCCGAATATCTGCGGGAAACCTTCGGCACTCCTTTTGAAGTCGGATATCCGGGCATCGCCGGGTATCTCAGGAACCTGCCGTCCGGTTTTGAAGACACCTGCCGCGCAGGTACCGCAAGAATCCTGATTTTGCACGACCCTGTGGCAGCGGCTTCGCTGAAGGCTGCTCTTCTGGAGAGATTTCCCGGAGAGAAGATCAGAATAGACTGCGCATCCTTTTTTGCGGGAAAAGCCTGTGAACAGGATTCATATACCGTCAGCGGTGTGCCGGTGAAGCCGGATGTGTCCCTTCGGGAGGAAAACGACCTTCTGTCGCTGCTGCGCGAGAAGACCTACGATTATATCTTTGCCGACCCCGCCATTGCGAAGATTCCGGCGGGAGGGGCATCCCTGATTTCATTCCCGAGCTTTGCCATATCGGGGAAAAGAATTCTTACCTGAGAGGGCATCAGCCACAAGAACAGAAACCGTGTTTTATCATATTTGTGCAGAGCTTTGAAAAATTTTTTGATCATGATGTTTTAGAAGGCTTTTTAGGAGAGCCTTGAAGAAATTTGCAGCAAATGCATCAGAAAGGAAGTAAACAGACATGTGTGTTGGAATATCCGCTAAAGTGGTCAGTATAAAGGGAGGCGTCGCGATTGTAGACGCCGGCGGCGCAAAGAAGACCGTTTCCTCCGAGCTTCTTACCGACCTGAATCCTGGAGATTATGTGATGGTGCACGCGGGATCGGCGATTGCGAAGATCACCGATGACGATGAGGAGGAGACGGATTCTCTGCTGGAGGACCTCAGATGAACCAGATGGACAGAGCAATAAGCATCCTCCGTGGATATGACGGACCGGAGGTGCGGATTATGGAAGTGTGCGGCACACATACCCACGAGATTTTCCGTCAGGGCATACGGGGCATTCTTTCTCCGGCGATTCACATGATCTCCGGACCCGGATGTCCGGTCTGCGTGACCGGGACGGGCTATATCGATGAGGCACTGTGGCTGGCGGAAGAAAAGGAATGCACCATTCTCACCTTCGGAGATCTGGTCCGTGTCCCAGGCTCCAGGGAATCTCTGCAGAAGGCGCGCGCAAAGGGCGCAAAGATCCGCACAGTGTATTCTCCACAGGACGGTGAAGCATACGCGGCCGCACACCCGGAGGAGGAATGCGTTTTTCTCTCGGTCGGATTCGAGACGACCACGCCCAGTTCCTGTATCGCGGTAAAAAATGCGATTCGCGATGGAATCCGGAATTTCAGTCTCCTCACGGCCAACAAAACGATGCCCATGGCCTACGAGGCGATGAAGGATTCTACCGATCTGTTCCTCTACCCAGGCCATGTACATGCGATAACCGGGCTCTCCATACCGCGTATGCTCGCGGATACCCATCAGGTATCCGGTGTATGCGCCGGCTTTACGGCCAGAGAACTCGTAACCGCCCTTGCGGTTGCCGTGACGAACTTTGAAAAGGGCGGATATTTTTTCGTGAACTGTTATCCCAGAGTCGTCCGGGAGGAGGGACAGCCGGAGGCGATCCGGCTCGTTGATTCCATGATGGAACCCTGTGATGATCTGTGGCGGGGAATTGGCCGGATTGAAGGCTCCGGAATGAGGCTGCGGCCGGAATACGCGGAATATGACGCCAGAAGCCGATACCAGATTCCTCCCATGCAGGGCAGAACAAATAGCGGATGCAGATGCGGATCCGTGCTCCAGGGCAGGATCGAGCCCGGGCAGTGTCCACTGTTCGGAAAAGTCTGCACGCCGGAGCATCCGGCCGGGGCGTGTATGGTATCCTCCGAGGGAGCGTGCAGCGCATACTATCTTTACGGATCCCATCAGACGCTTCTCTGATCGCGAGAAGTATCTGCACTTTTGCCGCAGCCGTTCCGCGGGCGGCAGGGGGGCATGAAATCACCGCTCCGATCAGAGCATGTAACAGCAGCAGCCCTGTTCGTGACATATTTTGGAGACATTTACCCAGAAGGAAGGATAAGCTGATAATAATGAACGATACAGTCACACTTGCGCACGGCGCAGGCGGTAAACAGACGGCCGAGCTGATCGACCGCGTTTTCAGAAAACATTTTCAAAACCGGTATTTCACATCCGATGACGCCTCCGTACTCCCGGCGCCCTCCGGGAAGATGGCAATGACGACGGACGGATTTATTGTGTCCCCGGCGTTTTTCCCTGGCGGAAATATCGGCAAGCTGTCAATCTGCGGAACGGTCAACGATCTGACGTGCATGGGCGCCAGACCTCTTTACATGACCTGTGCCTTTGTCATAGAAGAAGGATTTTCCATGAACGATCTGGAGAAGATCGTGTCCTCGATGGAAAAAACAGCGGCAGAGGTGGGAGTCAATCTGGTCGCTGGAGATACCAAGGTCGCCGGAAAGGGGCAGGCAGACGGATGCTTTATCACGACGACCGGAGTCGGTGAAATTATTGACGGTGTATCGACATCGGGAAAATTTGCGGCTCCCGGAGATTCCGTGATCGTAACCGGAGATATCGGACGTCACGGCACGGCAATTCTCCTTGCCAGGGACGACTATGGAATTGATGCGGATGTGACGACTGACTGTGCGCCGCTGTGGCATCCGATTCACGCGCTTCTTCAGGAGGTTCCCGGTGTTCACGTGATCCGTGACGCTACGAGAGGAGGTGTCGGCACCGTTCTCTACGAGATTGCAAGGGAGGCAGGTGTCGGTATCTCCCTCGAAAGAAACAAAATTCCCGTCGCAGAAGAAGTAAAAGGCGTTACAGGAATGCTGGGCCTTGAACCTCTTTACCTTGCCTGTGAGGGGACCATGGTACTTTTTGTGCCGGAAAACCTGACCGGTAAGGCTCTGAACATCCTGCGCGGGCAGAAATATACTTCCGGAGCGGCTGTCATCGGTACAGTAACCGCCGAGAATAGCGGAAGAGTTATTATGGAGACTGAAATCGGAGCAAAGACCTATCTCCCGGAACCCGGAAACGAGCTCCTGCCAAGAATCTGCTGACAGGGATGCGTTATGATAAATCGGAGGTTGGAAGGACAAATGGATAGCGAAACACGGGTTGCAGTCATATCAATTATTGTTGAGAATCCGGACGCGGTATCCGAAGTCAACCGGATTCTTCACGAGGGAAGCAGTTTCATCATCGGGAGAATGGGAATTCCCTACCGTGCGAGAAAAATTAACATCATCAGCATTGTTCTGGATGCGCCGCAGCCAGTTATCAGCGGAATTTCCGGAAAGCTCGGAACCATTGACGGCGTCAGCGTGAAAACCGCTTACTCCAACATTTAACGGTCTTATTCGAGGTAGCTATGCTTCATTCGCTGAATACGCCGGATAACGGCCGAAACAATATCATAAAAATCCGGGACGCTGCCACGGGACGTACCTTTCCCTGGGGGCTGGAATATAACTGTCCCGTGCATGAACACTGGAATATCGTTCACACCGGCATGCTGATTCCGGAATGTCATCAGATCTATGTCTGCACAGATAATTGTCTGCGCGGCGTCATTATGACGGCAGATGAGATGGATGCCGCCGACCGCATTTCATCCGTCATGCCGGACGAAACGGAAATCTTCGACGGAAGACTGGAGGAGATCACCATACGCGGGATCAAGGATGTGATCCGAAAGCTGCCGGAGCGGCCGCGGGCGGTTCAGCTTTTTCCGGTCTGCATGCATCATTTCATCGGATGCGATATGCGATACATCTTCGATCAGGTGGAGAAGGCATTCCCGGAGATTGACTTCATGGAGTGTTTCATGGACCCGATCCGGCAGAAGCTGACGACCACACCGGAACAGCGGCAGCGTTTTCAGATGATGAAGGTGCTCGCAAAAGAGAACGTACCGGCAGATTTTTCAAGCGTGAGCATACTCGGAGAGAATCTGCGGACGAGGGACAGTGACTTCCTGGAAATCCTTCAGCAGGAGGGGTTCCGAATCCTGCAGGTGCAGGACTGCCGGACGTATGATGAATATCTTGCGATGGGACGCTCCTTTCTGTGGATCACGAAGTCACCGCTGTCCAGATATGGTCTGGAAAGGGCGTCGTCTCTTGGCGGGAGAAAGAGCCTCTATCTCCCCGCTGCTGTGAATTATGACGAAATCGACGATCAGCTCGGCTCTCTTATGAATCTGTTGTGTGAAGTCAGCGGCAGATCACGGGCGGAAGCCGGAGAGAAGCTCTCGGTCCGGATCAGAGAGCAGCGCGCGCTGACGGAAACGGCATTCCAGGAGGCAAGAGCTGTCATCGGTGACACGCCGATTGTGCTGGACTACATCTGCGAGCCAAGGCCCGTGGGATTCGCCAGGATTCTTCTGGAGCATCATCTCAATGTCGTGCGCATCCTGGCGGATCAGGTGAGCCCGGAGGAAGCTGCTGACCTGGCCGCACTGAAAGAAATGTATCCAGATATTGAGCTGATGTCTACATGCGCCGCAGATTCACTGTATGAACGGGGGCGATTTGCCGCACCTGGAAAAGTCCTCGCGGTCGGCCCGAAAGCCTCGTTTTTTACAGGAAGCCCGTATTTCGTCAACGCGATAGAAGCCGACGGTGCCACCGGATACATGGGAATCCGGCACATGCTGCGGCTGATGTGCGATGCGCTCCGGGAACCGAAAAATCCCGAGATTGTAACGGGAAAAGGCCTTGGTCTTCCCGGTGTCTGGGATTCACAATGCGGAGAGCATACGAAGAAGGGCACGTTTTTTCTGACCTGAACAATATGCCATAACCTGTAAAAGCTGCGGATTGCTCCGTACTTCGCACTCCCGCAGTCTTACAGGTGACTGATTTCGTCGGTCAGCCGCGGCGTTAGCCCATCGCTTCAAACTTTGTGTGGGGGATGTGGCTCACTGCCCGCACATATTCGCACTTTCGAGCCGCTGACAGGGAGAGAGAATCTGACGATGAAAGAGACCTACAGAGTGCTTCCGGTCTGGGCCGGAGATGTATCCGGCATTGCGGGAGCTCTATATGAATTCGGAGGAATGACGGTCATCCATGACCCCTCCGGGTGTAATTCCACCTATAATACGCATGATGAACTGCGCTGGTACCGGGAACCTTCAAACATCTTTATTTCCGGGCTTAACATGAAGGACGCCGTTCTGGGAAACGATGAGCGGTTTATCCGGGATATCCTGAATGCGCAGAATTCCCTTCCGGCGCGTCCGGAATTCATCGCGCTCTGTAATTCACCGGTGCCATGGCTGAATGGAACGGATTTCGAAGCCATTGCAGGCATTCTGGAACGAAAAACCGGAATACCATCGTTCTATGTCCCTTCAAACGGATGTCATGACTACGCACGGGGAGCGGGCCTCGCCTGGCAGAGACTTCTGCAGAAGTTTCTCGGAGAACAAAAAAACACCGCGGCGAAGGCCTGCGTCAGAAGAAAAGAGGGAGAGACCATTTCTGTCAATGTGTTCGGTATGATGCCGCTTGACTTTGCGGCAGAGGGATCCGCGCTTTCTCTGGAAAAGCTTCTCCGGAAACGAGGATTACAGATCCGGACCGCTCTGGCGGATGGTAATACCTGCAGCTTCCGCCGCCTTCCCGACATGGCGGAGGCGGACGTCTCGCTGGTTCTCTCAAAGGCAGGGCTTCCTCCGGCAAAATATCTGAGCGACAGATACGGCATCCCATATGTGATCGGCGTTCCGCTTGACGATGAGGACGATCCCACTCTGCAGCAGCTTGTGACTGCAAGATTCAAGGGAGCAGCTTTACGGGAAAAGGAGCCGGAAAATGAGGCACCGGACTCCCGCCCGCCGGTGATTTTTCTCACAGAGCCGGTACTGGGCGCATCGCTTGCTTCGATGGTCCGCCGGAGAACCGGACGAAAAACCATCGTCGTCGACCCGCTGGAAACCGATCCGTCCGTACGGATTCCCGGTGTTGATGCCGCTTGTTTTGGCGAAGAGGAAATCGAGGCCTTTCTGCCGCAATTTCCGGATGCGGATCTCATCTGCGATCCCATGTATGACCATATCCTTTCGGAGCCCGACCGCACACGCCGGATTTTTCTTCCGACGCTTGCGCTTTCCGGAAGAATCTACCGGAATCATTTCGTCAACTATTTTGACAGCGGCATTTCAGACAGACTGGTTCGCCTTCTGCTCTCAGGTTGATTTCGGCCATCTCTGCATTTTTCCTCTCCCCATAAGCATAAATACCGGGAAAAAGGAAGGATGCATCCTGACACAGAATCCTCAGACAGGGCAATTTGCGTATGAAATTGTTGGATACACATAAATTCAGGACATCAGGAGGAAACAGTTATGAGCATGAATGAAACACCCTCATCAGAAAGAGTGCAGATCGGATTCTTCGGACGCAGGAATGCCGGAAAATCCAGTGTAATCAACCGTCTGACCGGACAGAGCCTTTCCGTGGTATCGGATGTCCCCGGCACGACAACTGATCCGGTCCGGAAGGCCATGGAAATCCACGGGCTCGGACCCTGTGTGGTCATTGACACCGCGGGCCTTGACGATGTGGGAGAGCTCGGAGCGCTGAGGGTCCAAAAGACAAAGGACATGATGGATCGGATTGATCTTGCCGTCATTGTAATCGGGGATGGTAAAATATCTCCGGATGAGAAGGAACTTCAGACCCGGTTCGCAAAAAAGAATATTCCTGTCATCTTGTGCTTCAACAAGCAGGATCTCGGTCTGCCCGTCTCGCTGCCGGAGGATGCGGTTCAGGTCTCAGCGGAGACCGGATACGGTTTTGATGAGCTGACGCATGCCATCCGGGTCCGGGCGAAAGAGAAGATCCGGACAGCGGGGATGCTGGATGATCTTATCGTGAAAAATAATACTGTCATTCTGGTTATTCCCATGGACGCGGAAGCCCCGAAGGGAAGGATTATTCTTCCTCAGCAGATGGTTCTCCATGAGATTCTGCTCCACCACGCTTCCGCCTGTGTGTGCCAGACGGAAGAACTGGCAGATGTCCTGAACCAGAACCCGGCTTGCCGTCTGGTCATCACCGACTCCCAGGCGTTTTATCGGGTGAAGGATATCGTTCCGGACAACGTTCCGCTCACCTCTTTTTCCATTCTGATGGCCCGGTACCGCGGCTATCTTAAAGCAGCTGTTGAAGGCGTACAGGAAATAGAAAAACTGACGGACGGAGACACGGTTCTTGTGGCTGAGGGATGCACACATCGCCGGACCTGCGGAGACATCGGATCCGTAAAGATTCCGGCGCTTTTAAAAAAATACACCGGCAGAAAACTGAACATCGAACTGTCTTCAGGCAGCACGATGAAAGAAGACCTGTCCTCCTGCCGGCTCGTTATCCACTGTGGCGGGTGTGTGCTCAACGACCGGGAGATGGCTTCACGGCGCGATCACGCCATCAGTCAGGGTACACCCATTACAAATTACGGCATTGCGGTTTCCTATATGCGGGGAATCCTCGGACGGTCCCTTCGCATGCTCCCGGAATTCTCGGAACTCGCGGCAAAGCTTCCATCTGTCTGAAAACAGCTTCCGGCAGCCGGAAGCCAGCCTCTCCAGAAGTGACAAAGCAGCGGAGCAGGCGGCTTTATGCAGCATGTGGCGCTGTTTACAGCATGACGGTTTACAGAAAGGCATGGAGGCAGAATTTTATGAACAATAAGGACAGAATCCGCCGGCTCCGGGAACAGAAGGTACTTCCCCGGGATGATTTCAAGGCTCTGCTTACAACGATGAATCCGGAGGAGGAAGAATTTCTGGCCGGGAACGCCAGGGAAGTCCGGGAGCAATATTACGGAAACGAGGTGTACCTGCGGGGTATCATTGAATTTTCCAGCTACTGCAAAAATGACTGCTATTACTGTGGAATACGGAAAAGCAACATGAAGGCCCAACGTTATCACCTGACCCGTGAACAGATTCTCGAATGCGCCGATATCGGATATCAGCTGGATTTTCGAACCTTCGTGCTCCAGAGCGGTGAAGACCTGTCCTACAGCACCGAGGATATCTGTGATATTGTCAGCAGCATCCGCAGAAAGCATCCGGACTGCGCGGTAACTCTTTCGATCGGCGAGAAAACCAGGGAAGAATATCAGGCATACTTTGACGCCGGAGCAGAGCGGTATCTGCTGCGTCAGGAAACTTCAGATCCGGAACATTATGCCAGGCTTCATCCGGCGGAGCTTTCCATCCGGAACCGCAAGCGCTGCCTCAGCGACCTGAAATCCATCGGCTATCAGGTCGGCTGCGGGATCATGGTTGGAAGTCCTTATCAGACCTGGGACAATGTCATTACTGATCTTTTGTATATGCGGGATCTGCAGCCGCAGATGATCGGAATCGGCCCGTTCATCCACCACAAGGATACCCCGTTCCGTTATGAACCGGATGGAACGCTGGAGGATACGCTCCATCTGCTGAGCATCCTGAGATTAATGTTTCCGGCATCGCTTCTCCCGGCGACCACGGCACTCGGAACGATTCATCCCAGGGGTAGAGAGATGGGAATACTTGCCGGCGCAAATGTTGTCATGCCAAACCTGTCTCCAAAGGGGGTCCGGGCGAAATATATGCTCTATGACGGAAAGATCTGCACGGGGGACGAGGCTGCGGAATGCAGGGCGTGTATGGCGAGGCGGATCGAAACAACCGGGTGCCACGTTGTGATATCCAGAGGCGATCACCCCGACTTTCGCGGTGCAGCGGAGAAACAGACAGGTGTGAACCATGAATCATTTCCTGTCGCTTCTGTTTCCGGCGGTGCGGGGGAGACGGGAAACAGGAAGGTCTGAAGCCGTATCGGCTGCAGAAAACCGCGTATTACGACAGGTCACAGGCTGTGAAAAACCGGAGGAGTCTGACAGCCAGGAGGATATGGAAAATGACAGACACCGCAGACATCATCAGACAGATCAAAATATACGGCATTGTACAGGGGGTCGGCTTCCGGCCGACAGTTTCCAGACATGCGGCTGCCTGCGGCATCCGTGGCACTGTCTGCAACAAGGGTTCCTTCGTCGAGGTGATTGCTGAGGGAACCGACGCAAAAATCAGCGCGTTTATCCGTCTGGTCCGCGAACAGCCGCCGAGACGGGCAGTGATTCTGAAGATGGATGTCCGTCCACTGAAAACAGCGGTACATTTTTCGGATTTTTCAATTATTGAAAGCCGGAAGACAAAAGGAGAGATCTTTGTGTCCCCGGACATCGCCATTTGTGACGAATGCCGGGCGGAGCTGCTGAATCCATCTGACCGGAGATATCTGCATCCTTTTATCAACTGCACCTCGTGCGGCCCGAGGCTTACGATCCTTGAATCTCTTCCCTATGATCGGGAGCGGACATCCATGAAGGTATTCCCCATGTGCCCGGAATGCCGTCACGAATATGTCACCCCTTCCACGCGCAGATATGACGCCCAGCCTGTCTGCTGCAACGACTGCGGTCCCCATGTTTACATCCTTCCAAAAGACGGGAGTGCGCCCTCGGTCACCGGCAGGGAGGCGATCCTGGAGACCCGGCGCATCCTGATCGATGGCGGCATCGCAGCGGTCAAGGGCATCGGTGGCTTTCATCTCTGCTGCGACGCCTCCAATACAGAGGCCGTCCGGCGTCTCCGCGAGCTGAAGCACCGGCCGTCAAAACCTTTTGCGGTGATGATGCAGGACGAAGCCTGTGTGCAGGCCGAGTGTTTCCTGACAGAGGAACAGAAAGCCATCCTGACAGGTCACCAGAAGCCGATTCTTCTCCTGCAAAAGAAAGACAACATCCGACTGTCGCCAGCAGTGGCGCCGGATAATCCCAGCGTCGGCGTTATGCTCCCTTACGCTCCGGTTCAGATTCTTCTCTTCCAATATGATGATGGCCGCTCCATGACGCCTATGCTGGTTATGACAAGCGGAAATGTCAGCGGAGCGCCGATCTGTCACAACGACCGGGAGGCACTTGAAGAGCTTTCCTCCATCGCAGATATCATCCTGTCGAACAACCGCGCAATCAATATCCGCTGTGACGACTCCGTCATGGATTTCTACCGGAACAACCCGTACATGATCCGAAGATCCAGAGGCTACGCGCCGCTCCCATACATGGTTACCGAAGGACCGGCCCCCGGACGGACGGTTCTGGCAATCGGAGGCGAACTGAAAAACACCTTCTGTATCGGAAAAGGAAACCTTTTTTATCCATCATCTTATATCGGAGATCTTGCAGATGTCCGCAGCGCGCAGGCACTCCGGGAGACAGTCGGACGTTTTGAGACCCTGCTTGAGGCAAAGCCGGATCTGGTTGTCTGTGATCTCCACCCCGGTTACCGGTCCACAGAAATCGCCGGAGAACTCGCGACAGGCGTCCCGCTGGTGCGCGTCCAGCACCACTACGCCCATATTCTCTCCTGTATGGCGGAAAATGACCGGACGGATCCCGTGCTTGGCCTCTCCTTCGACGGCACCGGCTACGGAACCGATGGCACGATCTGGGGCGGAGAAGTATTGCTTGCGGACACGCACAGTTTCCGAAGACTTGGAAGTGTGGAACCCTTCCTGCATATCGGCGGAGATACCGCCTCGCGGGAGGGGTGGCGGATCGCCGCATCCTTGATCATAAGCCTGTTCGGAAAGAATGACCGGGGACATGGATCCCGTGACAATTGCGCGGTTCTCTCGTTCCCGAAGAATGACAGAGGACATGAATCCCGTGACAATTGCGGAATTTTCACGCTCCCGGATCAGGGCGGCAGCCCATTATCACAGGGGGAACGAATTCCTCCGTGGAGCCGGAATGAAATCGATCATCTGTCGCCGGAAGAGATCATGGCAGCGCTTGATCTCTGTTCTCCGACAGAGGCCGGAATTATGCGAAAAATGCACGAAAAGCGGCTGAATGCCGTCGTATCTACGAGCTGCGGGAGAATCTTCGACGCAGTCAGCGCAATCCTTGGTATCCGCAGAGCATCAACCTTCGAAGGAGAAGCCTCTACCACCTTAATGTACCGCGCCCTGCAGTACCAGAAGAACCATTGTGACACAGAGAATTCATACAACACGGATCTGAATAACCGGGATTCATATAATATAGATTCATATAATATGGCTTCATATAATATGACTTCATATAATATGGAATTATCTAACAGGCAATTATCTAATCTGGATCCATATTACAATCCAGAAGCCGCAGTGAAAAAAAACGTCAAACCGGAAACTGAGATTTCCGGTTCCGGAATATTCCGGATTCCCACCGGAAGGATTGTCAGACGGATCATTCTGGGTAAGCTTTCCGGAGAAGATCCGGACCGGCTTGCCTGGGTATTTCATGATTTGCTCGCGAGAGAGACCTGCCGTCTGCTCGTTCATCTCCGCAGGCTGGACTGCCGTCTGCCCGACACCGTTGCCTTATCCGGCGGATGCTTTCAGAACACGCTCCTTCTCGAGATGATGCAGAATCTGCTCGAAAAGAACGGCTTTCACGTGCTTACGCATCACCTGGTTCCCCCAAACGACGGAGGGATCGCGCTCGGGCAGGCATATTACGGCGCCTGCCTCAGCGGGGAAGATCTGCCTGTGAGGTAACCTGACAGTCACCCCGGAAAAACACCTGCGATATTTCCGGCCGGGGAAATCCCGCTTCTGAGGCAACCTGATGATCACCCCGGAAAAAGCACCTGCGATGTGTCCGGGCGGGGCAGCTCTGCTCTCCGAGGTGCCCCTTGCGAAAAAACAGTGATCCGTTATAATAGTCGCAGAAAAAATATCAGGGGAGAAGATCATTCACGCATGCTTGGAAGGACGCATTTTTTTATTGGAATCACGACAGCACTGGCGATTTTTGAGCCGTCCTCCCTGCCGATACTTGTGGCAGGAACCGGGGCCGCAGCCATGGGAGGAATTCTGCCCGATATAGACGCCGGAACGTCCGGGGCCTCAAGAGAGACTGAGAAAATCATCGGGGTATGCACCGCAGCAGTATCCCTGATAATACTGGCCGATTATTTCTTCCATATCGGTATCTATCAGTCACTGATGTCCCGGAGCAGCACATCGCGTGTTATCGCCGGAATCGCAGCCTTTCTCCTTCTGTGCGTCATCGGGAGGAGAACACATCACAGGAGCTTTATGCATTCCTTTGCAGCGATGATCCTTTTCTGCCTCTGTGTCAACGTCATCTTTCCCCAGATCACCTGTTATTTTGCCGCAGGATACCTCTCCCACCTGCTCACAGATCTTCTGAACCGGCAGTGGGAACTGCTTCTGTGGCCGTCAAAACGTGGATTTTCTCTAAAAATGTTTCGCTCGGACGGCGTCGTCAACTGGCTGATGTTTGTCGCCTTCTTGTGTACCTCTGTCTACCTGATTCTGGTGTTTTCCCCGTTGAAACCACTGGCAGACGCAATCACGGCCGGGATCAAGCCGAAACTGGCTGCCGCAGTCACAGCCGCAATCAAGCCGAAACTGACCGCCGCAATCACAGCCGCAATCAAGCCGAAACTGACCGCCGCAATCACAGCTGCAGTCAGGGGGAAAATGTCGGGAGGTTCACTGCCCGGATCATCGTTTATCTGACAGCAGGTCAAAACTTAAGGAGACAAAGAAATGCTTCTTGAAATAAAAGACGGGACAGTAAGCCGTGACGGCATCCCGGTACTCAGCCGTTTTTCCTTTGAGATCCGGGGAACGGAGAAGGCAGCAGTTGTCGGCCGGAACGGCGCGGGAAAGACGACACTGCTCGACGTAATATCCGGAAAGCTGGACCTGGATACCGATGAAAAGCATCCGGACGCGGGGCTCACCCGCTCACGGGCTTTTACGACGGGAATGATGGATCAGAGGTTTGCCGGGGATCCGGACAAAACCCTTGAGCAGGCAGTTCTGGAAGCGGTGATGTCCGGTAAACCGGCTGGATACCGGTATTCCAGGGACCGTTATTACTATGAACAGCTCTATGACCGGATGCTCACGGGCTTCGGGCTCGCCAAGAGTGACAAGACCAGGAAACTTTGTGAATTTTCAGGCGGAGAACAGCGTAAGATCATGTTGATCCGGCTCCTCCTGGCCGAACCCGATGTTCTGATCCTCGACGAGCCCACCAATCATCTGGATCTTGAATCGGTAGAATGGCTTGAACATTATATCCGCCGCTATCCGAAGGCGGTGATCCTGGTATCGCATGACCGATATTTTATCAACCGGACTGCTGATGTGATCTGGGAGGTCGCAGGCGGACAGGTTACCCGGTATTCCGGAGGGTACACCGCCTATACGGAAGAAAAGGTACGGCGATACCAGAGACAGCTGAAGGCATATGAGGCGCAGCAGGCGGAGATCCAGAGAGAAAGAGAACTGATCCTGAAATTCAGGAACAAACCCAGGAAGGCTGCCTTTGCCCGCTCCAGAAAAAAAATCCTTGACAGGATGAATCCTGTGGAAAAGCCGCGAACGGACGATGCTTTCATACACACCGGAGACCTGCTTCCCGCGCGCTCGGGCAGCAAATGGGTCTTTGAATGCGTACATATGAAGATCGGTTACCAGAAGGACCGCCCTCTCAAGGAAATCTCTTTCCGGATTCGCAGAGGACAGAAAATCGGTGTAATCGGGCCGAACGGGTCCGGAAAATCAACCTTTCTCAAGACGGTCGCGGGTCTTCTGTCCCCTCTGGATGGAGAGCGGAAGAGTGGCGCACACATCGAATCTGCCTATTTTGATCAGTTCTCCGCCGAAATTGCCGGAGAAGAGGCAGAAAGAAATGTTCTGGAATGGTTCCATGACCGTTATCCTTCGATGAACGAGAAAGAAATCCGTGATTTTCTGGCTGGTTATCTGTTTCACGCCAGAGACCTCGGAAAAATGGTGAAAAACCTGTCCGGCGGGGAAAAATCGCGCCTGGTGCTTGCCGCTCTGCTGTATCCCCGCCCGAATTTTCTGATTCTGGATGAACCGACAAATAATATGGACATTCCCGCAAAGGAAACACTGGAATCTCTCTTTCGATGCTACAGAGGAACCATACTTTTTGTCTCTCATGACCGGTACTTTCTGAGCCGCGTGGCGGACTCTCTTTTACTGTTTGATTCCTGTGAAACCGGAATCCACTACTATCCGTTCGGATATGACCACTATATGGAACAGAGGGAGCTCGCGAAAAGCGGAACAGACATCGCCGCGCTGCGGACCGCTGAGGATCAGCGGTTAATTGAGGAATTAAAGGCGGTTCCGAAGGCAGAACACTTCCGCCTTCGGGAATTCTCCACTGAAGAAGCGACACTTGACTGGCGTTTCGGCCTGATCCGACCGGAGCTGGAGACCTCCGGGGAAGCCTTCCGGAAGATCTGCCTAAGGATGGAAGAGGAACAGAGGCAGATTCCGGAAACGCTGGAAGAGTACATGAATGCCGATTCCACAAACTTTCATCAACGCGAAGAGGCGAGAGATGTCTGGACTGAAAAATGTCTGGACTGGTATGATGTATGGCTCGACACCCGGGAAGCAGAGGACCCGTAACGAGATAAAACACGCTGTGCGAGTTTTATCTCGCTATCGCGACGCTCGCCGCACACGAATACTTCGCATTCGGCTGTGGCTCACTGTTCGCGTAAAAAGCATAAATTGCCCGGAACCGGAAAATTCTCCGGCCCCGGGCAATTACATTCTGGATCAGAAATCAGATCAGTGTAATCCGTCCAGATCTTCATTGTTTCTTTCCCTTTAAATCAGTTTTTCGATCTCCGCGCTTACATCCTTCATTTTTTCCGTGGGCTCAAAACGCGCCACAACATTTCCTCCGCGGTCCACCAGAAATTTGGTGAAATTCCATTTGATTTCCGGATTGTTCTTGTAATCGCTGTCGATCTTCTTCAGCATGGTGCTCATCATCAGAGCGGTGGGACCCTTGCCAAATCCATGGAATCCCTGCTGGCTCTTCAGATATTTATAGAGCGGGAGAGCATTCTCACCGTTCACATCCGATTTCTTCATCTGCGGGAACTGTGTGTTGTATTTCAGGGTGCAGAACTGATGGATTTCCTCATCAGTTCCCGGAGTCTGTCCGGCGAACTGATTGCACGGAATATCGATGATTTCAAGTCCCTTATCATGAAAGACCTCGTAAATTTCCTCCAGATCTTTGTATTGCGGAGTAAATCCACAGCCGGTCGCGGTGTTCACGATCAGCATAACTTTCCCCTTGAACTGTCCAAGTGAAACTTCCTCTCCCTGAGGAGTTGTTACCGAATAATCATAAATACTCATTCTGTCGTCCTTTCTGCTGTTCCGCCGGCGTCATCATCTGTGATTCATTCTCCTCTGCAGATGGCCATGATCTGACGGCAGCATAAAATATTATCTGTTCTTTCTTTTAAATTGAGTGCTATAACATCGCGTAGAAGTTTTATGCAATTTCATTGTATCAAACTTAATAAGAAAAGCAAGCGTTTTTTTATTTTTTCAATTACGTTTTTCAGGCATGTATCTGTACGGAAAACGGTTAATGAGATAAAACACGCTGCGCGAGTTTTATCTCGCTATCGCGACGCTCGCCGCACACGAATACTTTGCATTCGGCTGCGGCTCACTGTTCGTGTAAAAAAAGCCGCAGGCTTTTACACCTGCGGCTTTGCGGAACCCAAAGCAGCCTGACGGCTCATACCGTCGCGGCACAACGCACCTGTTACCAGGTTCCTCCGTCACCGCCACTAAGAACGAGGATATGGCGGCTGCTTTTTATATGACCCGGGCCATCTGATCATCCTGTACCAGATAATCCCGGACTGCTTCTTCGAGCATTTCCTGATCAGCCTTGCGATCGGTATGCGCCTCCAGAAAAGCGTTCCGACCTACCCCAAAGTAGATCACACCAAGAACCGACTTGGCGTCGATCACGGTTCTGCCGCTGTGCAGATCAACATCAAAAGGCATTTTCTGTATTCTGGCCGAAAAAACAGACGCTTCCTCAACGGAAGGAATATTTACAATGTAACGAGTCATACTCTCACTCTCCTTCATGCTTACAAAGCAGGTCCGGTTTCAGTCTCGGACACCATCTCAAGATGGGATCGATCCCACATACGATATGAGAACGCTGCCATCTTTCGCAGACATAATAACATCAGAAGAATGGATTACCATTCAAATCTGTAGATCCATCAGTCATAATTTGCAGGCCTGTGTCAGAACAGACCGGAAGCATCGACGCCGGGAGATCTCTCGTCTTATTTCTCAAAGCACATTCCGGCAAAAGTCGTCTGAATTTTAAGTATTTCATCGGTACGGTGTGCTTGTTTTCGTTTATAATTTGTTGTTCGTCGGTGAAAAATGTGCTATTGTAGCTAAGTCAGAAGTACTTGACCTACTTTAGAAGAACCATAGGAGGAATAGACCATGAGCAGCATTTTTATTCCGGACGGCTACCATTCGGAACTTGATCTGAAGGAAACGCAGATCGCGATAAAGAAAGTTAAAGATTTTTTTCAGAACCAGCTGGCCGCGGAGCTCAATCTTCAGCGTGTGTCAGCGCCTCTTTTCGTAGATCCGGAATCCGGCCTGAACGATAACCTGAACGGGGTGGAAAGACCTGTCAGCTTCGGAATTAAAGAGCAGAATGAACGAAAGGCTGAAATCGTTCAATCCCTCGCGAAATGGAAGAGATACGCTCTCGGGCGCTACGGCTTTCAGCCGGGACAGGGACTCTACACGGATATGAATGCGATCCGTCGGGACGAGGACACAGACAACATTCATTCTATCTATGTGGATCAGTGGGACTGGGAACGCGTCATCACAAAGGAGGAGCGGAACCGCGAGACGCTTCACAGGATCGTAAAGAATGTTTACGAAGCCCTCCATGTGACAGAAAAGTATGTCGAGAACAAATTTGAATATGTGCACTGCATCCTGCCAGAGCAGATCACCTTTGTGACCTCCCAGGAGCTTGAAGATATGTATCCGGACGACTCCCCGAAAGACCGCGAGTACAAGTTTGCCAAAATTCACGGTGCGATCTTCATCGAGCAGATCGGCGGAAGACTGAAGTCCGGTGAGAAGCACGACGGACGAGCGCCGGATTATGATGACTGGTCTCTGAACGGTGACATTATTGTATATTATCCGGTCACTGATATTGCTCTGGAGCTTTCCTCAATGGGTATCCGGGTGGATGAGGATTCTCTGAAACTTCAGCTGAAGGAAGCCGGATGTGAGGAGAGAGCGGAGCTTCCCTTCCAGAAAGCAATTCTTGAGAAGAAGCTTCCGTACACCATCGGTGGCGGAATCGGACAGTCCCGTATCTGCATGTTCTTCCTCAGAAAGGCGCATATCGGAGAAGTTCAGGTCTCCCTGTGGCCGGAGAAAGATCTGAAGTACGCAGCGGACCACGGTGTAACACTTCTCTGATGAACAGGCGCCCCGTTTTGCGCGGAATTACCTGCGGACAATGACCGTTCGCATACGTTTTCTCATTGCCGTTTGCCTCATGCCGCGGTAAAATGAGTCAAAAGGAGGTCCCGTCTATGGAGAAATTGAGCGACTTGAAGAAATACATCAGTGGGAAGAAAAAGGGATACGGAACCGCGTATTACGGAACGATCAACGGAGAGACCATCTATCTGTCCGCAGGTATCCGTGAAATCTATTTCGTCGGCAGTGAATTTCAGACAATCATCCATTATGTGACACGGTTCCAGAAGGGAGACTTCGGGGAAGCTCCCGACAGAGGAAAGGACGAAAAAGCCGGTCACGAGTACGGCTGTTATCCGGGAAACCTCGAGAGCGACAGCGGCGAGGACACGAGCGTCTGGATTCACAGAGACGCAGAGGCAGTAATTGTCTATTTTACCTTTGAACGTTGAGACGGTTGCAGCTTCATTCCGAGGTGTAAAATTAAATATGGTCTGATGCGGTCCCGGGACCTTTGCGCGAATCATCTCTGCGCTGAGGCCTCCGGGACCGCTCATTTTTTTACGCGAACAGTGAGCCACAGCCGAATGCGAAGTATTCGTGTGCGGCGAGCGTCGCGATTGCGAGATAAAACTCGCGCAGCGTGTTTTATCTCGTTGGAAGAATGATGAAATAGTTTCATCATTCTTGTGAAGATACATAAACAAAAATTGTTTACAATTCCGGTGATTTCTGTATAATAGTAAAAGTTGAGTGTAAATCAACATAAAGATGAACAATATCAAACAGAATAAAAATGATTATGCAAAAAACATTGCCGCATACGGTATGTAGCCGCAGAAATTCAGAGAGGATTTTGCAATGAAGAACACAGTTGAAATCAGATGGCATGGCCGGGGAGGCCAGGGCGCCAAAACCGCAGCGCTGCTTCTGGCAGATGTCTGCTTTAAGACCGGCGCGTATGTGCAGGGCTTTCCGGAATATGGTCCGGAGCGGATGGGCGCGCCGATCACCGCATTTAACCGCATCAGCCGGATGCCGATCCGGGTGCATTCTAATATTTATGATCCGGACTATGTGGTTGTCGTAGACGAGACTCTTCTTCACGCTGTTCATGTGACTGACGGTCTGAAGGAAGACGGCGCCATCATTGTAAATACGCCGAAAACCCCGGATGAGATCCGGCCGCTGCTTCGCGGATATCAGGGCAGAGTGGTCACTGTCGACGCAAGAGAGATTTCAGAAAAAGCACTCGGAAAGAATTTCCCGAATACACCGATGCTTGCAGCAGCAGTTGCGGTCAGCCGGGTCATGGATAAGGATTCTTTTGTCGCCAACATGCGGGAATCCTTTCAGCACAAATTCGCGAAAAAGCCGGAGGTCATCGATGGAAACATGCGGGCATTGGAGGATGCCTTCAGAGCGGTCGGTGATTGAACCGCCGGTCAGTGTGCCGGCGTGCATTATGAGCCGATATGCAGTGTATATCTGATAGGCCAGAAGTTACAGACAGATCAGCAATTTTACGGATTTCGCGCGAAGCGAATGTCCAGAGAGGATTTTTATGCGTACCGATATATCACAAATCAACGAACAGACGCCCTGCGGCGGTCTTACGGAAGGCATGCAGATTTTTGCAGGCGGAACCTCCAGACAGTTCAACACCGGAGAATGGAGGACAAATACCCCTGTTTATATGAAGGAAAAATGCAGACAGTGTCTTCTGTGCTGTCCGGTCTGCCCGGACGGAGCTATCCCCTTTCAGGACGGCAGACGATTGGATTTTGACTATATGCACTGCAAGGGATGCGGCATCTGCGCAAAGGTTTGTCCTTTTGACGCAATTGTCATGAAGGAGGGCATTGAACCATGAGTAATCTGGAAATCATCAGGAGCAGAGAAATCAAGGAGAGGATGTCCGGAAATGAAGCGGTCTCCTATGCGATCCGGCAGGTTGAGCCGGATGTCATGCCGGCATTTCCCATAACACCGTCCACAGAAATACCGCAGATGGTCTCGGCCTACATCGCGAATGGTCAGATGGACACCGATTTTATTCCGGTCGAGAGCGAGCATTCCGCAATGTCTGCCGCTATCGGCTCTGAGGCAGCGGGAGCACGAACCATGACAGCGACATCCTCCGCTGGACTGGCTCTCATGTGGGAGGAGCTGCTGCTGGCAGCATCCAACCGGCTGCCCATCGTTCTGACCCTGGTGAACCGCACGCTTTCCGGTCCGATCAACATCAACTGCGATCATTCCGACGGCATGGGTGCGAGAGACACCGGCTGGATACAGATCTACGCGGAAGACAATCAGGAGGTTTACGACAACTATATTCAGGCATATCCGATTGCGGAAGATCCGAGAGTTCACCTGCCCGTGATGATCTGCCAGGATGGCTTCATCACAAGCCATGCCGTGCAGAACATCTGTCTTCTGGAGGATGAGAGCGTGAAAAAATTCGCCGGCACCTACGAGCCGGAGGAGTTCATGCTGAATCCCGGAAAGCCGGTTTCCGTCGGTCCTTATTCGATCTCAAACTATGAGATGGAGGCAAAGAAAAATCAGGAGACCGCCATGGAAAATGCGCGCCAGGTCATCCTGGAGGTCGCGGAGAAGTTTGAACAGATGTCCGGAAGAAAGTACGGATTTTTTGAGGAATACCGGACGGAAGACGCAGACTACATCATGCTGATCATGGGTTCCGCTGCCGGGACAGCAAAGGAGGCGGTTGACGAGCTCCGCGAAGAGGGATGGAAGGCAGGCGTACTGAAACTCCGTGTCTTCCGCCCTTTCCCTGAAGCGGAAATTGCGGAGGCACTTCGGAACTGCAAAGCGGTTGCAATCATGGACCGCTGCGAAAGCTATAACGGAAACGGCGGGCCTCTCGGCAGTGAGGTGACGGCAGGATTGTACCGAAGCCGGGTATTCATTGAGGCGGTCAATTATATCTACGGCCTCGGAGGAAGAGATTTTACCACAGATCATGTAAAGGAAGTATTTGCCGAGCTCCGGGCTGCTGTGGAGGAAGGCACACCTGTGCAGCAGCACAAATATGTGAATCTGCGCGGATAAACACGATATCAGAACCCGAATATACCCTCATAAACAGGAGATAATCAGAAATGAGTAATGACTATAGCTTAAAAACGATGCTCGCCAGGCCGGAGAGGCTTGCGCCGGGCCACAGAATGTGTGCCGGCTGCGGGGCAACCATCGCCGTCCGCGCCGTTCTCCGCGCACTGAAGCCGGAAGATCATGCAGTGATCGGAAATGCCACCGGTTGTCTTGAGGTTTCCTCCTTTATGTATCCATACACTTCCTGGGAGGACAGCTACATCCACAACGCTTTTGAGAACGCCGGAGCAACGCTGTCCGGCGTTGAGACCGCCTATAAAGTTTTAAAAAGAAAACATCGTCTCGGGGAGAAGGATTGCTTCAAATTTATCACCTTCGGGGGTGACGGCGGCACCTACGACATCGGATTCCAGTCCCTGTCAGGCGCGATGGAGAGAGGACACGACATGCTCTACGTCTGCTATGATAACGGAGCCTACATGAACACCGGTATCCAGCGGTCCTCCGCGACGCCGATGTTTGCGGATACCACCACCACTCCGGCCGGAACAAAATCAGCCGGCAAGGTACAGTACCGCAAAGACCTTACCGCCATCATTGCCGAGCACTATGTCCCCTATGCCGCACAGACTACCCTGACCAGAGACTTCAAGGATCTGCACAGAAAGGCGGAGAAGGGAATCTATACAGAAGGTCCGTCTTTCCTGAATGTAATGACCCCCTGCCCCCGCGGATGGAGATATCCGGCAGAAAATGTCATGGAGATCTGCCGTCTTGCGGTTGAAACCTGTTATTGGCCGCTCTTTGAGGTGGATCACGGCGTCTGGAAGCTTTCTTATGTGCCAAAGCACAAGCTTCCAATCGAGGACTTTCTGAGAACGCAGGGAAGATTCCGCCATCTGTTCAAACCGGAGAATGAACACCTGATCCAGGTTTTTCAGAATGAAGTGGACAAGCGATGGGAGGACCTCCAGTACAGATGTTCGCGATACTGAGCTCCTGCCTTCTGAATACTCCTGAATTCGGAAAATGAGCGGCAAAAACGGACGCGGCAGAGGGGCTTCCATATCTCACATAAATATGTTACCCTATTTATGTTATTGTGCTATCATTTCAATAGATATAGTCAATAGATATGGCCGGCAGGACTTTTCAGAGATCCTCCGCGCAGAGATTCATATCAAGGAACAGAAATCCGTATAAAGAAAGGGAATCGATGACACTACTTACGTATCAGGTATTCAAGACTGTTGCAGAGATGGGAAGTTTCCACAAGGCAGCTGATGTACTCGGCCTCACGCCGTCCGCTATCAGTCATTCGATCTCCGCGATGGAGAAGGAGCTTGGTTTTGCGGTTCTTACCCGCAACAAATCGGGAGTCACCCTGACCAATTACGGAGAACACATTCTTCCCTACGTGAATTCGGTATTGAACAGTGATGAGCGTCTGCAGCAGGTCGTGGCGGAGTATAAGGGCCTGAAGACCGGAACTGTGAAGATCGGCTGTTTCTCAAGTGCCTGCACCAACTGGATCCCGGATATCATCCATTCTTTTGAGGCGCAGTATCCTGCAATCCGGATTGAGGTCTTTGAGGGAACCTACGATGATGTCCGTTACTGGATCAAGAATGGAATCGTTGATTTTGGTTTTCTTTCGGCATCGAGCGCCGGAGATATTCCGATTGAGATTTTTTACAAGGATCCTCTGCTCTGTATTGTCTCCGCCGACTTTGAGAAGAAGTCCGAGGGAGATACCATCGGAATTGAGGAGATGAGCCACCATCATTTCGTGGCGCAGAGAGAGTCCACCGACGCTGATATACAGAATTATCTGCGGCAGAATAATTTTTCCACACAGATTCGCTATCACGTACTGGATGACCTTTCTACGGTCATCATGGTCGCAAAGGGATTTGGAATCTGTATCATGCCTGAACTCGTCATGAACGACATTCCCTATAATGTCAGACGATATCGCATGGATCCGGACGCATACCGGGAGATCGGCCTGGCGTGTCTGAATCCTGCGTTAATGGCTCCGGCTGTACGGACCCTGTATCAGTACATTCTTGATACCTGCCGGAATATCTGAGCGCAGATTTTACGCATCACCCAAAAGGAAAGGGGTAAGAAGACAGGAATGGAAAAGGACGTTTACATTGCAGATCCGGGAAGATACTCCGGTATGACTTACAACCACGTCGGAGCCAGCGGGCTGAAATTCCCCGCGGTTTCTCTCGGCTTCTGGCACAACTTCGGCAGCAACGGCAATTACGACAACATGAAGGCAATGTGCCGGACCGCCTTCGATCTTGGCATCACCCAGTTTGATCTCGCAAATAATTATGGCCCTGTGTACGGAAGCGCCGAGGCAAATGCGGGAAGAATCCTCCGCGAGGATTTCATGCCGTACCGGGATGAAATCGTCATTACAACTAAAGCGGGCTATGATATGTGGGAAGGCCCGTATGGAAACTGGGGAAGCAAAAAATATCTCACCGCCAGCATTGATCAGAGCCTGAAGCGTCTGGGACTGGAATATGTTGACATTTTTTATCATCACAGAATGGATCCCGAAACGCCTCTGGAAGAGACAATGGACGCGCTGAATCAGATCGTCAGAAGTGGCAAGGCGCTCTATGCCGGAATCTCAAATTACGACAGAGAGCACACCGAACGCGCGATTGAGATTGCAGCAGATATTCATCTCCCGCTGATTGTTAATCAGCGGCGTTATTCCATTTTTGACCGTACCATCGAAGAAGACGGCGTGAAGGATTTCTGCTATGAAAACGGAATGGGCATCATCGCCTTCAGCCCTCTCGCGCAGGGGCTGCTCTCGAACCGGTACATCAACGGGATTCCGGATGACAGCCGGATCGCGAAGGACGGAAGATTTCTCCATGCCTCCGACCTCACCGAGAACAGGCTGCGTCAGATCAGGGCACTCGATAAGCTCGCCGGCGAGAGAGGACAGACGCTTGCCGAGATGGCGCTTGCGTGGATCCTCAAGGATGATCATGTCTGCTCAGTTCTGATCGGTGCCTCAAGACCGGAGCAGATTGCGGAAAATGTAAAAATTATCGGTCACACCGATTTCAGTGATGAGGAGCTGATCCGGATAGACCAGATCTGCGGCATCAATTACGATGAAAACCACAGGCCTTTCTAACCTGAAAAAGAATTTCCTTTTACCGGTACAATACGACGAAGTTGTTTATCCTTCCGCAAAAATTGTACCGGTATTTTATTTACGCGAACAGTGAGCCGCAGCCGAATGCGAAGTATTCGTGTACGGCGAGCGTCGCGATAGCGAGATAAAACTCGCGCAGAGTGTTTTATCTCGTGGCCTTGCACAATATTCTGAATATAATTATATTCATAAATTATTATCAAATAACGCTTGACAAAGTGAAGATATATCAGTATTATATAAGTAACAACAAGATATCTTTCCGAACCGGAAGTTTCCTCTTTTCTTCCCTTTGAAGAGTTCCTGACAGAAGATAGTGCAGAAACTCCACAGAAGAGAAACCTTCCCGGAACTGTCAGTGGATGGTTCTCGGAAGAGAATGAATTCGAGAGAGCAGATGCTTATGGTGAACCTGCGCAGCAGGTTGCAGAAATGACGATTCCAGGAACGCGAAATGCTTCTGAAGACAGAAGATGAGTGATTCAAAGGAAGAGAGAATTCAAAAGTCAGCACTGAATACAGAATTCGGAAACAACGGCGGAATCTCAGGAATAAGATCTGGAACCCCAGGGTGAAAGGCTTTTCAAATTCAGGAGACAGGAAGGAATCTTGATGAAATAACAGAATATAGAAAAGGAGGTTATAAAGTGAAGCTTCTAGAAATTCATTAAAAGGGCTGTTTCGTGACGAGAAAGCGGAACAGCCCATTTTTTTGTCCTCTTTCATATTTTTCTTTTCCTCTTCCTTGTCCTCTCTTCCTGAAATACAATCCTTTCGTCTGATGAAGGTTAAGGATATGATGCTCGAGGAAGCACATCATTACGAGAAATAAGAAAGCAAAAGATTTTGACGATATTTCAGACAGGCCGTCCGATGACAGGAGCCTGTCTTTTCTGATACCGGAAAAATTCAATATAACAGGCTTCCGCTATGCATTTTTTTTGAAACATATATCGATTTAGCAGGAAATTGAATGTCACTTTTCGAAACGGTGTATTATAATATCTATGTTATTTGTAAGCAAAGGAAGGAGGATGGGTAGATGGGATTATTTACCTTTAAGGGTGGCGTTCATCCGTATGAAGGCAAGGAATTGTCAGCGGAGAAACCGGTTGAAGCCATAAAACCCGGAAAAGAATTAGTCTATCTGCTGTCACAGCACATTGGTGCTCCGGCAAAACCGATCGTTGCAAAGGGAGACCGGGTTCTTGTCGGGCAGAAAATCGCCGAGGCGGGCGGCTTTGTCTCTGCTCCGATTCATGCATCCGTATCTGGTACGGTAAGCAGAATCGAAAAGAGGAAGAATGCCACCGGCGGTTATGTCGATGCTATCGTCATCGAAAATGATGATCTGTATGAAAGCGTCAGCTTTGAGGAGGCTGACCCGGATGCTTTGTCCAGGGAGGAAATCCTGAACAGAATCCGGGAGGGAGGAGTCGTCGGGATGGGCGGCGCAGGCTTCCCGACAGCCGTTAAGCTCTCTCCGAAGGATCCGTCTGTCGTGGATCATATCCTGGTGAACGGTTCGGAATGTGAGCCTTACCTGACCTCGGATTACAGATGCATGCTCGAGTTCCCGGAGAAAATCGTCGGAGGCCTGGAGATCATTCTGAAGCTGTTCAAGCCGGAATGCAAGGGAGTCATCTGCATTGAGGACAACAAGCCGAAGGCAATAGAGGTCATGCGAAAGGCAGCAGCGGGCAAAAGCCGGATCAGCGTTGCCGTCATGAAGACAAAATATCCGGAGGGAGCGGAGCGATGCCTGATCAACGCGATTACCGGCCGCTATGTCAATTCCAGAATGCTCCCGGCAGACGCCGGATGTGTCGTCGATAACATCGATACCGTTATTGCTGTGTATGAGGCGGTAAAGTACGGAAGGCCTGTCATCGACCGCGTCTTCACCGTCTCTGGCGATGCGCCTGTGAATCCGAGGAATTTCCGCGTTCCTGTCGGCATGAATTACGCGGAAATCATTGAGGCGGAGGGCGGTTTCAAGTCCACGCCCGAAAAGGTAATTTCCGGCGGTCCCATGATGGGATTCGCTCTCTACGACCTGAACATCCCGGTTACGAAGACCTCAGGCGCGATTACCGCTTTCCTGCAGGATGAGGTTTCGCGTTCGACGCCTTCCGCCTGTATCAACTGCGGCCGCTGTGTAAAGGGCTGTCCCGCAAGACTGCTTCCCTGCAGGCTGGCAGACTTTGCGGAGCATAATGACGCAAAATCCTTTGAAGAATACTACGGACTGGAATGTGTGAACTGCGGTTCCTGCAGCTATTCCTGCCCGGCAAAGCGCCCGCTTGCCGCGGAGATCAATATGATGCGCCAGACGGTACTTGCCAATAAAAGGAAGAAAAAATGAGGGAGGTTCAGGAGAATGAATGAAAAATATCAGGTTTCTGTCTCACCTCATGTAAGAGACAGTATTTCTACACGGAAGATCATGCTTTTCGTGATCATTGCACTGCTCCCCGCCAGCATCGTGGGAGTCCTGAATTTCGGGCCGTATGCCCTGCTGATTCTGTGCCTTTCCGTGGCGTCCTCGGTCGCTGCCGAGTACTGCTACGAACGGATCCTGAAGAAACCTGTCACCACCGGAGATCTCTCCGCAGTCGTCACCGGGCTTCTGATCGGTATGAATATGCCGCCGCAGATTCCGTGGTGGATCCCGGTCATCGGATCAGTATTCGCGATTATTGTTGTAAAGCAGGTTTTCGGCGGACTTGGACAGAACTTCATGAATCCTGCGCTCGGAGCCAGATGCTTTCTTCTCATTTCCTTCTCCAGTGAAATGACGAACTATGCAGCCGGTCACGGAATCACCTCGCTGGTGACAAAGGTGGCTTCCACCACAGACACTCTCTCCGGAGCAACCCCGCTTGCGTACCTCAAGACCGGCGCTCATTTTGATCTCGGCGCACTTTTCCTGGGAAATGTTCAGGGTGTCATCGGTGAGACCTCCGCAATTGCCCTTCTCGCCGGAGGAATTTTCCTTCTGGTGATGCAGATCATTGACTGGAAGATCCCCGTCATCTATCTGGGCAGCTTTGCGGTACTGGTTCTGATTACAGCGGCAGCCAGAGGCTACAGCAATCCGCTTGAATTCACTGCGGAAGAGCTCTGTGCCGGAGGCATTATGCTTGGCGCATGGTTTATGGCGACGGATTATGTCACATCCCCGATCACGCCGAAAGGACAGGCAATTTACGCGGTGTTCCTTGGTGTCATGACCTGGCTCTATCGCATGATCGGCAACAGCTCCGAAGGTGTTTCCTACGCGATCATCCTCGCGAACTGCATTGTTCCGCTCATTGAGCGTTATACACGTCCGAGAGCCTTCGGCATCCAGAAAGACAAGAAACAGAAGGAGGCAGGAAAGGCATGAGCAAGAAACAGACATCTGTCGTTCATGACACAATCATCATTACTGTGATCACCGTGGCAGCAGGTCTTCTCCTCGGCGCTGTACACGGAGTGACTGCGGGACCGATTGCTGCCCAGGAGGCATCCGAGAAAGCCGCCTCCCAGAAAGAAGTTTTTGAAAACGCGGACAGCTTCAAGACCGTTTCGGATTTTGACCAGAGCGATTTCCAGTCATATCTCGACAAGGCCGGTCTGGACAAGACCTCGGTCAGCGATATCAGTGAAGCCGATGATCAAAACGGAAACAAGCTTGGATATGTTGTAGATGCGACCAATAACGAGGGCTACGGCGGTGCGATTGAGCTGATGGTAGGCGTTACAGCAGATGAATCTGGAAACCTTACCATCAATGGCATCTCCTTCCTTTCCATCTCGGAGACCGCCGGCATGGGCATGAAAGCGGAAAATGACGAATTCAAGAACCAGTTCAACAATCTGAGCCTTGGCGACAACACGGAGATTGCATATACCAAGACCGGAAAAAGTGCGGACAACCAGATCGATGCGATCAGCGGCTGCACAGTAACGACAAACGCTGTAACCAAGGCCGTCAACGGTGCTCTGGCTGCAGTGGAATATCTGGAGGGAGGCAGTGCATCATGAAATTGAAGAAAAACTCTCCGGCAGAACGGCTCTGGAACGGACTGTTCGTCGAAAATCCGGTATTTGTTCTGGTTCTCGGAACCTGCCCGACCCTTGCGACGACGACTTCCGCAATGAACGCGATCGGCATGGGGCTTTCTACCACCGTGATTCTGGCGCTGTCAAACCTGATTATTTCTGCGCTGCGCAAGATCATTCCCGAGCGGATGCGGATGCCGGCGTATATCGTCGTAATAGCTTCCTTTGTAACCATGGTCGACTTCCTGATGGAGGGATTCACACCTGCGCTTTACGCATCACTGGGCATCTATATCCCTCTGATCGTCGTGAACTGCATTATCATGGGCCGTGCTGAAGCGTATGCCGGCAAGGAACCAATGATCCCGTCCTTCTTCGACGGTCTCGGAATGGGAATCGGTTTCACCGTGGCAATTTTCTGTATTGCCTCGATCCGTGAGATCATCGGTGCCGGCACCTGGTTCGGCATGCAGGTTATGCCTTCCGGATACGTTCCGGTAAATATCTTTGTCCTTGCTCCCGGCGCATTCCTGGTTTACGCTTTCCTTGTTGCCGTGATGAACAAGCTGAAGATCGGTGCAGGACGCCGTCCGAAAAAGGACTGGGATCCCACCGAGAAAATCTGCGGCGACTGTCTGAGCTGCATGAAGCTCGGAATCTGTGACGAAAAACCGGAGTCCTGCTCCGAAACACCCGCACAGACCATTGCACGCAGCAAGGGAACCGTCGCGGATGCAATTGCGGCACCTGCCGGCGAAAAGTCTGCCGCACAGACGGCAGCTCCCTCATCTGAGAAAAAGGAGGCGACTAAGTCATGACATTACTTCTGCTGGCTGTAAATGCCTGCCTGATCAATAACGTCGTTCTCAGCCAGTTCCTCGGCATCTGTTCGTTCCTTGGCGTGTCCAAGAAGCCCGATACCGCGGCCGGCATGGGAATGGCGCTGACCTTCGTACTGACTCTTTCCAGTCTCGTCTGCGGAATTCTGTACCATTTTCTTCTGATTCCCTTCGGGCTGGAATATCTGAAGACCATTGTATTTATACTGATTGTTGCGGCCCTGGTTCAGTTCGTGGAGATGTTCCTGAAAAAATTCGCAAAGGCACTCTATGACGCACTCGGAATCTATCTTCCGCTGATTACCACAAACTGTGCGGTACTGGGAGTTGCGCTGATCAACGTGCAGAAGGATTACAGCATCCTCACTGGTACCGTTTACGGCTTTGCCACAGCGATCGGCTACACGATTGCAATCATTATTCTCGCAAATATCCGTGATAAGATGGTAAACAACGATGTTCCCGAATCCTTCCGTGGATTCCCGATCGTAATGATTACTGCCGCTCTGATGTCGATCGCATTCTTCGGATTCTCGGCACTGAAGTAAAGCGTAAAGGAGGTTATGGTTATGAGCGTAAGTACTATACTGGCGGCAACGCTGATGGTCGGCGGCGTCGGTTTATTCGTCGGCATCTTCCTCAGCTTTGCCAGTAAGGTCTTTGCCGTTCCTGTTGATGAGAAGGAACAGGCAATCGCAGAGGTCCTGCCCGGGGCGAACTGCGGCGGCTGCGGATTTTCGGGTTGCGCCGCTCTGGCGGCTGCAATCGCGTCAGGAAACGCGCCTGTCAATTCCTGCGTGGTGGGACAGAAACCTGTTGCCGATAAAATCGCGGAGATCATGGGAACTTCTGCCGGAAGTGACGAACGGAAAGTTGCCTTTGTCCGCTGTGTCGGGGACTGCGAGAAAACAACAGAGAACTACGTGTACACAGGCCCGAAGTCCTGTAACGTCGTAAAGTTCGCACCGACGGGAGGGCCGAAGTCCTGCCGCTTCGGCTGCACCGGATTCGGCGAGTGCGTCCAGGCGTGTGAATTTGGCGCGCTTTCTATTCAGAAGGGAGTTGCCCATGTGGACGAGGAGCTCTGCAAGGACTGCAAAAAATGTATGGCTGCCTGCCCGAAGGGACTGATCATAGAGGTTCCGTATCATTACGTATCGCATATCGGATGCGTCAATCCGGAGAAGGGAAAGCCGGTCATGAACAACTGCAAGATCGGCTGTATCTCCTGCCAGAAATGTGTGAAGACATGCCCGCAGCAGGCAATCGAGATGGCAGGCGGATTCCCGGTCATCGATTACGGCAAATGCACAAACTGCGGAGAATGCAAAGCAAACTGCCCGCGCAAGTGCATTGTCTGATACGTCCGCTCCGGAATTTCGAACAGAACCATTGTGCTGTACCGTAAATTTCGGGTAGAATCGTTGCGATTGTACCGTAAATTTCGCACAGAACCGTTGCATCTGTAAATATTTGTGATATTCAGATATCTTTCAGAGGCCGCCGCACATACGGCGGCCTCTTTTTACCCGAACAGTGAGACACATCAATCCCTCTGTTCCGGTGCAGACAAGAGGTTTGTTTATGAACAGAAAAAACTTCGGACGAAATGATTTACTCCTGATTCTCTGCATTTTCACTGCCGCGGTTCTGATGCTTGCCGCATATTCCCGGTATATGAGTCATGAAGATTCTCCCATGCTCGAAATCACTGTTGACAACAGAGTATTTGGCACTTACGATCTGAAGCATGACACGGTCATAAAAATTAATGACACAAATGTCTGCGAAATCAAAGACGGTGCCGTGCGAATGATCTCTGCCGACTGTCCGGATCAGATCTGCGTCCATTCCGTGCCGATCACCGCGAATGGAGGCAGCATTGTCTGCCTCCCGAACCGGGTGGTTCTCAAAATTATAAATGCCGATAGTTCCGGCTCTTCGCACGCTTCCCGAAGTACGGGCACCGAAGGCAAGAACATTTCCTCCGGGCAGGACACCGCCGGGATCCATTCCTCATCCGGTCAGGGAACAGATAAAAACAGCTCTGTATCCGGACAGGAGACCGATCACTCCGATTCTTCCACAGAAGATACAGATTCTGAGCCGTCCTCTCCGGAAATTGATACACTGGCAGAATAACCAAGTCGGGACAAGAAAGGCAGAACGCATCATGGATCAGAGAAACAAATCGAAAAGAGCAGCATACCTTGGCCTTATGACCGCACTTGCCATTCTCTGCGGATACATCGAAAGCCTTATTCCCTTCAGCTTCGGAATACCCGGCATCAAGCTCGGGCTCTGCAACGTGGTCATCCTGATCGTGCTTCTGCTGTTCGGCTGGAGGGAAGCCGTGCTCGTATCCGCCGCCAGAGTCGTGGTGATCGGTTTTCTCTTCGGAAATCTGTTCAGTATCGCGTACAGCATGGGCGGCGCCATGCTCAGCATCCTCGTCATGGTTCTGCTCATCCGCACTGGAAAATTTCACGAAACCGGCATCAGCGCAGCCGGCGGAGCCGCGCACAATATCGGCCAGATTCTGGTCGCATATCTTGTCACCCCCGATCTTCCTCTTCTCTGGTATCTCCCGATCCTGATGATTGCCGGCCTCATTACCGGAATCCTGATAGGCATTGCGGTCTGGGCAGTTCTCCTGAGAGTTCCGTCTTTTCCAAAGCAAATCTAAGATTCTGCTGCGTTTATTTTCCGGACTCGTTTAAAGCCGCTGTGTAAAAGGCTCACGGATGCGCAGATTTGCGCTTGATTATAAGAGAGTGTATAATAAAGCCCTGAACTTATGAAAAAGCAGCCCGCTGTTTGCGCGGGCCTTCGATGGAACATTTTTATCAGTTCCACGGATACCGGCAACTCGCTGTTCGCGCGGACTTCCGATTCGGACAGAAGATGAAAGCAACGGAGAAACCGATTATGAGAAAATTTCAGAGCATTCAGTCATATACCGCGCATGCGAAACGACGTCGGCGGCTATATCCCCGGATCGTCCCCTGTGTCCTCTGCGCCGCCCTCATTCTGGGCAGCTTATCCGCCGGATGCGGCATACCCTCCGGAGCTTCAGCGGCCCAGGGAACTTCCGCGGATGCGGAGATGGCTGAGGATGCCGGGACATACTTTGACACGGTAATTGACATCCGGGTATACGGGAAACAGGCTGAAAAGCTTCTGAAGGGCTGCTTTTCTATCTGTGAAGAGATGGAGAATACCCTTTCCGCACAGAAGGAGACCAGTGAGCTGTACAAGCTGAACCACCGCTCTGCCACCACCGTTGAGGTCTCGGACGACCTTGCGGAATGCATCCGCAGAGGGCTCCAGTACGGTGAGATGTCCGACGGCGCGTTTGACATCACGATCTATCCGGTAAAAGAACTGTGGGATTTTGAGGGAGACACCGATGATCCGGAGGTTCCGGACGACGCAGATATCCAGAAGGCTCTTGAGTTTGTGGACTATCGAAAGGTTCACATCGATGGCAATACGGTAACCTTTGATTCTCCGGATACGCAGATCGACCTCGGCGGAATCGCCAAAGGGTACATCTCACTGAAATTAAAGAACTATCTGAAGAATAACGGCTGTACCTCCGCTCTGATCAATCTGGGCGGCAACGTGAGCGTCCTTGGCGAAAAGCCGGATGGCAGCCCGTTTGTCGTCGGAATCCAGAAGCCGTTCGCTGACCGGGGAAGTGTTCTGACCACCATTAATGCCACAAATGACAGTGTGATATCCTCCGGCGTGTATGAGAGATATTTCCGGAAGAACGGCAGGCTCTATCATCACATTCTGGATCCGAAAACCGGGTATCCGGCAGATACCGGCCTGAACCAGGCCACGATCATCGGAACCGATGATGTACTCGGGGACGCTCTTTCCACCATCTGCATCCTGCTCGGCCGGGATCGGGCAGAAGAGCTGATCCGCAAAAACAGCCTGGATGTCACCGTACTGTTTACAGATACCGACAATCAGATGAGCTGGTATCCGGAGCCGCTCTCTGACACGTCTGACTCGGCTTCATCCGTCTCATCACCCTGACAGACCGATGAATGAAAGGATATCCTCCGTCATCAGCGGACAGTCTGACGTTCCTGACGCACCCTTTTCCGGTGTCAGCATTTGACAGAAAAGAAACACACTTATTCGGCATTTCTTTATGCCAGACGGCTGCGTCCATGGATAATCACAGGAGATGAAAAGTATTGAAGATCATACATTGTGCGGATCTGCATCTTGATTCCAGAATGACCTCTATTTTAAGCGCGTCAGAGGCGCGGGAGAGAAGAGCGGATCTGCTGAAGACGTTTATGAACATGGTCCGGAGCGCAAGCGAAAGCTCTGTGAAGGCCATCCTGATCAGTGGAGATCTGTTTGACTCCGAGCGAATTTCCGCGAACGCGAGAAACACGGTATTCGAGACAATCCTCACGCACCCGGGAATCCTTTTTTTCTATCTCACGGGGAACCATGAGCGCGACGGCTTTCTCAACAGGCTTTCGCGCCGGCCGGACAATCTGCTTACGTTCGGACCGGGATGGAAAACCTATACCATCCGTGTGGATCGCGCCGGAAGGCCCCATGCGGAGCCGGCCGGGGAGGATGATCCTGCCGGGGGAAGAATAACGATCAGCGGGCTGGAACTGAATGAGGCAAATGCGCCGGTCGCGGCGGCAGGCCTTCGTCTTTCTCCGAAAGATTTCAATATTGTCATGCTGCACGGTCAGGTGGCAGATTATCCCGTTAAGGGCAGACCGGAAATCATTGGCCTGCATCAATACGCAAACAGAAATATCGATTATCTGGCTCTTGGGCATGTTCACCGGTATCATCAGGATGTCCTTCCTCCCGGCGGCGCATGGTGCTACCCCGGCTGCCTTGAGGGAAGAGGCTTCGATGAGTGCGGGGAACACGGCTATGTTCTTCTTGAAATTGAGGACAGGAGCGATTCACGGCAACAGGAGGTTCCGGAACCGAACAGCCGCAAACCTTCCGGGAGCGGATTTGTCCTGAATGGAAGCTTTGTGCCGGTGCCCCAGCGTCATTTTCATGAGGAACCCGTAGACATTACAGACTGCGCCAGCACGCCGGCGATCATCTCGAAGATAGAGCGGCAGCTTGATTTTCCGGCAGGGGATCTGGTGAAGGCAATATTGACCGGAACTCCCGATGTGAGCGGTGAGAAAAATCTGGTACAAATTCAGAATTATTTTAACGCCAGATTTTTTGTCTTCCGCCTGGAGGACCAGACCAGACCCGCGGTGGACTATAACGCCTATGCGCTCGACGCTTCACTGAAGGGAGAATTCGTGCGGACCGTAGAAGAGGACCCGGACCTCCCGGAGGAGAGAAAGGCAGAAATCATCCGCTGCGGAATCCTTGCGCTTGCGGGGGAGGATACAGATCTATGAAATTAATCAGCTGCCACATTGAAAATTTCGGCCGCCTCAATAATCTTGACCTTGAATTTCACGACGGGCTCAATCCGATTCTCCGGGAAAACGGCTGGGGGAAAAGCACTTTTGCGCATTTTCTGCTGGTCATGTTCTATGGATTTGCAAACGAGCGCAAGAAAAATGACCTGGAGAACGAAAGAAGGCGATTTGCTCCGTGGCAGAACGGTGTGTACGGAGGAAGCATCACGTTCATCTGGCGCGACCGGAAATACCGTCTGGAGCGGACCTTCGGTCCGAGGGACGGAAAAGAAGACGCTCTGGCACAGTTCGATGCAGACACAGGCCTTGTCTGCCGCGACTTCTCTGCCGTTCCCGGCGAGGATATTTTTTCTCTTGACAGGCCATCCTTTGAACGAACGATCTTTATCGGACAGCAGTCCGTTCACACAGATGTAACCGCCGGCATTCATGCGAAAATCGGAGATCTGACCGGAGAGCAGGCCGATATGAGCATGTACGATGAAGTGCAGAAACGCCTTAAGACAGAGACCGACCGGCTGACTCCCTCCAGAAAAACGGGTGAAATTCATCAGCTGAAGACTCATCTGGCGGAGCTTTCCGCCACAATTTCCGGAAAATCCGGAGAAGAAGCCGCTTATCACCAGAATAATCTCCGGATCGCTTCTCTTCAGGAAGAGAAGCGGGATCTCCTCTCTCAGCTGGAGCAGCTGCAGAATGATCAGCGTGCGCTGAGCCGTGATAAGGATCTGGGCGTCAGAAGAGAAATCTATGAAAATTTCCGGCGTGAGGAGGCTGCAGCACTGAAGGATCGCGATGACATGCGGAATCAGTTTCCGGATGAGGTTCCGGATCCTGCGGATGTTGATGAGTGGCTGGAGACTGCCAGTTCGCTGGACCGTGTTACAGCTTCGGATCCAAACGATGATCTTTCCCCGGAGCAGCAGCAGGAATATATCCATCTGCGTTCCACCTTCCGGAATGAGGTTCCCGGGGAATCCGCGATTGCCCGTGCGGAGGAGCTGAACCGCAATCTTCAGATCGCTGTTCATCGCGCGTCCAGAAGCCGTCTCTCCCCGGAAGAGGAGAAAAAACGTCAGGAGGACGCGGACTTTTTCTCAAGTTACCTTCCGGAAAGTGATGAGCTCTCGGAGGCAATCCGGAGCTGGAACCGGAGAAATGCCATTGTGAGCGCGCTGCCGCAGAAAAAAGCAAACGCGCGTCTTCTGAAAAATATGCTGGACCGTGACTCCGGAGAAGAATCGCCGCGACGGCCTGCGCATTCCTTTGCCGGTATCTTTCTGATTTTCTGCGGTATCGCGATGATTGCTGCGGGATTTTTCATCAGCAGCAGTCCTTCCGGAGGCTTCGGAATCCCTGTTGTCGCGCTGATGGGCGCCGGAATTCTCAGTCTGCTCATCGGCTCCGGGCTGGAATTCGTAAACGGCAGAGGCGGGAGATCCAAAAGACGTCCTGCCCGACAGACAGCCACAGATTCCGATGACACTACATCTTCTGCTTCCCCGTCCGTATCTTCCGGTGCGCAACACAATTCTCTTCCGGAATCATCAGAGGAAGAGCTTCGACAGCTTTCCTATGAAATCCGGGCAGATGAAGCAGAAATCGACGAGATCGAACAGACGATCCGGGCTGTTTTCGACCGAATCGGCATCGATGTGCCGCCTGAAGACACCTATCAGACGCTTTATGACCTTCGCGGAAAGGTGAGAGAGTATCAGGAACTTGAGCGCCGGGACGAGAGGTTCCGGTCCGGCGAGGAAAACCGGAACATCAAAGAGATGGAAGATCAGCTGTACCGGTTCCTGACCGCCTTTTATCCCGCTCTCGATGAGGGCACCGACATGAGCCAGTCGCTTCAGGAACTGAAGTA
Organism: Bilifractor sp. LCP21S3_A7; assembly: GCF_052118825.1. Classification (NCBI taxonomy): domain Bacteria; kingdom Bacillati; phylum Bacillota; class Clostridia; order Lachnospirales; family Lachnospiraceae; genus Bilifractor; species Bilifractor sp. LCP21S3_A7. The sequence goes on along the minus strand of NZ_JBQKGL010000010.1, from coordinate 48,738 downwards.
TGATGTCAGGCGATACCGTGAATTCCTCGACCGCAGGGAAAAACAGCGGCTCGCGGACGACCGCAGAAGCCGGAAGGAAAATGATCTTCGGGAATATCTGCGGAGCATCGGCTATCTGCCGGAACGCGATATGGCGAAGCAGCTCAGTCGCATTCGGGATCAGCTGAGACGGCTTTCCTCTCTTGAGGAAATCTATCAGAACCGTAAGACAGCGCGCGAACAGTTCGAGGATCGTCACAACATGGGACAGATTCTGGCGGGAACCTCCGGAACAGGCGCAAGCTATACTTCCGGAAGGCAGGGACAGACGCTGGAAGCCATTTCTGCCCGTCAGGAGGAAATCCACGAAAGGATCTCAGATCTGGAATCGAAAATCCAGTCCTGTCAGAGAGATTCCGAACGAATCAACGGCCGGCTCGAGGAAATCGCGGACGCAGAAAATGCACATGACCTCGGCGAACAAAAGCTGAAAAAGCTTGAGCACCGTTATCAGGTTCTCATGGCAACCCGCCGGTACCTTGAAGAGGCCAGAGCCCGTTTCTCCGCGAAATTCATGGAGCCGGTCCGTAAAGAATACATGAAATACTATCAGCTTCTTTCACCGGGCGACGGAAAGGAATACACCCTCGATGCGGACCTGAACATCCGGGTACGGGAGGCAGGTGCCTCGAGGGATGTCGGTTATCTGAGCGAAGGCTATCAGGACCTGATCGGACTCTGCCGAAGAATGGCAATGATCGATATCATGTACAGGAACGAGAAGCCGTTCCTGCTCTTCGATGATCCCTTTGTCAACCTGGACGACCAGAAACTGATCGGCGCCCGGGATTTTCTGACAAGGATTGCCGAAAATTATCAGATCATCTACCTGACCTGTCAGAATGCCCGGAACTATGGGGAAACTATTCGTCCGTGATCTCTTCCGTCCGAGTCCCGGATCCGTATCAGACAGAGACATACTGAAACAACAGATAGAGAGGACACAGATGTTTATTGCAATTGACGCAGGAAATACCAATATTGTCTTCAGCGTAATGGATGAGGAAACGGTCTGCTTCGCCAGCCAGCTCAGAGCCGACCGCTACAAGACGAGTGATGAGTACGCGGTTTTCTTTCGGGAGCTTCTGCACATCCACAGCATTTCTACCGGCGATGTAGAAGGCGGAATCATCTCTACCGTCGTCCCGTCCCTCAAGAAAAAACTATACGACGCAGTTCTCGCAATTACCGGAAGAAAATGCAGGATCGTCGGACCCGGCCTGAAAAATGGCCTGAAAATCCGTATCGACAACCCCGCGCAGCTCGGCAGTGACAGGGTCGCAGAGGGCGTCGCTGCCATAAATCTGTATCCGGCTCCGATTGTTATTTTTGACATGGGAACGGCGAGCACTTTCTCTGTCATCAGCCGCGACGGCAATTACATCGGAGGCATGATCATGCCGGGCACCCTGATCAGTCTGGACGCGCTGACCGAAAGAACAAGCCAGCTGCCGCAGATTGATCTGACGGAGCATCCGGAACATCTGATCGGCACAAATACCGTTGATTGCATGAGAAGCGGCATCATTTTCGGTACCGCAGCGATGTTGGACGGGATCATTGACCGCATTGCAGAAGAACTGGGAGAGAGGCCGTCTGTAATCGCGACCGGAAGCCTCTCCGAGGCTATCATTCCTTACTGCAGGCAGAAGATCATTCTGGACAAATACCTGCTTCTGAAGGGCCTTCGCATCATCTACCTGAAAAACCGCCGCTGAGAGCATTCTCGCATACGATGATCATCTGCGGCAGGCGAAGCCGGCAGCGGCATCACAAGATCATACGCGCGCATTGCCGGACGCCAAGGTCCAGGCTTTTTGCAGGTGATCTCACAAGATCATACGCGCGCATTGCCGGATGCAGCCGGCAGTTCGAATAATAAGGATACGGAGAATCAGAAATGGCACAGATACAGCCTGATAAGAAAAAGAAAAAAATAAGCGACAAGGTGCTGATTTTCGGCATTGTTCTCTGTCTTGCAGTCATGGCATTTTCCCTTTATCAGATCATAAAAACAGCCATGGCGTACCGTGAGGGAGAGGAGGAATACAACCAGCTGCGGCAATACACCACCGCACAGCAGGATTCCGGCGGAGACGGCGGGGAAAGCGTCTCCGGGTCTTCGGCTTCCACAGTTGCGAAAAGTTTGAGCGCAGTCTCTGTCTCCGGCGACCCGGAAGAGGAAACGCTCAAGGCACCGATCTCTGTCGACTGGAATTCTCTGAAATCCATTAACCAGGACATTGTAGGCTGGATCTACATCGGTGCGCTCAAACTGAGCTATCCGGTAACGCATTACACAGATAACGATTTCTATCTGCACCGGACCTTTGAAAAGAATGACAATTTTGCGGGTTCCATCTTTGAAGAGTATCAGAACAGCACAGATTTCAACGATCCGAATACCATCATCTACGGCCACAACATGAAAAACGGGTCCATGTTTGGAACACTTTCCCATCTGGAGGAAAAATATGCAGAGGATCCCTATATCTGGATGCTGACTCCAAACGGAAATTACTGTTACCGTATCTTCAGCATGAAAAATGCTGCAATCTCGGATGAGACATATACACTTTTCATGGGAACGGATGACACCTTCACGGACTGGTGTAATAAAATGAAATCATCATCAGATATCGATACCGGTGAGTTTTCCTTTACAACAGAAAGCAAAATTCTAACCCTTTCCACCTGCACGACAGACAGTGGACATCGTTTTGTTGTTCAGGCGCAGCGCATTGCAGACACAGATCGCAGCAGATCATAACAGATCACAGAAGGCCATGACACAGGAGGTTTTCGTTATGGAATATAAGGTCGGGCAGATTGTCAGACTCAGAAAAAAACATCCCTGCGGTTCCGAAGAGTGGGAGATTCTCAGGGTCGGCGCAGATTTCCGGCTGAAATGCCTGGGCTGCGGGCATCAGATTATGGTTCCCCGAAAGATGGTAGAGAAAAATACACGCGGTCTCAGAGATCCCGATACATAAGCGCCCCTGCTGTCCGGCACAGGCGGTGATGTCGTCGGAATTCCAATTCCGGCGTCATTCTGATCCCTGTGATGAAGCGGAAGTATCTCCGCTGTACAGGTATCGGAAACCGTGAGAGAATCCGGTGTTCCCTTTAATTGGCAGATATGCTAAAATAGGCATGTCGAAATATTATAGGCTTCCGGCCATGCTCCTCATCTGTTGCCGGCGATGACGGGCATATAGGCTGTTCCCCTTCGCGGGAAATGCTGCCGCAGTACAGGGTCATGCCCCGGAGACGGGACATCACGAACAGTACAAACACATTTTTTCAAAATACCAAAATACGAGGTAAAGCGATGAACAAAGTCATTTTAATGGGAAGATTAACAAGAGATCCCGATATCCGTTATTCACAGGGCGAGAACTCGCAGGCGATCGCGAGATATACGCTGGCGGTAGACCGGCGTTTCCGCAGAGAGGGGAGCGAGCAGACTGCCGACTTTATCGGCTGTGTTGCCTTCGGCCGCCAGGCGGAATTCGCGGAGAAGTATCTCCATCAGGGAATCAAGATCGCCATCACCGGACGGATTCAGACCGGAAGCTACACAAGACAGGACGGTACCAAGGTTTATACGACAGACGTCGTCGTGGAAGAGCAGGAATTTGCCGAGAGCAAAGCGGCAAGCCAGCAGAATGCGGCAGCTGCTTCTCAGCAGTACAGCAGATCTGCGGCTCCTGCTGCTCCGCAGGCCGGCTCAGACGCGGGAAGCGAAGCGCCCGGTGACGGATTCATGAATATTCCGGACGGAATTGACGAGGAGCTTCCGTTCAAGTAATCGGACATCGTTACAAACCAGCATTCCGGAAGGGCGGCCTTTGAACTTCTTCACTGGCCGCCCCTGTGTGTAAAGAGGATCAAATATGAGCAGAGTAAAAATGACCGGTCAGCTGAGAAGATTTCTGTTTTTCCCTCAGGTGTTGCTGATTCTTCTGGTCGTCTTCAACATTGCCATCTATTTCATCAATGTGAACGCCGGTCTTCTGGCAAGTGCCGGGCTCGCAATTTATGTGGTTTTTGTCGCTGTTGTGTACGCGAGGCAGCGTTCAGGGATCACAAATGAACTTGTCACCTTTGCCACCCAGTACGGACAGATCCAGCGCCAGCTGATGATGGATCTCTCTCTTCCCTATGCCATCACCGATGACCACGGAAGGCTGCTGTGGTTCAACGACGCCTTTGCGGATCTGACCGGTAAGAGCCGGAAGAATTTCTGCAAATCCATTGCCAGCATCTTCAACGGCCTTTCCCCGGACAAGTTTCCGGCGAGAGATCAGGAAGCTGATTATGAGATTATTTACAATAAACGTGACTATCGAATCCAGATCAAAAGCGTTGTACTCGATTCACTAATCGACGATTCCGGTCTCATTGACAGGAAGACCAGGGAAAAAAGCAGCTATATTTACGCATTTCTTCTGTACGATGATACGGAGCTGAACGAGTATATCCAGAAATACGAAGATGAGACGATGGTCTGCGGCATGATCTATCTGGACAACTACGACGAGGCGCTCGAAAGTGTCGAGGAGGTCCGCCATTCCCTTCTGACAGCTCTGATTGACCGGAAAATTAACAAGTATTTTCAGGACCTCGACGGAATTGTAAAGAAATACGAAAAGGACAAATATATCGTCCTGATGCGAAGCAGCACACTCAATGAACTCAAGTCCATGAAATTCAACATCCTTGAAGATGTGAAGACCGTAAATATCGGAAATGACATGGCCGTAACCCTCAGCATCGGCATCGGCGCCAATAACGGTTCCTACAACCGGAACGCTGACTGCGCCAGGATGGCGATTGATCTCGCCCTCGGAAGAGGAGGAGACCAGGTCGTGCTGAAGGACGGTGACAGCATTACCTATTTCGGCGGAAAGTCGCAGGCAGTAGAGAAGAGCACACGCGTGAAAGCCCGAGTAAAGGCGCACGCGCTCCAGGAATTTATCGAGAGCAAGGAAAAGGTCGTCGTTATGGGCCACAAGCTGCTGGACATCGATTCCTTTGGCGCCTCGATCGGTATCTACCGCGCCTGCCGCACCTTGAACAAGAAGGCCTATGTGGTCATCGACAGTCCCACTTCTTCCACAAGCCCCTTTATTCAGGAATTCGAGGACAATCCGGATTATGATCCGAAAATGCTCCTGAATATTCATGACGCAAAGGAAATGGTCGACGAAAATACCCTTCTCGTCGTGGTGGATACCAATAAGCCGGATTACACCGAATGCGAAGAGCTGCTTCACCAGACAAAGACCATTGTCGTGCTCGATCATCATCGTCAGGGGAACAATTATATCCGAAATGCGGTCCTTTCTTATATAGAACCGTATGCATCCTCGACCTGTGAAATGGTCGCCGAGATTCTTCAGTATTTTGCGGAAGGCGTAAAGCTGAAGAATATCGAGGCGGATTCTCTTTATGCCGGAATTATGGTGGATACCGACAACTTTATGTCGAAGACCGGCGTGCGGACCTTTGAGGCCGCCGCCTATCTGCGCCGAAGCGGCGCTGATGTCACCCGCGTAAGGAAGATGTTCCGCGAGGACCTCGGTGATTACCGCGCAAAGGGAGAGACTTTCAGCAACGCAGAGATTTACCGAGAGCATTTCGTAATCGCGGAATGCCCGAGTGAAAATGTTGAGAGTCCGACGATCGTCGGTTCTCAGGCCGCAAACCAGCTGCTGAATATCAAAAACGTGAGGGCCTCGTTTGTCCTCACAAGTTACAAAAATATTGTCTATATCAGTGCCAGAGCGATCGACGAAGTCAACGTCCAGATCATCATGGAACGACTCGGCGGGGGCGGCCATCTGAACATGGCCGGAGCCCAGATGCCGAGGGTGACTGTTGATGAGGCGAAGACAAGACTGAAGAATGTTCTGGACAACATGCTTGACGGAGGAGAAATCTGATGAAAGTTATTTTGCTTGAAGACGTAAAATCTCTTGGAAAAAAGGGCGACCTTGTGAATGTAAGCGACGGATATGCACGCAACATGCTGCTTCCGAAGAAGAAGGGCGTTGAGGCGACACCCGCCAATCTCAACACCCTGAAGCTGCAGAACAAACACGCGGAAAAGCTCGCCGCGGAGGCTCTGGAGGCCGCCAAAGAGCTGAAGGAACAGATCGAAAAGAAATCCATTTCCCTGAAAATCCGCACCGGAGAAGGCGGACGGGTTTTCGGCTCCATCTCCGCCAAGGAAATCGCGGACGCCGCAAAAGACCAGTTGGGATATGAGATTGACAAGAAGAAAATCTCCATGGACGGACCGCTGAAAGAGCTTGGGACCACTAAGGTTGATGTCCGCCTCCATCCGCAGGTAATCGCAAAGCTTGCCGTCAATGTGACAGAAGAAAAGTAATCATTCTTCCCTGATATGTGATTTGAAACAGAATGGGTGACGATTTATGGATGAATCCGTAATTAAAAGAATACTGCCGCACAGCGAGGAGGCGGAACAATCGGTCATCGGCTCCATGCTCATGAGCCGGGAAGCGATCGCCGCGGCATCGGAGACACTGACCGGTGCCGATTTTTACCAGCAGCAGTACGGTATTATTTTTGACACAATGGTAGAACTGAATAACGAGGGCGTCGCCGTTGATGTTGTCACCCTGCAGAACCGCCTGCGGGAGAAAAAGGTTCCACCGGAGATCTCAGATATGGAATATGTGAGAGATCTCCTGAAGGCGGTCCCGACGTCCGCCAATATCCGGCACTACGCGGGAATCGTAGCCGAGAAGGCACTCCTGCGGCGGCTGATCCGGGCTTCAGAGGAAGTAGAAAACAGCTGTTATCAGGACGATCTTCCCATAGAACAGCTTCTGGATGAGTCCGAGAAGAAGATGTTTCAGCTGTTTCAGCAGAAAACCGCGTCGGATTTTGTGCCCATCAAGCAGGTCGTGCTGAACGCCCTGAATACAATAGAGAAGGCCTCCCGGACGACAGGAAATGTCACCGGTCTCGCGACCGGATTTACCGATCTGGACTACAAGACCTCCGGTCTCCAGAACTCAGATCTTATCCTTGTGGCTGCCCGGCCTTCCATGGGAAAAACAGCCTTTGTACTGAATATTGCAGAGTACATGGCCTTCCGTCATGACAAGCACGTCGCGATTTTTTCTCTCGAGATGTCAAAGGAACAGCTTGTGAACCGTCTTCTGTCGATGGAATCGCATGTCGGATCACAGAACATCCGGAACGGAAATCTGAAGGACGATGAGTGGAAAAAGCTGATCGAGAGCGCGAATGTCATCGGCAAGTCGAATCTCATCATCGATGACACGCCCGGTATTACTGTCCGCGAGCTTCGCACCAAATGCAGAAAATATAAGCTGGAGCACGGGCTCGATATAGTAATGATCGATTACCTGCAGCTTATGAGCGGAAGCGGTGTCAGAAAATCCGATTCCCGCCAGCAGGAAATTTCCGATATTTCCCGGTCATTGAAGGCTCTTGCCCGTGAACTAAATGTACCGGTCGTTGCTCTTTCCCAGCTCAGCCGTGCCGTTGAGAGCCGGCCGGATCATCGGCCCATGCTGTCGGACCTCCGGGAATCCGGAGCAATTGAGCAGGACGCCGACGTCGTCATGTTCCTTTACCGGGATGACTACTATCATAAGGATTCAGAGAACAAGGGCATCTGCGAAATAATCATCGCAAAGCAGCGAAACGGCCCGATCGGAACAATCAATCTGGTCTGGCTTCCGGATTTCACAAAGTTCGAAAATGCGGCGCCGCGGGACCAATATGGAAACTGATCGCTGCCGCGCAAAGGTTAAATTTATACGCATGATTTGGACAGTCAGGCTCATCAGAGTGTGAGCATATGTGTCAGATGGGTCATCGGATGTTCTTGATTTTGTACTTGTCTTAAATGAGAAGATAGTATAGAATACTACTTGACAAGGCGGATGATGGGTTCCGCCGAGTTCTCTATTTGATATTAAAGTTTTCATTTAAGGAGGATTTTTAAGATGGCACGTGTTATTTCTGATGATTGTGTATCCTGCGGAACATGTGAGGGTGAGTGCCCGGTTGGAGCAATTTCTCAGGGCGATGAGCATTATGTAATCGATGCAGATACCTGCGTTGACTGCGGTGCCTGCGAAGCTGCATGCCCGACCGGAGCGATCAGCGAAGCTGAATAATCCGGATAACACATGACGAAAAACGCCGGCGCTGCTGCGTCGGCGTTTTTCTGTATAAGGCCAGCCGCACGTTCCTCGCCCTCGGGGGAGTCTTCCCGCCAGTGGACCAGGAGAACATTAGCGGTTCAAAAGCTGCGAGAGTTATAAAGCAGCTGGCTTGACACATGATCATAAGCCGTATAGGCTGTGGAGGACAGAAATGAAGATAAATAAGAATATGACTGTTACCGAAATCCTGAATGTAGATCCGATGATCAGCAACATTCTTGCCGGACACGGTATGAGCTGTCTCTTTTGCGGTGCCGCTGTCAATGAGACCCTGGAACAGGCCTGCCGTGTTCACGGAATCACCGCGGATCAGGTAGATCTTATGGTCGCGCAAATCAATGATTTTATCGGCGGACCGGAATCCACTGAAGAATCCTGCTGATCGGCCAAGGGTCAGCACAGCTTTTTCACGCGAAACGAATCTGTATAGAGATAACGGAAACCAAGCGACTCATACAGACGAATTGCTGCCGTGTTGCCTTCCACCACCTGAAGATATGCGTGAGATGCGCCCATTTTCTTCCCGTTCATCAGAATCGTGCTCACAATGGCGCGTGCAAGTCCCCTTCTTCGAAAATCCTGGCGGACATGAATGGCGTAGACACCGATATAGTCTCTGTCCAAAATCCCAAGCCCCGTTCCGATGATAGATTCACCGTCATGAATCGAAACGCATACCGTCTCCTTCGGGATTGCGCGGTACATGGAGGGAACGACCTGCCGATGCATGACGTTTGTCGTTCCCTTCAGGGCAAAGAGCCCTTCTATCCAGGATGAAGGAATAAAGCGTGATACATCTGTCCGAATGCCCGGCTTCAGATTCATCCGGTCCGGAAAATCCATCACCATATTATAGTTTACATGTTCCCTCACATAGCCGTTATGTTCCAGAAATGTGTCGAATGAGGCATCAAGGAGCGGTGAAATCTTGAAGATACAGGGAGTCCCCCACTTCCGGTAAACACTTTCGGTATATCGGAGTTTCTCTTCCAGCGGAATTTCCGATACGCCGATCTGTTCCACGCAATTTGTTCTGTGTGTATAAAAATAGGAAAATCGCAGAAGCCAGCCGTCATAGATCTCAATCTGATGGGACGGCCAGGCGTTCAGTGATAAATCTTCAATTGTTTTTACCAACGGATTCATTTGTAACCTCCGGAATCGGTGAAGACGCACGCAGTCTGTTTCGCAAGCCTACCGCGCGGCAATCCTGCATGCATTTTTATAGCGCCATTTACATCTTCATCATATTTGAAAAAACGGCTTCAAGCCGCGCGAAACTGCTGCCACATAAAGATCATGACAAAAAAGGGTTGATCGGAATGGCTTTATACCGCGCGCACCTGCAGCTTTATACGTATGAGCATAGCACAGATGCTGCACGAACTTCAATGACCTGTCCGGCATTTCTTCTATATAATATACAATTTCTTGCATTCAAAATTCTGTTGGGTTATAATTACGCTGTATGTACGGGATTATCAACCTTTCATCCCGTTACGTGGCAGAAAAAGCATGTTTTGTATGCATGTTACAAGGGGAGTACAATATGTCAAAAACACTTAAGATCATTGTGGGAATTATTCTTGCGCTGTTTATAGCATCCGGAGCGGCTCTTATCATTCCGCCGTTTGCCGGATATGACATGCGAGTTGTGCAGCAGCAGACGACAGGAAATATTCCTGTTGGAAGTGCTGTTTACTCGAAGGAACTCGATTCCTCCTCCATTTCAGCCGGCGAGAAAATTCTGGGAATCGGCACGGACTCGCTGAATATCTATACGGTTGAGAAGTACAGTTCTTCAGACGGGACGGTTCTTGTGAGCGACGGCACAAATGAGCAGACCTTTCAGGTCTCCGCGAAATATCTCAAGGTAATGTTTACCGTTCCGCTTATTGGATTTCTGATGATCGCCACACAGTCACTGGGTGGAATCATTGCTCTTGCACTTGTTCTTGCGCTTGTCATATTCCTTTTCATCTCAGCCGAGATCATTCGGAGGGGAGAAGAAATGGAGGAAGAGGAGGAAGAACAGGATCCGGAGGAAGACGAATTCTACCGCACGCTTGCAGCACGTAAGAAGAAACGGGACGCAGAATCCGATGTATCTGAGGAGTTAAATAGAAATGCGGCGCATCGTCAGGCTGCGCAGATGAAAAAACAACAGGCAAAAAATGACCCGGCAAAGGAACAGCCTTTATCCTCCGCTTTCGACAACGCAAATGGGATGACTGAAATCTCCGGTTCTGACGCAGAGCCCTCCTACGACATTCCCCGCGCAGTACCGGAGGAGAAGGATCTTGGAACGGATTCCCTCCCGGATGTTCAGGCGGCACTGGAAGCTGCGCTGGAAAGCCAGCCCTTGAATCACACAGCGGAAACATCCAGAATCAATATTCCGGCTGAGGAAACCGCTTCGGATTCCGATGCCACAGGAACAGCGCCGACGGGAGAAATCGAGCTTGCAATGCCTGTCCACACAGCAGATGAGCTTCTCTCCAAGGCATACAGCGATGGCCTTGACCCCAAGGTAAGGGATGATGAGATCACCGGGGTGACACTTGTTGATTACTCCGATTGTCTGTAAGAACCGAGATGAATTTGTTCCGTCTTACGGTGATTTTATAACAGAATCACCGTAAGACGGTTTTTTTACGCGAACAGTGAGCCGCAGCCGAATGCGAAGTATTCGTGTGCGGCGAGCGTCGCGATAGCAAGATAAAACTCGCGCAGCGTGTTTTATCTCGTTTCTTTATCCGTCTCTTTATCCGAACGGGTAGTGCCGAGATATTCCCTTCTATAAAAAGCATTACACAGCTTCCTGATACAGACTGCACACAGCTTCTTATCCACACTGTACACTTTTGTCCGGCTCAGGTTACCGACAGGTAGATTTATACAAAATTTCCGAAGAAAGTTCTTGCATTTTTTCTTACATGCTCGTATAATCATCATTGTTGTGACATAAAAGCGATGAAACATAAGATTGCAGCATTCCCGGCTGGTAACTTATGCGGAGCGAATGTCTAGTCATGATACAGGCGAAACGTCACTGTACAATCGAAAAGTCCGCCATAGAGCGGAAACGCCGGATGCCAGTTTAAGGACACACCCGGAAATGTGTACAGTCACCACCGCCGTGCTATCAAAAGTACGATAAGGAGGCGACTTTTTTTATGGCAAGTCAAGTAATGAGAATCACCCTGAAAGCGTATGATCATCAGTTGGTTGATGCATCTGCCGCAAAAATCATCGACACTGTGAAGAAAACCGGAGCAGTTGTCAGCGGACCGGTTCCGCTTCCAACCAAGAAGGAAGTAGTAACCATCCTGAGAGCCGTACATAAGTACAAAGACTCCCGTGAGCAGTTTGAGCAGAGAACCCACAAGAGACTGATTGATATCATAACACCGACACAGAAGACAGTCGATGCGCTGTCTCGCCTTGAAATGCCGGCTGGAGTCTACATCGATATTAAGATGAAGACAAAGTAACACCACGTAACTCTATAATGAGCTTCCCCATACAGGATGCTCCGCTGTAGGCTGACATGAGCTTGAACAGGAATCAGGCTCCGCTGTAGAAATGAGGTTTATCATGAAGAAAGCTATTTTAGCTACAAAAGTTGGAATGACTCAGATCTTCGATGAGAATGGTCTGGCTATTCCGGTAACTGTTCTTCAGGCAGGCCCCTGTGTTGTCACACAGGTAAAGACCCAGGAGAACGACGGCTACAGTGCCGTACAGGTAGGATTCGGCGATATCCGCGAGAAACTCGTCAACAAGCCGAAAAAAGGTCTGTTTGACAAGGCTGAGACTCCGGTAAAGAGATATCTTCAGGAGTTCCGTTTTGACAACGCGGAAGACTACGAAGTAAAGCAGGAAATCAAAGCCGATATCTTTGCTGCGGGAGACCACATTGATGCGTCCGCAATCAGCAAAGGTAAAGGATTCCAGGGTGCCATCAGAAGACATGGACAGTCCAGAGGACCCATGGCTCATGGTTCCAAATATCATCGTCATGCAGGTTCCAACGGTTCCTGTTCTGATCCGTCAAAGGTATTCAAGGGAAAACACATGCCCGGACATATGGGACATGTAAAGGTTACCGTTCAGAATCTGGAAGTCGTAAAGGTAGATGCTGAAAACAATCTGCTTCTTATCAAGGGCTCTGTTCCGGGACCGAAGAAGTCTCTTGTAACAATCAAAGAGTCTGTTAAGACAGTTCAGTAATCTCTAACGAGAAAGGAGGAACTTACAGATGGCAAACGTATCTGTTTACAATATGGAAGGCAGCGAAGTGGGAACACTTGAGCTTTCCGATGCCGTATTCGGCGTTGAAATAAAAGAAAATCTTGTTCATCAGGCAGTTGTTCAGTACCTTGCGAACAACCGTCAGGGAACGCAGAAGGCAAAGACCCGCTCAGAGGTAAGCGGCGGCGGCGCAAAGCCATGGAGGCAGAAGGGAACCGGTCACGCAAGACAGGGATCCACTAGAGCTCCGCAGTGGACGGGCGGCGGTATGGTTTTCGCCCCGGTTCCGCGCGATTATTCCTTCAAGATGAACAAGAAGGAGAAGAGAGCGGCTCTTAAGTCCGTTCTTACCGATAAGGTTCATGAGAACAAGTTCCTGGTTCTGGATGAGCTGAAGTTTGATGCTCCGAAAACCAAGGATATGAAAAAGGTTCTGGATGCTCTCAAGGTTGAGAAGGCACTCATCATTGTCGGAAATGACAGTGATAACGCAGTTATCTCCGCAAGAAACATTGCGGGCGTTGCTACTGCTTCACCTGAGACCATCAACGTATTCGATCTTCTGAAATACAACACCGTAATTGCTACAAAGAGCAGTGTAGCAGCAATTGAGGAGGTGTACGCATAATGGCATCCGTTCAGTACTATGACGTTATCATCCGTCCGGTAATCACCGAGAAGAGCATGAGCCAGATGAGTGACAAGAGATATTCCTTCCTTGTTCATCCGGACGCTACAAAATCTCAGGTTAAGGAAGCTGTTGAGAAAATGTTCGACGGAGTTAAGGTTGCGAAGGTCAACACCGTTAACTACGCGGGCAAGACAAAACGCCGCGGCGCGAATGTCGGCAAGACAGCTGCTACCAAGAAGGCCGTTGTGACACTCACCGAAGACAGCAAGGAAATAGAGATCTTCGAGGGCCTGTAAATATACAGTTTATGCGCGGCGACGCGCGATAACAAACATCGAAAGGAGATACTGTAATGGGAATCAAATCTTATAACCCATATACACCTTCCAGAAGACATATGACCGGATCGGATTTCGCGGAGATCACAAAGACCGTCCCGGAGAAATCCCTTACCGTATCACTGAAGAAGACTTCTGGCCGTAACAATCAGGGAAAAATCACCGTAAGACATCACGGCGGCGGAAACAGAAGAAAATACAGAATCATTGATTTCAAGAGATTCAAGGATGATGTTCCCGCAGTTGTAAAAGCGATCGAGTACGATCCGAACCGTACCGCAAACATCGCTCTGATCTGCTATGCAGACGGTGAAAAAGCATATATCCTCGCACCGGAAGGCCTTAAGGTCGGCATGAAGGTCATGAACGGAAGCAACGCTGAAGTTCGTCCCGGAAACTGCCTGCCGCTGAAGGACATCCCGGTTGGTACTATGGTACATAACGTTGAGCTGCACAAAGGTAAAGGCGGACAGCTTGTTCGCTCTGCCGGAGTAGGAGCGCAGCTGATGGCAAAGGAAGGCGGCTATGCTACCCTTCGACTTCCGTCAGGTGAGATGCGTATGGTATCCCTTGAGTGCCGTGCAACAATCGGTATCATCGGAAACGGTGACCACAACCTGGTAAATATCGGTAAAGCCGGAAGATCCCGCCATATGGGCATTCGTCCTCATGTTCGTGGATCTGTCATGAACCCGAACGACCATCCGCATGGTGGTGGTGAAGGTAAGGCTCCGGTCGGACGTCCGGGTCCCTGCACACCTTGGGGTAAGCCTGCTATGGGTCTTAAGACCAGAAAGAAAAACAAAGCATCTAACAAACTGATCGTTCGCAGAAGAAACGGTAAGACGTTATAATTAAGGAGGATAAACGATGGCTCGTTCATTAAAAAAAGGCCCGTTTGCTGATGAGAGCTTACTGAAAGCCGTTAATAAGGCTGTCGAGTCCGGCGACAAAACAGTCATTAAAACATGGTCTCGTCGCTCTACAATATTCCCTAACTTCGTTGGACTTACAATTGCGGTTCACGACGGAAGAAAGCATGTTCCGGTATACATCACCGAGGATATGGTAGGCCACAAGCTCGGAGAGTTCGTAGCAACCAGAACCTACAGAGGACATGAGAAGACCGAGAAGAGAACCGGCGCGTAATTGTAGATCGAAAGGAGGTTATTTGAAATGGCAAAGGGACATAGAAGCCAGATTAAACGTGAAAGAAATGAAAATAAAGAAACCAGACCGTCCGCAAAGCTTTCTTACGCAAGAATGTCTGTTCAGAAGGCCTGCTTCGTACTGGACGCAATCCGCGGCAAGGATGTCGAGACCGCTCTTGGCATTCTGACTTACAGCCCGAGATATGCTTCCTCTGTTATCAAGAAACTGCTGGAATCCGCTGTCGCAAACGCAGAGAACAACAACGGTCTTTCCAGAACAAATCTTTATGTAGCTGAGTGCTATGCAAACAAGGCACCGACGATGAAGAGAATTCAGCCAAGAGCACAGGGACGTGCGTACAGAATTGAAAAACGTACAAGCCATATCTCTGTTATCCTTGATGAGCGATAAGAGGAGGAAAGCATGGGACAGAAAGTAAATCCAAACGGATTAAGAGTCGGAATTATTAGAGACTGGAATTCCAAGTGGTATGCAGAAGCTGATTTTGCAGACAACCTGGCAGAGGATTACAAGATCCGCACATACCTGAAGAAGAGACTGTACACCTCCGGTGTATCCAAGATCGAGATTGAAAGAGCATCTGACCGCGTTAAAATCACCGTTTACACTTCCAAGCCTGGTGTGGTAATCGGAAAAGGCGGCGCTGAGATCGAGAAAGTTAAGAAAGAGCTCAAGCAGTTCACAGACAAGAAGCTTGTCGTTGATATCAAAGAGGTAAAGAGACCGGACCGCGACGCTCAGCTCGTTGCTGAGAACATCGCTCTTCAGCTTGAGAACCGTATGTCCTACAGACGCGCGATGAAATCCGCTATGCAGAGAACAATGCGCGCAGGAGCAAAGGGAATCAAAACCAGCATCTCCGGACGTATCGGCGGCGCTGATATCGCCCGCAGAGAGTTCTACAGTGATGGAACGATCCCGCTTCAGACCCTTCGCGCAGACATTGATTACGGTTTTGCTGAGGCAGATACCACATACGGAAAAGTCGGCGTAAAAGCATGGATCTACAACGGTGAAGTACTTCCAACCAAGAATCATAAGGAAGGGAGCGATAAATAATTATGTTAATGCCAAAGAGAGTAAAACATAGAAAGCAGTTCCGTGGTTCTATGAAAGGCAAAGCCCTGAGAGGCAATGCCGTAACACAGGGTGAGTATGGACTTGTTGCTACCGAGCCCTGCTGGATTAAGTCAAACCAGATTGAGGCTGCCCGTGTAGCTATGACCAGATACGTAAAACGTGGCGGTAAGGTTTGGATCAAGGTATTCCCGGATAAGCCAGTCACAGCAAAACCTGCTGAAACCCGAATGGGATCCGGAAAAGGTTCTGTAGAGTACTGGGTAGCTGTTGTTAAGCCGGGTCGCGTTATCTTCGAGATTGCTGGTGTTCCGGAAGAAGCTGCTCGTGAGGCGCTTCGTCTTGCTATGCATAAATTACCTTGCACCTGCAAGATTGTTGCCCGTGAGAAAGTAGAAGGCGGTGAAACAAGTGAAGAGTAAAAAGTACGTAGAAGATTTAAGAACAAAATCCGCAGCCGAGCTGAATGACGAGCTTGTTGCAGCAAAGAAAGAGCTTTTCAACCTGAGATTCCAGAATGCTACAAATCAGCTCGATAATACCGCACGTATTACCGAAGTTCGCAGAAACATTGCCAGAATTTCAACTATCATCGCGCAGAATGCGAAGTCAGCTGACTGATTTTTTCAGGTCAGAAATTCGTAACGATTGAAAGGAGACAGATCGTGGAAGAACGTAATTTAAGAAAAACACGTGTCGGCAAGGTTGTCAGCGATAAGATGGACAAGACCATCACAGTTGCAATCGAGGATCACGTTGAGCATCCGCTTTACCACAAGATTGTAAAAAAGACATACAAGCTGAAAGCACACGATGAGAATAACGAGTGCAAAATCGGCGATACCGTGCGTGTAATGGAGACCAGACCGCTGTCCAAGGACAAGAGATGGAGACTGGTTGAAATTATTGAGAGAGCGAAATAATCAGGATTGCTAAAGGAGGTTTACCAGAATGGTTCAGCAGGAAACCAGATTAAGAGTTGCTGATAATACCGGTGCCAAAGAGATCCTTTGCATCCGTGTTATGGGCGGTTCTACCAGAAGATATGCAAATATTGGTGATATCATCGTTGCTTCGGTCAAAGATGCAACACCAGGCGGCGTTGTTAAAAAGGGTGATGTAGTGAAGGCTGTCGTTGTACGTACCGTAAAGGGCGTACACCGCAAGGATGGTTCCTACATCAAGTTCGATGAGAACGCAGCAGTAATTATCAAGGATGACAAAACTCCAACAGGTACACGTATTTTCGGACCGGTTGCCAGAGAGCTTCGTGATAAACAGTTTATGAAGATTGTTTCCTTAGCTCCGGAAGTATTATAAGGAGGACGTCGATGTCAGTTAAGATTAGAAAAGGCGATACCGTCCGTGTAATCGCCGGAAAAGATAAAGACAAAGAAGGAAAAGTTCTCTCTGTTGACGCAAAGAATCATCGCGTGCTTGTTGAAGGCATCAACATGATCACAAAGAGTGTAAAACCGAATGCTGCAAACCAGCAGGGCGGCATCATCAACAAAGAGGCTCCGATCGATATTTCCAATGTTGCTTACCTGAAAGACGGCAAGACAACACGTATCGGATATAAGTTCGACGGAGACAAGAAAGTACGCGTAGCCAAGAAGACCGGCGAAGTGATTGATTGAGGAGAGGAGGCATAAAACATGAGCAGATATAAAGAGTTATACAGTAATACGATTGTTGATGCCATGACAAAGAAGTTCGGTTACAAGAACGTCATGGAAGTGCCGAAGCTCGCCAAAATCGTAATCAACATGGGTGTCGGTGAGGCCAAGGAGAATGCTAAGCTCCTTGACTCTGCCGTATCCGATCTGGAGAAGATTTCCGGCCAGAAACCCGTTGTTACAAAAGCGAAAAAATCCGTTGCAAACTTCAAGATCCGTGAGGGAATGCCGATCGGATGCAAGGTTACTCTTCGCGGAGAACGTATGTATGAGTTCGCTGATCGCCTGATCAACCTCTCCCTTCCCCGTGTACGTGACTTCCGCGGCGTAAATCCGAATGCATTTGACGGCAGAGGAAACTACGCTCTGGGAATCAAAGAGCAGCTGATCTTCCCCGAAATCGATTATGACAAGATCGACAAGGTAAGAGGAATGGACATCATCTTTGTTACTACCGCAAAGACAGATGAAGAAGCACGTGAGTTACTGGCACAGTTTGGCATGCCATTCGCAAAGTAATTGAGGAGGAATCGAATTCATGGCTAAAAAGTCAATGAAAATCAAGCAGGCACGGAAACCGAAATTCTCCACAAGAGCATACACACGCTGCAGAATCTGCGGACGTCCGCACTCTGTATTAAGAAAATACGGTATCTGCCGTATCTGTTTCCGTGAGTTAGCATATAAGGGAGAGATCCCGGGCGTAAAGAAAGCAAGCTGGTAAAGAAAGGAGGAAATGTAAAATGTCAATAAGCGATCCGATTGCAGATATGCTTACGAGAATTCGTAATGCAAACGCAGCAAAACATGATACTGTTGATGTTCCTGCATCTAAAATGAAGATTTCCATCGCTGATATTCTTGTTAACGAAGGATATATCGAGAAATATGATCTTGTTGACGAGGGTGCGTTCAAAAACATCCATATTACACTGAAATACGGTGCTGATAGAAACGAGAAGATCATCACTGGTATGAAGAGAATCTCCAAACCAGGTCTTCGTGTTTACGTCAATAAGGATGAGCTTCCAAAGGTTCTCGGCGGACTGGGTATTGCAATCCTTTCCACCAACCAGGGAGTAATCACCGACAAGGAAGCCAGAAAGCTTAAGGTCGGCGGTGAGGTTCTTGCATTCGTATGGTAATGCAGGACGCGGCATTCTGCCGCATTGAATTATGTTTGTAAGCAGGTTATACACACCTTTTACGAAATGTAACTGAAAACAGGGGGCTCGCACAGAGCTTCCCGAAAATCTAAGTTAATGGAGGAAATTGGCAATGTCACGTATTGGTAGAATGCCAGTGCCGGTACCTGCAGGGGTAACGGTTAATGTCGGAGAGGGCAATGTAGTTACAGTCAAGGGCGCTAAGGGTGAGCTTGTAAGAACTATGGCACCGATTCTGACAATTGAAGTAAAAGATGATGCAGTTGTAGTAACAAGACCTAACGATGAGAAATCAACAAAGGCTCTTCACGGACTGACCCGTTCCCTGATCCACAACATGGTAGTCGGAGTCAGCGAGGGATTTGAGAAGAAGCTTGAGATCAACGGTGTTGGTTATCGTGCTGCAAAACAGGGTAAGAAACTGGTTCTGAACCTGGGTTACTCTCACCCGGTAGAGATGGAAGACCCGGATGGTATTGAGACTGTTGTTGACGGCAACAATATCACCGTTAAGGGTATCTCCAAAGAGAAAGTCGGACAGTACGCTGCTGAAATCAGAGGCAAGAGAGCACCTGAACCTTACAAGGGCAAGGGAATCAAATATGCGGATGAAGTAATCAGACGTAAAGTCGGCAAGACCGGTAAGAAATAATTAAAGGAGAGTGTGATTATGATTAGTAAAGTATCCAGAGCACAGGTTCGCCAGAAAAAACATAGAAGATTGCGCAATCACATCGCAGGAACCTCCGAGAGACCGCGTCTTTCTGTCTTCCGCAGCAATGAGAACATTTATGCACAGATCATTGACGATAGTCAGGGCAAAACTCTTGTATCCGCTTCTACACTTCAGAAGGATGTCAAGAGCGAGCTTGAGAAGACAAATGATGTAGCTGCAGCAAAATATCTCGGTACAGTGATCGGCAAGAAGGCAATCGAAGCCGGCATCACCGAGGTAGTATTTGATCGTGGCGGTTATATTTATCACGGTAAAGTACAGGCCCTTGCTGACGGTGCAAGAGAAGCAGGACTGAAATTCTAAGGAAGGAGAAGAACACAGAATATGAGACACGTAATCATTGATCCCAGCCAGCTCGAGCTGGAAGATAATGTAGTATCCATCAAGAGAGTCTCCAAGACTGTAAAAGGTGGTCGTAACTCCCGCTTTACCGCACTTGTTATCGTAGGCGATCGCAATGGTCATGTAGGTGCAGGCCTTGGAAAAGCAGTTGAGATTCCTGAGGCAATCCGCAAGGGAAGAGAGGACGCTGTAAAGCATCTGATCTCTGTCGCAAGAGATGAGAACAACAGTATCACTCATGACTTTATCGGAAATTACGGAAGCGCTTCCGTTCTTTTGAAGAGAGCTCCCGAAGGTACCGGTATCATCGCAGGCGGCACAGCTCGTGCTGTCGTTGAGCTTGCCGGAATTCAGAACATCCGTACCAAATGTCTTGGTTCCAACAACAAGCAGAACGTAGTTCTTGCTACGCTTGAGGGACTGAAGGCTCTGAAGACTCCTGAAGAAGTTGCAAGACTCCGCGGAAAATCTGTTGATGAGATTCAGGCATAAGGAGGACAGTTAAGATGGCGGATAAGAAGATCAAAGTTACACTGGTTCGCTCTACAATCGGTTGTGTTCCGAAACACAGAAAGATCGTAGAGGGAATCGGGCTCAGAAAATTAAACCACTCAGTAGAGCTGCCTGACAACGAGTCTACTCGCGGCATCATTCGTCAGGTCGGCTATCTGCTCAAGGTTGAAGAGTAATTGGAAGGAGGTACCAAATGGACTTATCAAATTTAAGCCCTGCTGAGGGCTCCAGACAGAGCGACAACTTCCGCAGAGGCCGTGGACATGGTTCAGGAAATGGTAAAACTGCCGGTAAGGGACACAAGGGACAGAAGGCTCGTTCCGGAGCACCGAGACCGGGTTTTGAAGGCGGTCAGATGCCTTTATACAGACGTCTCCCGAAGAGAGGCTTCACCTGCAGAAACAGCAAGGATATCGTTGCCGTTAATGTAGATGTTCTCAACAGATTCGAAGACGGTTCAGAAGTGACAATCTCCTCACTCGTTGAGAGCGGTATTGTCTCCAATCCGCGCGATGGTGTTAAGATCCTTGGAAACGGCGAGCTTACAAAGAAGCTCAATGTCAAGGTTACCGCAGCCAGCGCAAGTGCAAAAGAAAAAATCGAAGCAGCCGGTGGAACAATTGAGGTGATCTGATGTTAAAGACATTGCGTGATGCATTCCGAATCAAGGAAATACGGCGGAGACTTTTTTATGTGTTTCTCATGCTTGTCATCATACGATTGGCTTCTCAGGTTCCGGTTCCCGGTGTGGACACCAAGTTTTTTGCAAACTATTTCAGCAGCAACTCGACGGATGCGTTCAACTTTCTGAACGCATTCACGGGTGGTGGATTTACCAACTTTTCTATCCTCGCGTTAAGTATTACGCCTTACATCACTGCTTCCATTATTGTACAGCTTCTGACCATCGCGTTTCCCGCGCTGGAGGAGATGACAAGGGACGGCGAAGAGGGCAGGAAAAAGCTTGACCGCATCACCAGATACCTTACCGTGGCTCTTTCCTTATTTGAATCTGTCGCAATGTGTATCGGATTCGGCAATGAGCTGATTCTCGATCTTAATGTCGTAAACGTCATTGTCGTCGTTGCCAGCCTTACGGCAGGCTCCTGTTTCCTGATGTGGATCGGTGAACAGATCAATGACAAAGGCGTTGGAAATGGTATCTCCATCGTACTTCTGATCAACATCCTGTCCCGCGTTCCGCAGGATATGATCACTCTTTACGATAACTTTGTAAAGGGCAAGACCATTGCGAAAGCAGCGGTTGCCTGGGTGGTAATTGCGGTTATTATCCTGGCAATTGTCGTTCTTACGCTTATCCTGAACGGGGCAGAAAGGAGAATACCGGTACAGTATTCTCAGAAAATGGTCGGTCGGCGTCTTATTGGCGGTCAGTCTTCCAGTATTCCCCTGAAAGTAAACACCGGTGGTGTAATTCCGATTATCTTTGCATCATCCATTATGTCTTTCCCGGGAATCATCGTTGCCTTTACTGGAAAATCCCCTGCAGGATGGGGCGGCAAGATCATAAAGATGCTCAGTTCAAGCAACTGGTTTGATACTTCAGACTGGTTCTCTACTCTGGGGCTCGTGCTCTATGTCCTGCTTGTTATCTTCTTTGCCTACTTCTATACTTCAATTACCTTCAATCCGATTGAAGTTGCAGACAACATGAAGAAACAGGGCGGTTTCATCCCGGGTATCCGGCCGGGAAAGGCTACCGAAGACTATCTGAATTCCGTTCTTAAATATGTAATCTTCATCGGCGCTGTCGGTCTGATTATCGTTTGTGTGATTCCTTACATATTTAATGGCCTGTTCAACGCAGATGTATCTTTCGGCGGAACTTCTCTGATCATTATCGTATCCGTCATTCTGGAGACACTGACACAGGTGGAATCTATGATGCTTGTTCGCAATTACAAGGGATTCCTTTCAGAATAATGAAATCATAAAATAGTTTTCGGAGGAGCTGCAGATATCTGCGGCTCCTTTTACTTACGCGAACAGTGAGCCGCAACCGAATGCGAAGTATTCGTGTGCGGCGAGCGTCGCGATCGCGAGATAAAACTCGCACAGCGTGTTTTATCTCGTTGTCTTGACGCCTTCTCGCAAAATGTATACAATAATAAAATAATGGTCGGTCTGCGCTGATTTCTGCGCAGAAAGACAGAATTCAGATATAACCATCATATCCGGGAGGTACACGTAATGAAAATCATCATGTTGGGCGCACCTGGCGCAGGTAAGGGAACACAAGCCAAGAAAATCGCCGCAAAATATGGAATTCCGCATATTTCCACGGGAGATATCTTCCGTGCGAACATCAAAGAGGGAACAGAGCTGGGCAGAAAAGCAAAGGAGTACATGGATCAGGGACTTCTGGTACCGGATGAGCTCACCTGCGATCTCGTTGTGGACAGAATCTCACAGCAGGATGCTTCCAACGGATACGTTCTGGATGGTTTCCCGAGGACAATTCCTCAGGCAGAAGCTCTCACCAAGGCTCTGGAGGCCCGCGGAGAGAAAATCGATTATGCAATTGATGTCACCGTGCCGGATGAGAACATCGTCAGCCGTATGTCGGGAAGACGTGCCTGCCTGAAGTGCGGAGCCACCTATCATCTTGTCTACAATCCGCCGAAGAAGGAAGGGGTCTGTGACAACTGCGGAGCAGAACTCGCACTTCGCGACGACGACAAACCGGAAACGGTTCAGAAACGACTGAACGTCTATCATGCACAGACACAGCCCCTGATCGATTACTATTCAAAAGCCGGCGTCCTGTTCTCTGTAGACGGCACACAGGATATTGACAAAGTTTTTGCCGATATCGTTGC
This sequence comes from Bilifractor sp. LCP21S3_A7, assembly GCF_052118825.1. Taxonomy (NCBI): domain Bacteria; kingdom Bacillati; phylum Bacillota; class Clostridia; order Lachnospirales; family Lachnospiraceae; genus Bilifractor; species Bilifractor sp. LCP21S3_A7. The sequence goes on along the minus strand of NZ_JBQKGL010000010.1, from coordinate 25,716 downwards.
AAAACTGGGCTGATTCTGTATAATAAAGCAGTTGGGGCAGATTATGTCAGTAACCATCAAGAATTCAATTGAAATTAAGGCAATGCGCAAGTCAAACCGTCTTTTGCAGGACGTCTTCGCAGGGCTGAGGGAGATGATCCGGCCGGGCGTTTCTACCTGGGAGATCAACGAGGCAGGTGAGAAACTGATCCGGGATCTGGGAGGAGTTCCGAACTTTCTGAATTATTCCGGCTATCCGGCATCCGTCTGCACCTCAATCAACGAAGAGGTTGTTCACGGGATACCAAGCAGAGAACGAATCCTCAGGGAGGGAGATATTATCAGTCTGGATGCCGGTCTGATCTATGACGGATACCATTCGGATGCAGCCAGAACATACGCGGTCGGAGAAATCAGCAGTGAGGCCAGGGATCTGATAGATGTCACACGACAGTCTTTTTTCGAGGGCATCCGTTATGCCAGAGCAGGTCTTCACCTGAATGATATCTGTACTGCCATCGGAGCTTATGCGGAAAGCAAAGGATACGGAGTCATCAGGGATCTCTGCGGACACGGCATCGGCAGAGAGATGCATGAAGATCCTCAGATTCCGAACTTTGCCCAGAAGACACGTGGAATTCGTCTTCAGCCGGGCATGACTCTCGCGATCGAGCCGATGATTTCCACCGGGTCTTATGAGGTTGAATGGCTCGACGACGGCTGGACCGTTGTGACAAAAGACAGATCACTTGCGGCTCACTACGAGAATACTATCCTCATTACAGAGGGGGAGCCTGAGATTCTGACTCTCTCATCAAATGAGTAAGGGGTAATTTATGAGACAGCTGAAGGAAGGAATGTATGCCAGAAGCCTTGCAGGACACGACAAGGGAAAGCTGTACATCGTAGCAAAAGTATCAGGCGGCGACATCTGGCTGACGGACGGAGCGTGCAGGAATCTGGCTCATCCGAAAAAGAAGAAACGGATACACATCCAGCCATGTTTTCAAACCGCGACGTCTCTGGAGTCCATGATCCTGAGACAGCAGACCCTGACCGACACCGATATCAGAGATGCACTTAAATGCAAGGAGGAACTTTAATGTCAAAAGCAGATGTAATTGAAGTAGAAGGCGTCGTGCTCGAAAAACTTCCGAACGCGATGTTCCGTGTTGAACTTGAGAACAAGCATGTAGTACTTGCTCATATCAGCGGCAAGCTGCGGATGAATTTTATCCGTATCCTTCCCGGCGACAAGGTGACACTGGAACTTTCCCCTTATGATCTTGACAAGGGCAGAATTATCTGGAGAGATAAATAATCGTCCCTGCGGGGCCTTTCTGACGGAGCAGTCCAGGCGGACGTGACGGCAGAAAGCCCCGTTTTTCGTCTATAAACAATATCTGATATTACCTTAATTAGTACAGTTCCCTAATTTTTGCAGCTTCCTGTCTATTGGCATTTCACACGAAAAAATCCTTTAAATTTCAGTAATTTTCTCTTGCATAAATCGAGCCTCAATGATACAATGCTATACGTATCTTTTTGTGCCGCTATAAGGACTAACCCACCGTAGGACGGCCGCTAAGGTACAGGCAATATCAATTATGCTTTCATCAAAGGAAAGGAGGATACTCATGAAGGTAAGATCTTCTGTAAAACCGATCTGCGAGAAATGCAAGGTTATCAAGAGAAAAGGCAGTATTCGTATCATTTGTGAGAATCCAAAGCATAAACAGAGACAGGGTTGATTCCCTTTAATCACTCTGACCTTCTGCTTATGCGGAACTGATATTATAAAGTGAGACCTGACTGGCTGCGTCAGGATACCTCCGGCGGACATCACCGGAACAGGGTATTTGCTCCGGGATTGATCCCTTATAATATCGCTTAAAACCTTACCGGCGCCGTCGTGACCGGGAAAGGAAAGGCTGCCGACGTCTGGGCAGCTGGATGTATCATACCGACATCCCATTTAAGATGGTATTAACCAGACCAGCTGAATTTCAGCAAATCATGACTGGTCAGAATCAAAGGAGGAAACGCACATGGCTCGTATAGCTGGTGTAGATTTACCAAGAGACAAACGTGTAGAGATAGGTCTTACCTATATCTATGGAATTGGAAGAACAACTTCCAATCGTATCCTTGCGCAGGCTGGAGTTAATCCGGATACACGTGTAAGAGATCTGACAGACGAAGAAGTAAAGAACCTTGCTGCCGCAATCGAAGAGCTTCAGGTTACTGTTGAGGGTGATCTGAGACGTCAGACGGCAATGGATATCAAACGTCTTCAGGAGATCGGCTGCTATCGTGGAAAACGTCACAGACAGGGACTTCCTGTTCGCGGACAGAAGACAAAGACCAATGCAAGAACACGCAAGGGTCCGAGAAGAACAGTTGCCAACAAGAAGAAATAATTGTTGCTGACAGTTCCGATAGAACATTTTGACAATCAGAAGATAAAGCGATTAATTTGGAAAAGGTAGGTTAGTTTTTATTATGCCAAAAGCAGTAAAGAAAGCGACAAAACGTCGCGTTAAGAAAAACGTTGAACGTGGACAGGCTCATATTCAGGCATCTTTCAACAATACAATCGTTACTCTGACAGATACTGCAGGTAACGCACTGTCTTGGGCAAGTGCCGGCGGGCTTGGCTTTAAAGGTTCAAGGAAATCTACTCCATATGCGGCACAGATGGCTGCAGAGACTGCCACAAAGGCAGCTCTTATTCATGGATTAAAGAGTGTTGACGTATTCGTAAAGGGACCTGGTTCAGGCCGTGAGGCGGCGATCCGCGCACTGGCTGCAGCAGGACTTGAGGTTACAAGTATCTGTGATGTTACACCGGTACCGCACAACGGATGCCGTCCGCCGAAACGTAGAAGAGTCTGATTGACAACAGGAGGTCATATATAAATGGCAGTAGATAGAACACCGGTCCTGAAGAGATGCAGATCCCTTGGACTTGATCCGACATATCTTGGAATTGATAAGAAATCCAATCGTCAGCTGAGAAATAACCGCCGCAAGATTTCCGAGTACGGCGCACAGCTGCGTGAAAAGCAGAAAGCAAAATTCATTTACGGAGTGCTTGAGAAGCCCTTCCGTAATTACTATGCAAAGGCTGACCGCATGAAAGGTCAGACTGGTGAGAACCTCATGGCTCTGCTTGAGCTTCGTCTTGACAATGTTCTTTTCCGCCTTGCATTCGCAAGAACCAGAAAAGAGGCAAGACAGATGGTAGATCACAAGTTCGTAACCGTTAACGGCAAGGTTGTAAACATCCCTTCTTATGAAGTAAAGCCGGGAGACGTTATCGAAATTAAGGAAAGCAAGAAATCCACCCAGCGGATGAAAGATATCGCTGACGCAACATCCGGACGCGTTGTTCCGTCCTGGCTGACTGTAAATGCAGAGGCCCTGCAGGGCACAGTCGCTCAGGTTCCGGCACGTGATCTGATCGATGTTCCGGTTAACGAGATGCAGATCGTCGAGCTGTACTCCAAGTAATCTCTGATATTCACTGATCACACATGCAATTGATGAATACAGAGTTATTTGCAGGAAATCGGACGACCGTGTATAAGAAGGAGGGACTTGAAGGTGTTTGATTTTAACAAACCCAAAATTGAAATTAGCGAGATTTCAGAAGATAAGAAATTCGGCAGATTTGTCGTTGAACCTCTGGAGCGCGGATACGGCACGACCCTTGGAAACTCTCTTCGCAGAATCATGCTTTCGTCCCTGCCGGGAGCTGCTGTCAGCCAGGTAAAGATCGAGGGTGTACTGCATGAGTTTAGTTCCATTCCGGGTGTAAAAGAGGATGTAACTGAAATCATCATGAACCTTAAGAGCCTTTCCATCAAGAATAACAGCAGTTCCGACGAGCCGAAGGTCGCATACATCGAGTATGAGGGCGAAGGTGTCGTGCGCGCTTCTGATATTCAGGTTGACCAGGATATTGAGATCATGAACCCGGATCAGGTGATTGCGCATCTCAATGGCGGCGCTGACTGCAAGCTCTACATGGAGCTCACAATCACAAACGGCCGCGGATATGTAGGCGCTGACAAGGGCAAGACCGATGATATGCCGATCGGAGTAATTGCGGTTGACGCGATTTACACACCGGTTGAACGTGTCAACATGACGGTTGAGAATACCCGTGTCGGGCAGGTGACCGATTATGACAAGCTGACACTGGATGTTTACACGGATGGAACACTCGGTCCGGATGAGGCTGTCAGTCTTGCCGCAAAGGTTCTCAGTGAGCACCTGAAGCTTTTCATCGACCTCTCTGAGAATGCAAAGACGGCAGAAGTCATGATTGAAAAAGAAAGCAACGAGAAAGAGAAAGTTCTTGAGATGAACATCGACGAGCTTGAGCTTTCCGTTCGTTCCTATAACTGCCTGAAACGTGCCGGTATCAATACGGTAGAAGAGCTCTGCAGCAAAACTTCTGAGGATATGATGAAGGTCCGGAATCTTGGACGCAAATCCCTCGAGGAAGTTCTCGCGAAGCTGAATGAGCTCGGATTGTCTCTTGCCCCGAGTGAAGAGCAGTAAGAATCATTTTTTTATTATTGCAGATATACAGTTAACCCGTAAGACCAGAAGCGCAGGGTGAACGTGTTCTATTTGTAGATTACGGCGGATGTTCAGTAAGTCCAAAGAAGCATGAATATCCGTTCCACAAATAATGGAGGAATTACAGAAATGGCTAAATACAGAAAGCTTGGCAGAACATCATCTCAGAGAAAAGCCCTTCTCAGAAACCAGGTTACAAACCTGCTCTATCACGGAAAAATCCGCACAACTGAGACCAAGGCCGGTGAAATCCGCAAGATCGCGGAGAGCCTGATTGCTCTTGCGGTTCGTGAGAAGGACAATTTTGAGACAGTTACCGTCACTGCAAAGGTTCCGCAGAAGGACGCCGATGGCAAGCGTGTGAAGAAGGTAGAAAACGGCAAGAAAGTTACCGTTTATACTGAGGTTCAGAAAGAACTCAAGAAAGATCTTCCTTCCAGACTTCATGCACGTCGTCAGATGAACAAGGTATTCTATCCGATTACCGAGGTTCCGGCAGAGGCGAAGGGCAGAAAAGCCAATACAAAGACTGTCGACATGGCAGCAAAAATGTTCGATGAAATCGCTCCGAAGTATGCAGACCGTAACGGTGGTTACACAAGAATCATCAAGATCGGTCAGCGCAAGGGCGACGGAGCAATGGAAGTCCTGATCGAGCTTGTATAATACGCTGTATTGTTACAGCCGGATATGACCGCATTCATTATGAATGCGGTCTTTTTATAGTTTTTTAATTTTTTCTCTGTTTATGACTGATTGAAACAGAAATCCTCTTGATGTAAAATACCTATTATCGTTATTCACAGTACTATATCTCCCGGATAATTACACCTTTTTGTTTCATTCTGATCATTGGCAGCTGTCTGTTCAGCCTGCTTATTACAGCCAGAATCCTGTTTCAATTCTGCTGCTTTTGGATCTGCTCTCTATTGTCACTAATACCTGCTGTTATCATTTATCAAGAATATTTAAGGACTATTTATGGGTAAAAAACTCCTGTTCGTTTACAATATGCATTCCGGCAAGGGAATGATCAAGGACCGGCTCGCGGACATCATCGATATTTTTACGCAGGGCGGATATGATGTGATTGCTCACCCCACGCAGGCGGTGGGGGATGCCACACGATTTGTGCGGAATTACGCCGCTATGAGTGACTGTGTGGTCTGCAGCGGTGGAGACGGAACCCTCGACGAAGTGGTAGACGGTGTAATGGACACAATACCCGGACTTCCCGTGGGATACATCCCGGCCGGCAGCACAAATGACTTTGCCAACAGCCTGGCAATTCCGCGTGACATGCTCCAGGCCGCCCGCGACATTGTTCTCGGCGACCTGTATCAGTGCGACGTCGGAGCCTTCAACGATAAGTTTTTCACTTATGTCGCGGCATTCGGCATGTTCACAAATGTATCCTACGAGACCGATCAGACACTGAAGAATAATCTCGGTCATCTCGCATATCTTCTGCAGGCAGGGAAGGAGGTCTTCCGAATTCCCAGCTATCACCTGGTCATTCAGGCAGATGGACGCCGGATCGAGGGCAACTACACCTACGGAATGATCACAAACACACGTGTCGTCGGCGGCATGCGGAATCTGACCGGCACATCGGTTGACATGAATGACGGCCTTTTTGAGGTGACACTTGTGCGCACACCGACAAACCCCATCGAGGTCAATGAGATCGTCCAGAATCTTCTGAATATCAATGAGAACAGCTCGCCCCTAGTGGACAAGCTGAAGGCACACCGGATTGTGATTGATTCATCTGAAGAGATTGCCTGGACTTTGGACGGCGAATATGGGGACTCTCATAACCATGTCAATATCGAAAACTGCTATAAGAAGCTTAATCTGTTCCTGAACCGCAGAAACAAGAGCTATCCAGACCAGAACAATGTGGCCGAGAAGCATTGAACAGCAAAACTGTCGCCATTTTTTGACATATAATTCACAAGCTATTGCAATAGCCAAACTATTTAGTATATAATGGGTGCGTCAGAAGATCAGTATCCGTCTGTATACAAGCTCACGCAGAGTCAGAATCAGACAGTGTTGCTTCTTCTATCAAAACGGTACACAGTAACAATGTACGCAGTAATCCTAAGGAGGATAAGATATGTTAGTTAACGCAGCTGAGATGCTTAAAAAAGCACAGGCCGGTCACTACGCAGTAGGCCAGTTCAATATCAACAATCTGGAATGGACGAAATCAATCCTTGAGACAGCGCAGAAGCTGAACTCCCCGGTTATTCTCGGTGTCTCCATGGGTGCCGGAAAGTACATGACAGGCTATAAGACAGTTGCTGCTATGGTTAAGGCAATGGATGAATCTCTCGGAATTACGGTTCCGGTTGCGCTTCATCTGGATCACGGCGACTATGATGCCTGCTACGCCTGCATCAAGGCCGGATTTACTTCCATCATGTTTGATGGCTCTCACCTTCCGTTTGACGAGAACTACGCGAAGACAACGGAACTGGTATCCGTATCTCATAAGCTTGGCCTTTCCATTGAGGCTGAGGTCGGAGCAATCGGCGGAGAAGAAGACGGTGTCGTAGGTATGGGCGAATGCGCAGATCCAGAAGAGTGCAAGAAAATTGCGGATCTCGGCGTAGATTTCCTCGCTGCAGGCATCGGCAACATCCACGGTGTATATCCCGCAAACTGGCCGGGACTTTCCTTCGACACTCTGGCAGCGATCAAGGCAAAGACCGGTGATATGCCGCTTGTACTTCACGGAGGCACAGGTATTCCGGATGATCAGATCACAAAGGCCATCTCTCTTGGCGTTTCCAAGATCAATGTAAATACCGAATGCCAGATTGTATTCGCGGAAGCGACACGTAAATACATTGAGGCCGGCAAGGATCAGCAGGGTAAGGGATTTGATCCCAGAAAGCTCCTGAAGCCCGGCGCTGAAGCAATCTGCGCAAAGGTAGAAGAGAAGATCAGGCTCTTCGGTTCCGTAGATAAAGCCTGAGGAAAAGGAGATAAAGGCACGCCACACATGTCTTTATCTCTCCATTGCGATGCATGACTCATCCGTTCCCTTTGCAGACGAATACGGTTCATGTTTCGCGTAAACGAGATAAAACACGCTGCGCGAGTTTTATCTCGCTATCGCGACGCTCGCCGCACACGAATACTTCGCATTCGGCTGCGGCTCACTGTTCGCGTAAATATGAAGACTGCCGCACTAGCCGCATTAGTGCGGCAGTCTTTTTGCAGTCATCATTTTCTGTAACTGCCCGGGCTGCAGCTGACAGAAACAATTTCCAGACAAGCAGGAGGAAATCATGACAGACGATTATAATCCCTATGTAAACCCGGCCGACATCTTCGGCGAACTCGTATTTAATGATGAAACCATGCAGGAGCGTCTGCCGAAGAAGGTTTACGCAAAACTGAAAAAAATCATCAATGAGGGCGGCGATCTGGATCTGGATACCGCAGATGTCATCGCACATGAAATGAAAGAGTGGGCGATCGAGAAGGGCGCCACACACTACACCCACTGGTTCCAGCCCCTGAACGGACTCACTGCCGAAAAGCATGATTCCTTTATCACCTCACCGCTTCCATCCGGGAAAACCCTGATGAGCTTCTCCGGAAAAGAGCTGATTAAGGGAGAACCTGACGCTTCCTCCTTCCCTTCCGGAGGGCTGCGCGCGACCTTCGAGGCAAGGGGATATACGGCGTGGGACTGCACCTCTCCGGCCTTTATCCGTAAGGATGCGGGTGGAGCCACTCTTTGCATTCCGACTGCATTCTGTTCCTATACAGGAGAAGCTCTGGATCAGAAGACGCCACTGCTTCGTTCCATGGAAGTGATCAATCGGGAATCGCTCCGTCTGCTGAAACTGTTCGGTAATACGACCTCCACAAAGGTGACTCCTTCCATCGGCGCAGAGCAGGAGTATTTCATCGTCGATGAAAAAAAATACCTGCAGAGAAAAGATCTGATCTATACCGGACGCACTCTGTTCGGAACTATGCCTGCGAAGGGACAGGAGATGGATGATCATTATTTCGGAATCATTCAGCCCCGCATCGCTTCTTTTATGAAGGACGTCGATATCGAGCTCTGGAAGATGGGGGTGACAGCAAAAACCGAACATAATGAGGTAGCTCCAGGGCAGCATGAACTTGCTGTCATTTATTCCGAGGCTAATGTAGCGACGGACGACAACCACCTCGTGATGCAGACTCTGAAGCGGGTTGCCAGAAAACATGGCCTGAAATGTCTTCTGCACGAAAAGCCCTTTGAGGGAGTCAACGGATCCGGAAAGCATGACAACTGGTCTCTGACAACGGATGACGGGATCAATCTGCTGGACCCGGGCAAAACCCCTCATGAGAACATTCAGTTTCTGTTGATTCTTTCCTGTATCGTAAAAGCGGTAGACGAACATGCAGGCCTTCTCAGAGAGTCCGCGGCAGATCCCGGAAATGACCACAGACTCGGCGCAAATGAGGCGCCGCCGGCTATTCTGTCTATTTTCCTCGGTGAACAGCTCGAGGATGTCGTGGAGCAGTTGATCAGCACCGGAGACGCAAAACGAAGCCTGAAAGGTGAACGGCTCTCTACAGGCGTATCCAGTCTGCCGGACCTGTACAAAGATGCGACCGACCGGAACCGTACCTCACCCTTCGCCTTTACCGGAAATAAATTTGAATTCCGCATGGTTGGTTCTCAGGATTCCATTGCAGAGCCGAATGTCGTACTGAATACGATCGTAGCGGAGGCTTTTTCCGACGCCTGTGATATCCTGGAGAAAGCAGATCAGTTCCAGCTGGCGGTTCACGATCTGATCAAGAAGAATTTCACGGAGCACGAACGGATCATCTTCAACGGCGACGGCTACTCTGACGAGTGGGTGAAGGAAGCTGCCAGAAGAGGTCTTCCCAATATCACCTGCGAAGTAGACGCGATACCGGAGCTCGTCACAGAGCAGACGGTCCGCATGTACGAAAAGTTCCATGTCTTCACCAGGACCGAACTTGAGTCCCGTGCTGAGATCAAATACGAGAACTACGCAAAGACAATCAATATCGAGGCAAAGGCAATGATCAACATCGCCAGCAAGCGTCTGATCCCTGCCGTTGTACGTTATACCACCGCACTTGCGGATTCCATCAATGCAGTGCGTGCTGCTGGTGTCGATGAGGTTTCTGTGCAGACAGAACTGCTTCAGAAGACCAGCGCCCTTCTTCGGGAGAGCATGAATGCACTCCGCGCTCTTTCTGAGGTTGACGGACAGGCCAACACGATGGCCAGGGGGCGGGATCAGGCGAAGTTCTGCCATGACAAGGTGACTCCGGCGATGGAGGCTCTCCGCAGACCGATCGACGAACTGGAGCAGATTGTTGATAAATCTCTCTGGCCTATGCCCTCTTATGGAGACCTTCTCTTCGAGGTATAAGCCGGATTTTCATAAAACCGCCGAGTCAAAAGCCTGCGTTTCATAAATTCCTACCGGCAGGAGTCTGAATTTCATATGACAATCAGGATAAAAGCTGCTGCCGCCGCATAACCGCGCGGCAGCAGCTGGCTTTATACCTCTCGCGAGACGGGGAAATCACGCATGACCATCTGTACGGACCACCACCCCGCTATATTTTGTCTTCTGCATGTAAAGGTTGCAATATATTTACGAAAGTGTTACAATTCGAACGTTGGTTTTAGGCCGTCGGACCTTGAAAATCGCGTAATCCAAAATAATGCACAAATATGCTTCCATTTTTGTGTCATTTATTATAGAATGTACTTGTTTAATTGCGTTTTGATCAGATTAAATGAGTAGAGGCGCGGTTTCCGGCAGCTTAGAATGAAAGAGGGTAGCAAAATGATTTCGAACCAGATTCTGCAGAGCACGATTGAGGGACTCAAAAACATCTCCAAGATGGATTTCGGTGTATATGATACTGCCGGAAAGCTCTTGGTCTCTACGTCCTCCCAGGCGGACGCGGCAAAAGATGATCTGCTTGATTTTGCCCAGTCACAGGCAGATTCCCAGACGATCCGCGGCGTACAGTTTTTCAAGGTGTACGATGAACATCAGCTCGAATATATTCTGCTTGCCCAGGGATCCGGCGACGAGAACCTTCTTGTCGGAAAAATGGCCGTATTTCAGCTTCAAAGTCTGCTGACCGCATATAAAGAGCGCTTCGATAAGGACAACTTCATCAAGAATCTGCTTCTGGACAATCTTCTCCTTGTCGATATCTATAATCGCGCCAAAAAGCTGCATATCACCCCTGACGCCAGAAGAGTGGTCTACATTCTGGAGGCTTCTCAGGAAAAGGATCATCCGGGAAATCTTGAAAATATCAGGAATACCATAAATGGCAAGAATTCTGATTTTATCACGGCCATTGATGAGAAGAGCATCATTATCGTAAAGGAATTGGAAGAGGATGACGACTACCCGGAGGCAGAGAAGTTCGCGAATTCCATTCTGGACGCCGTAGGAAGAGATCCGGAGGGAGAGGTCCATATTGCGTTTGGCACCATCGTCAAAGAACTGAAGGAGGTATCCAGATCCTACAAGGAAGCCAAGATGGCCATGGACGTAGGAAAGATCTTCTCCGATGGAAAGGATGTTTACGCATATAATCAGCTTGGAATCGGCCGTCTGATCTATCAGCTTCCCATCCCTCTGTGCAAGATGTTTATTCGGGAGATCTTCGCAAATAAATCCCCGGATGATTTTGATGAGGAGACCCTGACCACGATCAATAAGTTCTTTGAGAACAATCTGAATGTGTCAGAAACATCCAGACAGCTTTATATTCACAGAAACACCCTTGTATACCGGCTGGACAAGCTACAGAAGAGCACCGGTCTTGACCTGAGAGTATTTGAGGATGCCATCACATTCAAGATTGCACTCATGGTCGTGAAGTATATGAAGTATATGGAGACACTGGACTACTAATGCCCGGCTCTCCGGCCACACAGCAGGAGGAGTATAAATGATAACATTCGATAATGTTACAAAGATATATGAAAAAGGACAAAACCCTGCGATCGATCATATATCTCTGAACATCGAAAAGGGAGAGTTCGTATTCATTGTCGGCAACAGCGGATCCGGAAAAACAACCATGATCGAGCTGATGCTGAAGGAACTCAGTCCGACATCTGGGAAGATTACCATTAACGGACACAATCTGAACCGGATGAGAAGCAGCAGGATTGCGAAATATCGCCGAGGGATCGGCGTTGTATTCCAGGATTTCCGTCTTCTCAAGGACAGAAATGTATATGAGAATGTCGCTTTTGCCCAGCGTGTGATCGAGAAACCGAACCGCATCATCAAGAAGCGTGTGCCGGAGGTTCTCACTCTGGTCGGTCTTGCCACCAAGTACCGTTCCTATCCAAATGAGCTCTCCGGAGGAGAGCAGCAGAGAGTTGCGCTTGCCCGGGCTCTTGTCAATCGTCCGGATATCCTTCTAGCGGACGAACCGACCGGTAACCTTGATCCGAAGAATTCCGCTGAGATTATGGAGCTTCTTGAAGAAATCAATATGCGGGGAACCACCGTTGTAGTAGTTACTCATAACCGGGAAATCGTTAACAAAATGAAGAAACGAGTAATCCGATTGAGAAAAGGCGTCATTGTAAGCGACGAACAGGAAGGTGGTTATATTGAAGATTAGAAGTATCTTTTACAATGCCGGACAGGGTGCCAAGAACATCGTCAGAAACAAAATGTTCTCCCTGGCCTCCATTGCGACAATGGCAGCATGTATATTCATATTCGGCGTATTTTTCTCGATCGTATTGAACTTCTCCTATATTCTCCGGAATGTAGAGACAAATGTAGGCATCACCGTTTTCTTTAATGAGGATGTGGACCAGGCAGGAATTGACCGTATCGGCGCCGAGATCAGCAGCCAGACAGATATGATCAAGGAAATGCGCTATGTATCCGCGGATGAAGCCTGGGAAAGCTTTTCCGCCAGATACTTCAGCGGCAACGAGGAGGCTGCAGAGGGATGGAGAAATAACAACGACAATCCTCTGGCGAACTCCGCTCATTTCGAGGTTTACCCGAATAATATCGAGCAGCAGGACAAGCTGGTCAGCTACATCAAGGGACTGGACGGTGTCCGTCAGGTCAACCAGAGTGAGCAGGCATCCACGACCTTGTCAACGATGAATCGTCTCATTGCTACAATATCCATCATCATCATCCTTGTGCTTCTCGTTGTCTCTGCATTCCTGATTAACAATACCGTCACCGTCGGTATCAATGTCAGAAAAGAGGAGATCGCCATACAGAAGCTGATCGGAGCGACGAACGCGTTCGTCCGGCTTCCGTTTATTCTTGAAGGTATCCTGATCGGGCTGATCGGCGCTGCCATTCCGCTTGTGATTATATATTTTGTATACAATAAGGCGGTGAGCTACATACTCTCACGTTTCAGCGTACTGAGCAGCTTTATGAACGGACTGCTTCCGGTTAATTCCGTTTACCGCATTCTTCTTCCGGTCGGAATTATCCTGGGCGTCGGAATCGCCCTGATCGGATCCCTGGCAGCGATCCACAAGCATCTGAAAGTATAATCATGCCCGGACTCTGCCGCTATCTCAGGCAGAGTCGGACCGCCACAATATCACCCCGCCTTTTTCCATCTGATTTTTCATTAATCCGGACGGAAAAAGACGGGGTTTTCCTATCACACGCAATCCAAAAATTCAGGCAGGTTTACAAATGGCAGACAATAACAGCAATCATCCGGATACACATTCTTTTTTAACTCGTCTTCTTAAAAAATTATACAGAAATTGGAAGCCTTTCCTCGCAGGCATCCTGGTAACAGTCATCTCGGGGGCAGTCTTCTTTTCCGTTTATCTCAATCTCGGACCACTTGCCGCTCCCTCCAGTCCCACGAGCCTTTCCGCCTACCGGAAAACGCGTCAGATCCAGGATATCGTCCGGCGATATTATCTGAATGATATCGACGAGCAGGCTGAGACAGACACCATGTATCTCGGGCTCGTAACCGGACTCGGAGATAAATACTCCACCTACTACACGGCGGAGCAATACAGCAAAATAAAAATGTCGAACGATGGCAAGATGGAAGGAATCGGAATTACAATCTCAAAAAGTGAAGAAGACAAAGCTTTAAAGATTGAATCTGTGATGAATAATTCTCCGGCTGAAAAGGCGGAACTTCAAGAGGGAGATCTGATCACCGTGCTGAACGGAAAAGGCACGGAGGATATGACCTCCTCAGACGCGGTCTCGCTGATCCAGAACAGTGACAGCGATCAGGTCACTATGACCGTCGTATCTGCGTCAGGCGGGAATCCCAGAGAAGTCACTCTGACGAAGGAAACGCTGACCCGCGATGTCGTGACCGGCAGCATGCTGGACGGCGATATTGGGTACATTCAGATTACCAGCTTTAACCGCCTTACTTCCGGCCAGTTTCAGAATGCCTTCGACAGCCTCAATCAGCAGGGCATGAAGGGACTGATCATCGATCTTCGGGACAACCTCGGCGGACTGGTCAGCGCGTGCTGCGACACGCTTCGAATCTTCATGCCGGAGGGACCGCTGGTCTATGAACAGGATCGCAATGGAGAAGAGCGGCAGCGGGACAATGACACGGACCACCGGACGAGTCTTCCCGTTGTTCTTCTGGTCAACGGAAACACCGCCAGCGCATCCGAAATGTTTGCCGGAGCCGTACTGGATTACAATGTCGGCATTGCCGTCGGCACCGTCACCTATGGAAAGGGAATCGAACAGGACTCCTATACACTCTCGGACGGAAGCGTCCTGAAAATCACAACAACACATTATTACACACCGGACCACCATGACGTAAACGGCAACGGTATCACGCCGAACATTACCGTTAAAGCGGATAAGGATACCTCATCAGACATTCAGCTCGAGAAGGCATCCGCTGTAATCAGGGAAGAGCTCTCCGGAAAGTCAGCAGATCAGGTCATAAAGGAAAACGGAGGAACAACGAAAAACTACAGCAGTTCTGATCCGGACCAGGATGGTACGGAAAATGTTACCTCCGTCTCCGGCGCAGCAGACGGGAATGTATCAGACACCTCATCCCGCTCATAAGAAGACCGGAAAAACTATTTGATCAATTCTCCGGCGAAACGCCCGACAAAATACAGGATAATTAATAGAATTATAAAAAGGCAGAAACTGCAGAAAGGAAATACGTATGCCCGAGTTCAAGCTGCATTCTGAATACAAGCCCACCGGCGACCAGCCGCAGGCGATTGACAAACTGGTAAAAGGATTCCGGGAGGGGAATCAGTGCGAGACGCTTCTTGGCGCTACCGGATCCGGAAAAACCTTCACGATGGCAAATGTCATCGAAAAACTTCAGAAACCGACACTGATCATTGCGCACAACAAAACGCTGGCCGCGCAGCTTTACAGCGAGTTCAAGGAATTTTTTCCTGAAAATGCTGTGGAATACTTTGTGTCCTATTACGACTATTATCAACCGGAAGCCTACGTTCCGTCCTCTGATACCTATATTGCGAAGGATTCCTCCCGAAATGAGGAGATTGACAAGCTGCGTCTCTCTGCCACCTCCTCACTGATTGAACGCAGAGATGTCATTGTAGTATCTTCCGTTTCCTGTATATACGGTCTGGGGAGCCCTGCGGATTATGAGAAAATGATTATCCCCCTTCGCCCGGGCATGGAAATCGACCGCGATGACGTCATCCGGAAACTGATCGATATTCAGTATGAACGAAATGAAATCGATTTTCACCGCGGCACCTTCCGGGTACATGGGGACGTCCTCGACATTGTCCCCGCAGACGAAAGCGATATCGGTATCCGCGTCGAATTCTTCGGTGATGAAATTGATTCGATCAAACGCTTTGATCTGCTCACCGGACAGGTAAAGCAGGAGCTCAATTTTGTCTCAATAGCTCCGGCCTCTCACTACGTGATGCCCCAGGAGACAATCAACCGTGCGACAAAGGCGATTGAGAAAGAGCTCGAAGAAAGGGTTCGTTACTTTAAAAGCGAGGATAAGCTCCTGGAAGCACAGAGGATCGAGGAGCGGACAAATTTCGACATTGAAATGCTTCGTGAAACCGGTGTATGCTCCGGAATCGAGAATTACTCCCGCCATATGTCGAATCTGAAACCGGGAGAACCGCCCTATACACTCATGGATTTCTTCCCGGATGATTTTCTGATCATCATCGATGAGTCTCACCGGACCATCCCCCAGATCGGGGCCATGTATGCCGGAGACCGTTCCAGGAAGACAACACTCGTCGATTACGGATTCCGGCTTCCGTCTGCTCTGGACAACCGTCCCCTCAGTTTTGAAGAATTTGAGAACAAAATTGATCAGATCCTGTTTGTCTCCGCAACCCCCGGAGAATATGAAGCAAACCATGAGATGCTGCGGGCGGAACAGATCATCCGTCCCACCGGTCTCCTGGATCCCGAGGTTGAGGTACGGCCGGTGGAAGGACAGATCGATGATCTGATCAGCGAGGTGAAAAAAGAGGTCAGCGGCCACCACAAAGTCCTGGTAACCGCTCTTACCAAGCGGATGGCGGAAGATCTGACTACGTATCTGAAGGAGGCAGGCATACGGGCGAACTACCTGCACTCCGACATCGACGCTCTGGAGCGGACCAAAATAATCCGTGACATGCGTCTGGATGTTTTTGACGTTCTCGTCGGCATCAATCTTCTGCGAGAGGGGCTTGATATCCCTGAAATCACACTGGTCGCAATTCTGGACGCCGATAAGGAAGGCTTCCTCCGCTCGGAAACCTCCCTGATCCAGACGATCGGCCGCGCGGCCCGCAACTCGGAGGGCCATGTCATCATGTATGCCGACACGATCACCGATTCGATGCGGAGCGCCATCGATGAAACCAGACGAAGAAGAGCGATTCAGCAGAAATACAACGAAGAGCATCACATTACGCCGAAGACCATTCACAAAAAGGTAAGCGACCTGATCAGCATTGCCAGAGATGTAGCCGCCGATGAGAAAAAGCTGGAGAAGGACCCAGAATCCATGTCTCCTTCTGAAATCGAGAAACTCATCCGGAAACTGGAAAAACAGATGAAGGCGGCTGCAGCGGAGCTCAACTTTGAAATGGCTGCAGAGCTTCGTGACCGGATTGTTGAACTCCGGAAATTTCTGAATGGCGAATAACCACATCCAGCAGAATTCCTGATCCTTGCACTGTCCGGACATGCAGCAGGCGGAAGAATTTCAGATTTATTCGCTTCCCGATTGCATACCACACGCGGTTAAAGGTATAATCTTTCTGTGGAATGGATTCCACGCCTTACTCTTACCTAAAGGACGACAGCTTATGACAATCAATGAAATTGCAAGAATGGCCGGTGTTTCAAGAACCACCGTATCAAGATACCTCAATGACGGCTATGTAAGCCGGGAAAAAGCGGACCGTATCCGGTCCGTCATCGAATCGACCGGATATCAGCCTTCCAGACAGGCTCAGATGCTCAGAACCAAGCGCACAAATCTGATCGGTGTGATTCTCCCAAAATTGAATTCCGATTCGATCAGCCGGGAAATCGACGGCATTACGACCGTCCTCGCAAAAGCAGGCTATGAGGTACTTCTGGCCAATACGAATAACCAGGAGCAGGAGGAGATCAAATATCTGAAGCTTTTTGCCGCGAACGGCAGTGTCGATGCGGTCATACTCATCGGTACGATATGGACAAAGGAGCATGACGACATCCTCAGGGAGTATCCGCTCCCCGTAGTTGTTCTCGGACAGCACTGCAGCACATGCTCGTGTGTCTATTTTGATGACTACAAAGCCGCAAAGCAGCAGGCGGAGATTCTGGCCAGAACCGGAAAACGGATCGGATACATCGGGGTAACTGAACTGGATGAGGCAGCGGGACACAACCGCAAAGCGGGATTTCTCGACGCCATGAGCGAGGCCGGAATCGCTGTTCCGCCTGAAGCGATGGTTGTAACCGGCTTTCGTATTCAATCCGGCTATGAGGCTGCCGAGGAACTGCTCAGCCGTTATCCGGACCCGGATTCCATCTTCTGCGCCACGGACAGCATAGCGGTCGGCGCCATGGTCTGCCTCCGTGAAAGAGGGTACCGCATTCCAGAAGATATTCAAATCACCGGAATCGGCGATTCAGAGAAGGGACAGGTCGTCACACCGCGCCTTTCCACCGTCCACTATTACTATAAGACAAGCGGAAAGGAGACCGCCCGACTCCTCCTGGGTCTTCTCTCGGGCAGCAAACAGGACAACAGAGCTGTCCGGATGGGATGCAAGCTCACCAGCGGAGAATCCATCCGCCTCCCGAATACCGACTTCTGACTGTGAAAGTTGCACCAAAATGTCCCTCTATTTTCATGTATTAATTCTTTCCCGTTTTAGTTTACAAAAAATTTAGAAAGCCATATAATGAAAACATGTGAGAACGATTCCACATTTGTGCACAGCCTCTGCGGCAGGGCACTCCGCTTTCCGTTTTCTGTCTGTTAACGACGGCAGAATATGTCAGGAGATTACCCAACCGGACACACGTTTAGCCGGCTGCACCGCCTCAGATCTGACGCACACTACCTACAAGGAGGAAAGAAATATGGCACTGGATTACAGGAAAGCAGCGCAGGGCGTTCTGGACAATATCGGCGGCGCATCCAACGTCGCCTCCGCCGCTCATTGTGCTACGAGGCTGAGACTTGTCATCAAGGACAACAGCAAGGTCAACAAGGAAGCCGTTGAAAATGTAGAAGGCGTGAAGGGATGCTTTGAGGCGTCCGGTCAGCTTCAGGTCATTTTCGGCACAGGAACCGTAAACAAGGTATTCGATGAATTCATCAGCATCTCCGGCGTTGAAGCAGGAACGAAGGAGACCGCGAAGGAGGCGGCTGCTCAGAAGCAGAACCCGTTCATGCGCGCGATCAAGACTCTCGGTGATGTCTTCGTTCCGATTATTCCCGCAATCGTTGCATCCGGACTTCTGAACGGTATTCTCGGAGGCCTTGCAAATGCATTCCCGAACCTTGCGGGCAGCGATTATTACAACATGATCAACCTGTTCGCAGGCGCGGCTCTGTCCATGCTTCCGATCCTGATTGCTGTCAGCGCGGCGAAGAAGTTTGGCGGCAATCCGTATCTTGCCGCAGTTATCGGCTTCATCATGATTCATCCGAATCTGATTAACGCATGGAGCGTTGCTACAATGAAGGCCGCTGATATCCCGGTGTGGAAGGTATTTGGCCTGACTATACAGCAGACCGGATATCAGGGGCATGTCATCCCCGTCATCATCGCCATCCTGTTCATGAGTACGCTTGAGAAGTGGCTTCACAAGCATGTGCCCGAGATCATCGATCTCTTCGTAACTCCGCTTGTAACTGTACTGGTTACCGGTGTTCTGACCATGACAATCATCGGACCGATCTTCAAGGTAGTCGAGGACTGGATCCTTCTTGCAGCTCAGACACTGATCGGCCTTCCGTTCGGAATCGGCGGCCTGCTGATCGGTTTCTTCTACGCGTTCACCGTTGTAGCAGGCTTCCATCATATGTACAATATGATTGAGGCACAAATGGTCAGCCAGGATCCTCCGGCAAATATCTGGATGCCCGTTGCCACCGCCGCTAACGTCGGACAGGGAGCAGCAGCCATGGCTGTCGCATTCAAGACCAAAAGCGAAAAAACAAAATCGCTGGCACTCCCGGCTTCTCTTTCCGCGTTTCTGGGAATTACAGAGCCTGCAATCTTCGGTGTCAACATCCGTTACCGCACACCATTTATTGCCGGCTGCTTCGGAGGCGCGATCGGAGGCATGATTGCATCTCTGTTCGGAATCAAGGCAACCGCATACGGAATCACAGGTCTGTTCGGGTTCCTGATCACCACGGATTTCTGGCTGCAGTATGCCATTGTCATGATCGCATCCTTTGCGGTAGCGTTCATTATATCCTTCATTCTGTATAAAGACCCGGAGACGGTTGCAAAAGCTGCTCCTGAAGCCGCAAAGGCTGCCGATCCGTTGGAAAAGGATGTGCAGCAGGCAGTAGAATCTCCGGTCAAGGAGACTATTGTCTATGCTCCAGCAGAAGGCGAAGCCATTCCATCCTCAGAGGTAGAGGATCCTACTTTTGCATCTGAGGCTCTCGGAAAGGGCATGGCGATCCGCCCGTCTTCCGGTAAAATCTTTGCGCCCTTCGATGGAACCGTCGATATGGTATTCGACACAAAGCACGCCGTTGCCGTTTCGTCTGATAGCGGCGTCGAGGTTCTGATTCACGTCGGCATCGACACCGTGAATATGAAAGGAGAGGGCTTCACAGCGCATGTGAATTCCGGAGATTCCGTGAAGAAAGGCGACCTTCTTCTCGAATTTGACATGGACAAGATCCGCGCTGCCGGATACAAGACCACAATTCCTGTTATTGTCACAAACAGCGACGATTACAATGATGTGAAGGCTATGAAGACCGGTCCCGTAAAGCCTGGAGATGAGGTCCTCAAGGTATGCTGAAAGACAGAAAAGGCTGGAGGCTTCAGTATCACCTGATGCCTCCGGACGGCTGGCTGAATGATCCGAACGGCCTGTGTCAATTTCAGGGAATTTATCATATTTTCTTCCAGTATTCACCAAACACCCCGGGACCGGATGGCAGATTTGCCAGAACTTGGGGGCATTATGCCGGAAGAGATCTGCTTCATCTGAAATACACAGGCGTTCCGTTCTGGCCAACAGATCCGATAGACTGTAACGGATGTTATTCCGGATCCGCTCTCACGGAAGGGGATCACATCCGCCTCTACTATACGGGCAATGTAAAAGAACCGGGGAATCACGATTATACTTACAGCGGAAGACAGGCCAACGAGATTCTGGTTGAAACCGACGGTGAGAATTTTGGCGAAAAGAACTGTCTGCTGACGAATCGTGACTACCCGGAAAACTGCAGCTGTCACGTACGTGACCCCAAAGTCTGGAAAGAAGGGGACACATACTATATGATCCTCGGCGCCAGGGTCAAGGGGCCGGATCTCTCCGCCGACACTGACTTCGGAGAGGTACTGTTCTATCAGAGTGACGACGGTGTTCACTGGAACTTTCTGAAAGCGCTCACATCGGAGAAGCGTTTTGGATACATGTGGGAATGCCCGGATTACTTCTGCCTTGGCGGCAAGACCTTCCTCTCACTCTGTCCCCAGGGGCTTCCGGAAGAAGAATACCGGTATCAGAACATTTATCAGTCCGGTTACTTCACCGTGGAAGGTTCCCTCAATGACGCCCAATGCCTTCATGATTTCCGTGAATGGGATTACGGCTTTGACTTTTATGCGCCCCAGAGCTTTGTCGATGAACGGGGACGCCGTCTCTTCATAGGCTGGGTAGGAATGCCGGATGCTCCTTACGCCAATCCGACCGCCGAGCCGGCGGGCAAAGGATGGGAGAACTGCCTCACCGTTCCAAGAGAGCTCTCCTTTGAGAATGGAATCATTCACCAGAACCCCGTCGAGGAGCTGAAGGATCTGCGGTATGATGAGACGCCGGTAATGCCGCACGGGAGCATGATTCTTCCTGACGGAGCCGGAGATTTCGAGATTTCTTTTCTCGAAGGAACCGGAGATCTGGACTGGAGTATCTGTTTCGGAGACGGAGCAGTGCTGTCATACCAGGAGGATGTGCTGCGTCTCACTATCAGCGATTCCGCAGGGTTCGGGCGGAAGGAACGCAAGGTGATCATTCCGGACATTGAATTCCTGAGAATTCTTGTAGATTCCTCACTGCTTGAAATCTACGTCAACGATGGCGAGTATGTCATTACATCAAGATTCTACCCTGCATACACGGGAGACCATCAGAATCTCAATGTAAGGTTCAGCTGCGATCTTGCCGCAGTCACCGGGTGGAAGATGAAAACGATGGAAACCAATATGAATCTGGTATAACTTTCTTAAGGTGCCCGATAAACTTTTAATAAAGTGCTTAACGATAATCCTGCCTTAGGTTATAATGAAAGAAATTACCCGAGGCTGTTTCATATTCTATTATTCATTATTCGTTCAGGAGGTTCAGATACCATGAAAAGTTTTAAATATGTCATCACGGATCCTGTTGGAATTCACGCAAGACCGGCAGGTGATCTGGTTGCCGCAGCAAAGAAATACAGCTCTGATATCACCATCAAAGCACACGGAAAGCAGGCAGGAGCGAAGAAACTGATCCAGCTGATGGGGCTCGGTGTGAAGCAGGGCGATGAAATCGAAGTGATCGTTGAAGGCGCGGATGAAGAAACTGCTGCTTCCGGACTGGAAGCATTCCTTAAGGACAATCTTTAATCTTCCTCTTCGCAGAGGTCTGCCCGGGAATTCATAAGTATGTATAAAGCCAGCTGCGAGAGTTGCCAAGCAACGAATGCAGCTGGCTTTATACATAATTGTGCCACTGACGGATACTGCCTGTGGCGCAGCATGACCGTTCAACACAGATAATAACCGGGGTTCGTTTAAGAAAGGATATAAGGTCATATGGAAAAATTTGAGGGAAAAGCCATTTTCAAGGGTGTCGCAATCGGAAGAATCATGTTTTACGGAAAAAAGGAGAATATCGTAAAACGCTTCAAAATTGAGGACACCGCTGCGGAAATTGAGCGATATGATAAGGCAAGAAAGGAAGCAATCGAACAGCTCCAGAGGCTTCACGACGATGCGGTGAAGAAAGTCGGCGAAGAGAATGCCGCTATTTTTGAAGTCCACGCCATGCTGCTTGAAGATGATGACTTCAACGACTCGGTGCACAATATGATAGAAAACGAAGAAGTGAATGCCGAATACGCGACCGCAGTTACCGGCGAAAATTTCTCCAAAATGTTTGCCGAAATGGAAGATGAGTACTTTAAAGCTCGCTCCGCAGATATGAAGGACATCTCCGAGCGGGTGATTTCTGTGCTTTCCGGCAAAGATACAACGGCCACCTTCGATCAGCCGGTAATCATAGCTGCTGACGATCTCATGCCCAGTGAAACCGTTCAGCTGGACAAGGACAAGGTCCTCGCATTTGTAACAAAATACGGCTCCGCAAACTCCCACACGGCAATCCTCGCAAGAACCATGAATATTCCCGCACTCATCAATATTCCGGCAGACCCCTCCTGGGACGGAAGAATGGCCGTCGTTGACGGACATACGGGCACCTTCTATCTGGACCCGGATGAGGAAATTATCCATGAGATGACGGCAAAACAGGACAAGGATCTGGAGGAACGGCGCCTGCTCCAAGAATTGAAGGGAAAGGATAACGTATCTGTTGACGGCAGGAAGATCAATCTGTACGCCAATATCGGAGGCCTTAAGGATCTTGCCTCTGTTCTGGCAAATGACGGAGGCGGTGTCGGACTGTTCCGAAGTGAATTTCTCTACATCGGGCGTGACAGCATGCCCACGGAAGAAGAGCAGTTTCAGGCCTACAAGGCCGTTGCGCAGACACTTGCTGGCAAAAAAGTCATTATCCGCACACTCGACATTGGTGCCGACAAGCAGGCGGATTATCTCCATCTCGATAAGGAAGACAACCCTGCGCTCGGCTTCCGTGCCATTCGCATCTGTCTGACCCGTCCGGAGATTTTTAAGACTCAGCTCCGTGCCATCTACCGTGCAAGTGCCTACGGGACCATCTCCGTAATGTATCCGATGATCACCTCCACGGAGGAGGTTGAAGAGATCAAGAAGATCTCGGCAGCTGTACGTGCAGAGCTGTCCGCCGATGGAGTTCCCTTTGGTAATGTGGAAGAAGGTATTATGATCGAGACTCCCGCCGCAGCGATCATATCCGATGAGCTTGGCAGGATGGTGGACTTCTTCAGCATCGGAACCAATGACCTCACACAGTATACACTTGCCATGGACCGTCAGAATGACAAACTGGACCGCTTCTATAACCCGCATCATCCGGCAGTGCTCCGGCTGATCCAGAAGGTCATCGAGAATGGTCATGCCGGCGGCGCCTGGGTCGGCATCTGCGGTGAGCTCGGTGCAGACACCTCCCTGACCGAAACATTCCTGCAGATGGGCGTCGATGAGCTTTCGGTATCTCCGTCCATGATACTTCCCGTAAGAGAAGCCATACGGAAGAGCTATGCCGGAAAGGACACAAAGTCCTGTTGTTTTTCACAAGAAGAACAGATATAATAAAATTATACAAAACTCTTTAAACTGCACGGCATTATATCATGCATAATGATGATTTTTCCTGCAGTCTCTGGTTCCGACGCATTTTTCTATTAACAGCCGCGTCCCAGACTCCGGAATTTTCCCGCAGACGAGGGGAGAATTCCGGAAATTATTTAATTTGCCCGAGGAGGTTTTTCAGAAGCGATGAAGAAAATACTATTTGCAGCATCTGAGTGTGTCCCTTTTATCAAAACCGGAGGTCTTGCGGACGTCGTCGGTTCTCTTCCAAAATGTCTGAACAAGGAATATTACGACTGTAGGGTGGTAATCCCGAAATACACTAAGATCGCCGAGAAATATTCCAGCCAGATGGAATATGTCACCAATTTCTACATGGATCTCAACTGGAGACAGCAGTACGTAGGTATCTTCAAGATGGAATACGAGGGCATCACCTATTATTTCATTGATAATGAGGAGCATTTTGCAGGTGATCAGATCTATGGCGGCATGCCCTGGGATCTTGAAAAGTTTGCGTTTTTCTCCAAGGCTGTTCTGTCAATCCTCCCGATCATCGATTTCCGCCCGGATGTTATTCACTGCCATGACTGGCAGACCGGACTGATTCCCGTCTATCTGCATGAACGGTTCCAGGGCAACGAATTTTTCCGTGGTATAAAGAGCGTGATGACCATTCACAACCTGAAGTTCCAGGGCATCTGGGATACCGCGACAATGAAGAACATCACGGGCCTTTCAGACTACTATTTCACACCGGACAAAATGGAATACAACAAGGACGGCAGCTATCTGAAGGGCGGGCTTGTCTATGCAGATGCTATCACCACCGTGAGCAAAACCTACGCCGAGGAAATCAAGACGCCGTTTTACGGAGAGGGCCTTGACGGCCTGATGCGCGCCCGTGCGCACGATCTGCGGGGTATCGTCAACGGCATTGATTATGACGTTTACAACCCGGAAACAGATTCGCTTATCGTTCAGAATTATAACGCAAAGAATTTCCGAAAGGAGAAACAGAAGAATAAAACCGCGCTTCAGGAAGAGCTTGGACTCGAAATTGATCCGAAGGTAATGATGATCGGAATTGTATCCCGCCTGACCGACCAGAAGGGTCTCGACCTGATCGCTTACATGATGGACGAGATCTGCCAGGATGCCATTCAACTCGTCGTTCTCGGAACCGGTGATCCGAAATATGAGAACATGTTCCGTCATTTTGCATGGAAATATGACAAGAAGGTATCCGCGAACATTTATTATTCGAATGACCTCTCACACAAGATCTATGCTTCCTGTGATGCCTTTCTCATGCCGTCGCTCTTTGAGCCGTGCGGTCTCAGCCAGCTGATGGCTCTGCGCTACGGAACGGTACCGATCGTCCGCGAGACAGGAGGTCTCAAGGACACCGTAGAGCCGTATAATGAATATGAAGGCACAGGAACCGGCTTTTCCTTCGCAAACTACAATGCACATGAAATGCTGGGAACTATCCGGTATGCAGAACGGATCTACTATGACAAGAGAAGAGAGTGGAACAAAATCATCGACCGGGCAATGGCTGCTGATTTCTCTTGGTATCGTTCCGCACTGGAATATCAGGAGCTCTATGACTGGCTTATCGGCTACTGATAAACCGCTTCCAGGCTCTTTCGCGCGCTTCGCGTGCGACGAACCTGGAAAGCGTTTTCCTTCTTGTTCGCTCCATAAGCTCCGGATTGCTCCGTGCTTCGCACTCCCGCAATCCTCAACAAGTATGAGTACTCCCGTGCCGCTTTCGCGTCACTTCGTCCTCATACTTGTTGCCTTCGAAATCGCTTCCAGGCTCTTTCGCGCGCTTCGCGTGCGACGAACCTGGAAAGCGTTTTCCTTCTTGTTCGCTCCATAAGCTCCGGATTGCTCCGTGCTTCGCACTCCCGCAATCCTCAACAAGTATGAGTACT